>JAJCZL010000083.1 GCA_029262415.1 Deltaproteobacteria bacterium | reverse complement strand
GATGACCAATTCAACAAAAACGATGTGCGTGTACGACTTCATCAACGCAGCCGAGATCGTGCCCAGCTTGCGGGACTGGAGCATCAAAAACTGCGGCGCTGAAAACGACTACCCCGACGAGGAAGGGGTCGTTTTCCCAGGCGGGATATATGCATCGAAGTGGCATGATGCATGGTCAATAAACTGGTCGAATCAATTCGACTCGTTCGACTCGATTCCCTCTCTGGGTAAGTTCGTCTGGGAGGAGTTGGTCGACATGTACTCGCCCGACGTTCGCGAGTGGGTGCTCACCGACGGTGCCTGGGGAAAGCCTGGGCCCAGCGCGAGCGAGGTCGCGGAGGATGCCTGCAACGCAGCGGTGAGGTCGATTCAATACGCGCTGGGGCGACCCACTGGGGACTTCGCATCGAAGTACTTCAGCGGAGGCGAAGAGGAGGTCGACTGGCAACGCATGCGCTCAGTTCTCTACGACTACGCAGTCGCGGAAATGGCCGACATTAAGATCAACGCAGAGATCGAAGCAGCCGAAGCTTGCGAGGTCGAGGCGATCTGCCACATACCATTCTGCGGATGCCCGAAGACCCACCCCCCTACCGTCCGGTGCTGAGATCTAGCCCGCAGTAATTCACCCATACGAGAGAGAGAGAGAGAGAGGAACGACCGATGGCACATGCAAACGACTGCGGAAATCGAGTGATAGACCAAGCGGCGGAGCGGGGTCGCTGGGGTCAGGTCTGGTCCCGGCTGGAGCACATCTTTCCCGAGGTCAGACACTACGGGAATTCGATCTGGCTGGCACGTCGAGACGGTACGATCAGGAGAGCCATAGGGGCGACTCACGAGGGGGGCGACGTCGACCTACGCAACCCCCCGGCATCTGGCGATGCGTGGCACTGGAGGGCCCTGAGAACCCTCTGCATGGAAGCAATCGAGAAGGATGCTCGACTCGGCTGGTTCATCCCTGAGGGCTGGTCGATGACGCTGGGTCCAGGCTCGATCACAGGCAAGGGCACCATGTACCGCATCGAGACGGTCAAACCATGTCGGTGTCGGTTCGCTTCGCATACTCCATGGGGGGCAATCGATCAGGCTCGCGACCATGACGGCATCACCCCGAAGGGGATCGAGTGGCGAGTCGCCCTGGGGTGTCCGAAGGGGCACGACTACACTCCCGAGTCACGCGGCTACTGAGTCGCTGAGACCCTGAATTATCCACGAGAGAGAAGGAGAAAAGAACATGGCAACGACACCGGGAACCACCGCTGATTACCTGCGAAGTGCGCTCGCGACAGTCATTCGTGAGTTGGACGATGACCCTACAATCACCGAGAAATCGCATGCTACGCTTGAGGAAATCTGCCGAGCACTCGACAGCGAAGCCGACATCGAGAGAACCGCCCCCCCGCCTTTCTGGTGTATCGCGGACGGGTGCATGAGCCCCCGCATCGAAGGCGAGCAGTACTGCTCTGAGGAATGCGCGACCTCGAGCGCAGGCTGATTTACCCTCGACCTGGCGCACCTGGCAGGAGGAAAAGATGAGAAAACACCTGTGCTTATTCAGCGGACCGGGGATCCCCTCGCTGGTATTCGAATCATGCGGATTCGAGACTGTAGCGTTCTCAGAAATCAACCCCTACTGCTGCGAAATCCTTGTCCAGCATTGGCCCGACGTGCCCAACCTGGGTAGCGTTAAAGAGATTCGAGGAGAAGATGTCAAAGAGAGATTCGGACCAATTGACGTTGTTTCCGGGGGCTTTCCCTGTACCTCGATCAGCGCCGCCGGCAAGGGACAGGGGCTCGGAACCCCAGATTCACCCACCGACTCGGGCCTGTGGTTCGAAATGCACCGGGTCGTGCAAGAAGTGCGACCCCGTTGGGCTCTCATTGAGAACAGCCCTCGCCTCAGAACTCTCGGAGCGGACACGATTCTCGATGACCTGGAGGAATCTGGCTACCAAAGCTGGGCAACCGTGGTGGGTGCTCGACATCTCCAAGCACCGCATAAACGAGACCGGGTCTGGATCGTTGCCGCAAGACGAGATGTGGCCGACACCCTCGGCGACGCGCTACGGCAGCTCGAACAACGGGGTCCTGAGGCACGGGGGAGTGACACCCTCGGGGTCGATCGAGAAACCCCGCAGAACGGCTGGAAAGCCTTCTCTGGAGGGGATGGCGCGGGCGTTGGACTGGCCAACGCCCTGCTCCCGAGACTGGAAGGGCGGGCAGACCCGAGCCCCAGGGAAGGAACGCACTCAGGGGCGGGACAATTTACCCACGACGGTAGCGAGGTATTGGCCGACAGCAACGACCGGGGACGCGAGAGCATCGGGGTTCGGGACGAAACTGGCCGACAGTGCGAGCAAGCGTCACAGTGGACTCACCCTGACCGATGCAGCGGTCAGGGGTTGGACCAAGCCTGGGTTGCAAGGCCCGGAGAGTGCCAGTTCGACTGGGAGCCGCCCAGAATCGACCAAGGATCGCGGGAAGTACCTGGGAAGACTCAACCCCGACTGGGTCGAGGCTCTAATGGGAATTCCAATTGGACATACGCGCAGGCGCAAGCCGAGCGACTGAAGGCTATCGGCAACGCCTGGGTGCCCCAGGTCGCCGAGGTATTCGCCAGACAGATCTCGAGGCTCGACGACCTGGCTCGGGCTCAATCACAGGCTGATTCACCCACATCCTGAATTATCCACCGATGATCCCCTTGCGTTAACGAAACTTTTTATACCCAGCTACGTTACCCTAAGTCCCTGGTTTCATTGAACTACCTGAAAACCCCCCGAAAGTGCTTGCAATGCAGAGCTAGCTCATGGATAGTGCCCCTGTCGACGAGAAAAGGGTCGACGAGAGAAGAGAGAGAGGAAGAGATGACACGAAAAGCCGTAGTAGTACTCAGGGTTTCTACTGATGAGCAGCATCTGGGCCCCGCCGCGCAGCAAGCGGACTGTGAACGCTTCGCAGCACATGCGGACCTCGAAATCGTCGCGACCTTCATGGACATCGGAGTGTCAGGCGCTACCCCGATCGACGAGCGCGAGGGGTTCATGCAGGCAATGACCTCTGCCCCCGATCTCGGAGCCGAGGTGCTGCTGGTTCAAGGTCGCGACAGGCTCGCGAGGAGCATCTCTGTCGCCATCGCCGCCGAGGAGGCACTTCGCTCCCAGGGCATGGTGCTACTCGCCGCAGACGGCTCCTGTGGGCTCGAGACGGGGGATCCCGACGATCCCGACGCTTTCATGATGAAGGCCATTCGAGACGTCTTCGCTCAGTACGAGCGGCTGACCATCAAAATGCGAACCAAGAAGGCCCTGCGGGTCAAGAAGCTTCGAGGGGAGCGGCACTGCAAAGACGCCCCGCTGGGCAAGATGCTCGACCCCAACGACCCGAAGCGCCTGGTCCCCAACCCGGTCGAGGAGGAGGCAATCCAAGCGGCACGGCTGCTTCGAGGGGAGAAGATGTCCCTGAGGAAGATCTCGGCTGAACTGGCGCAGTTGGGGCATTTCAACCGAGCGGGGAATCAGCTCACCGCAGAGCAGGTCAGGCGAATGGTTGTCTGAGCCCCTGCAATTCACCCACAAGCATGAGGAGAGAGAGATGGTCGTAGGAGAGATGAGGTTCGAAGGCGGCAGATTCGTTAGGCTGCTGAGTTCGAGGCAGGGCGGCAAATACAGCACCATGATTCATCCAGTCGGGGCTGTCCCCGGTAATTCCGACTACCTACCCAAGGGTGAAGCGATCGGTGAGTTCGCGAAAGCCTGCGGCAAGATGATGGCGAAGTACGACCTCGACGAGACCCCCCGATGAGCGACGAGGTGATCGAGTTCAGGGATCTCCACGAAGGGGAGTTCCTCTATGACGGGCCTCTCTTCATCGACATCGAAGGGGTCACGGCCATGATCTATCAGTCTCGGGAGGAAGGGGACGTCTTCGTCAAAGCCCCTAGAGTCGCCGAAGAGATCGCCAGGAGGTCGAACATGGCGGGACGAGCAGCGAAGGTTCTCGAAATCAAGAGAGCCCTGAAGAGCTACAAATGAGCGCATACAAGTACGGCAAGGCCAAACGAGAGAAGCAGATGGCTGCCAGGGCGGCATCTGAGAAGAAGCGGCTGACCTGCGAGAGTTGCGGTGGCGAGATCACCGAGAGGTTCGTCAAGCCCCGCCGGCGAGGAGCAACCCCCTACTTTCACCGCATCTGTCTTGGGTGCGGAATCGAGGAGAGAGCATGAAGACGATCTGGAAATTCAACATCCCCCATCAGTCCCTCATTGAGATCGAGATGCCCCACGGGGCCCAGGTGCTCAAAGCCGAGTGCCAAGGGGAGAGCCCCTGCCTCTGGGCTATCGTCGATCCGGCACTCCCTGTCACCAGAAGGAGGTTCCTACTCTTCGGAACGGGGCACCCGATGGGTGAAGACATCAGCACGTTGAAGTTCGTCGACACGTTTCAGCAGGGCCCATTCGTCTGGCACCTGTTCGAAGTGACGGCATGAAGTGGTTCGCAATGACCCTATCCGGCTTTCGCTGGGGGCCCTTGGCAGTTTGTCGTGCAGCAGCCGACAGAGAGATGGGTTGGGTTCAGCTTCGCCTGTCCACCCTTCGGCAATCCATCGACATCTACATCACCCCCACCGGGTTCATCCGCCTGGGCACCATCGAGAAGTCCTCCGATGCCTGGGCCATCGACAGCAAGGAAGGGCTTCCACCATGGTCGACCTGATGACCAACGGCACTCGGGTGTCGTTCACCAAGGATAGCGAACTACACGGCGACGGCGGAGTGATCATGAGCTCGGTCACTGAAGGTGAAGCCATGCTCTACGGCGTCCTGCTCGACAGCGTCGAGGAGTCGGGGGGGCATTACATCCTCCCGGTGAAGCCCGAAGAGATCGAGAGAGCGGAGGTTGAGACCGATGGCTGAATCAGTAGGAAAGCTCGAATTGGAGATCCGAGC
The DNA here is from genome assembly GCA_029262415.1 of Deltaproteobacteria bacterium. GTDB lineage: Bacteria > Desulfobacterota > Binatia > UBA1149 > JAJCZL01 > JAJCZL01. The sequence goes on along the minus strand of JAJCZL010000083.1, from coordinate 63,774 downwards.
CGCAGTCACCCAGATTTACCCAGCCGAGGTTCTCGCCACCGCGATTCGTCATGCGATCGGGAGGATCGAGTCGGATGATCCGCAGGGGGCACTCTCGATGCTTCGTGAATCCCTCGACCTGGTCGAAGATGACATCCAGATGTGCAACCCTCCTCGACCTCGCCCTTGGGTCACATCAGTCGACGACCAGCCCTCTCGATGGGGTCGGTGATGAAGAGGCTCATTCCCCGTTCAGAGCCAGCCAGATTTATCCTCCTGGTCGTTCTCTCGACCGCAGGCTGGATTATCCTCGACATGGCCCTTGGGTGGATTCGATGAGTACCCAGACCGACATGTTCACATATGGCCCCAGGGGCGTTCTCAGGCCCCTGGCGAGGAATCAAGACCCGGGCACTAGCCATAAGGCCGAGAGGGAGTTGCGTCGCTCAGGGAAGCTCACAAGGCAGTCCAGCGAGGTGCTCGAGTTGCTTCGTGAGTACATCGATCGCACCCGCACTCACCCTACCGCCGCGGAGCTCGCTGGCGGGACCGAGTCGAAGTTACACGGCAAGTGCCGTCGTCGACTACCCGACCTGCGTGAACAGGGCTTCGTCGAGAACGATGATCCGCGAAGGTGCGCCATCACCGGGTCCACTGCCATCACATGGAAGCTCGTAGTCACATGAATTCACCCACCCTTGGTTCCACCTTGGAGGTACCATGTCGAAATTGACCGAAGCGGCAGCGGATCTAGAGAAGGAGTTCGAAGAGCGGGGACGCAAGCCTATCTCTCCGAACAACCCGAACCTCTACCTGAACGACCAAGAGGAGATCGTCTGCGACAAGCATCCCAACGCAACCCCCCAGGTCAGGTGCCCCGCGTGCACTGGTAGTAAGGGCGGCAAGAAGCGCACGGCGGCTCAGGCCAGGGCGAGGCGGAAGAACGCGGGGCATGCCCACCTGGTCGGCAACGTCGCCCTACGCAAAGGGGCGAAGAATCGCTACATGCGACGCTGCATCTGTCAGGACGAAGGATGGACCCTCGATACCATCCTCATGCACATCAAGCAGGCGGCAGGCGCTCGAGTCACCCGCAAGCAATTGCAGCAGATGGGCGAAGACATAGTCGAACGATTCGAAGCTGAGATGAGAGCGCGGAAGTCGAAGGCGATCTGGGATCCGAAGACCGGCAAGGTCGTGGCACATCACACCGAGGCCATGACCCGCCAGGAGCTCGAGATCGTACGCAACCAGGTGATTGAGCAAATCTGGCTCGAGTCGGGCATCGATCTGTTCAAGGCAGAAGATTCGCAATGAACACAATTCCACATCACCCCGCCATGCTCGCACTGCTACGAGACCAACACATGGCGGAATCACGCGCGGCACCTTGCGTCGCGCAAGTGGGGCCGGGGTCGGAGGTAGTCGTGAGGTGGTCTCACGCGCCGGCCCCGGTGATCTTTCACCCAAAGGCGGGATAACCCTATTTCTTGCCTAGCCTGCGGGTGTGTCGGGGCGGTCGGTTCGGGGCTGTGAGAAGGACTCGGGCCGGCCGCGCCGGATTGATGGAGGAGAGTGATGCAACAACACTTTGTAGAGTTCTTATCGCCTGGGACCTTCGTGGCGGAATCGACCACCAAGCCCATCGAACAGTTCAACGACATCCACACAGCGGTTGCGATGGCGCGTGAGATCGAGGAGCGGCACAACGCAGTGCCGTACGGTTTCCGATTCATCACCAGAGCACGCGCTGACGACGAGCTGGACAGCTCCGAGGTGGGTCGGTCCGCCATGTACTATCTCGGCGGCCGGGTTCTCACGCTCGATGGGGTGCGCCGCGAGATGCCAAACGAGAAAATCCTGATCAGCAATATGGAAAGCAACGGTTGGGGCCGAGTCGTTGTCAGCGAGAACTCATGGCGCACGGTGCAGCCGCTTGGCGACAACGACTGCATTCTGGACATGGCCGAATACGGCGGGCCGCTTTGCGCGGACAGAGCTTCTACATGACCACCGCAAGCGAGAAGCGCAGCGCACGGGAAAGAGTAGAAGAGTCACGAGGACTTCTACTCAGCCGATCTTGTACCAAAGACAACGCCCCCGTACGTGATGGCTCGGCGTACATCGGCGACGCCATCCTCGCCCTCTGCGATGCAGTGGAACGAAGGGATGCGCCCGATGCCGAACAGCGGCACCTGCCCTGCGGGTGCGTAGTGTGTATCTGCGAAGAGATCGTCCAGTGCCACGGCTGCGGCGCGAAGACCGGCCCCAAATGTGATGCCGGGGGGCACTGGAAGCCGCCTTCACTGGAGCAGTGGGAAGCGGCTCAACGCTTCATCGAGACATTTCGCCAGTGGCTAAATGACACCGAGCCCAACAGGCTGGGACTTGATGAATTAGCCGCCTACGACGCCGCGATGAAAGGCGAGGTGGGCGATGGCGATTCATAATCGGGTCACGCCCTCGTGGTGGAGATCATGGATGCCCGTGATCCTGCGATGGTTGAAGCGTGAGCGGTGCGACATCTGCCACGTCCGCTATCGCTACGGCGAGGCCCCGTGTGCGGAGTTTTACAGTGGGCGGGGACGATCGTTCCACTTGGGGTGCCGCAGCGCGTTGGGGGAGTCGGGCCAATGACTGACCTCACCCGCGAGCAACTGGACGAGATCAAGCGGGCAGTTGTGGCCATGAACAAGGCCGACGACCCCGACGCATATTACAAGTACCTGTCGCTTGGCATCAGTGATGGCACGGCCACGCGAGCGCTGGTGAGGATGGCGGAAAAGTCGCTGTTGCTGGATCGAATAGTGCAAACCGCACCACGTAAAATGCATGGGCTAGCCGATCCATTTTGGGCTGCGATTCGTGATGCGGTGGAGATGGCGAGAAGGAGTCTTGGGGATGAGTGAGCGAGTGTGTGAGAAGTGCGGGAATACGCAAGAGGAACTGAAACATATCGACATCGACGATCGTAACTTTAATATGTGCTTCGGCCGCTGCACCTACCCCGACGACACCCCAAGCGAAGATTTCACTTGCGGCTTCGGCGACACGTGCACGGCACCTGTCGAGATCAAAGGCCGTCGCTGCGCTGCACACGAGTACGCAGCCGACACCCCCGCCCCCGTCCTGAGTAGTGAGGACGTGCCGCGACGAGGCAGGGCCGTGTATGGGTGCCCTCGGTGTAACGCTCTTCAGCGAGAGCTTGAGAGAGCTGAAGCTCAGGTAGTTGCGCTAGGCGGCACGCTTTCGCCTGCGGAAGACCTGGAGGCATTCGATGGGTGACCGCACCGTACCGCAACAATCCGAGGTAGACGCACCGACAGAAGATGAACTCGACACTGCGGCAAAGGCTGCGGGTTTATGTTGCTGCGCGTGGCCTTGGTGCGTTCATACCGTCGACGGAGAGGCCGTGGAGTCAGGCGCAGCCGACACCCCCGCCCCGAGCCCCGACGACACCCCAAGCGAAGCGAAGCCCCTGCGGCTGGGCTACGCATTTAGCGAGGACGGCGACATGCGAATCGTGACTGTTCCTGACACCCCAAGCGAAGCCCCCGTTTGTGTCCAGTGCGGGGAGCCGATGGCCGACACGCCTTGGCGCGTGTGTTCTGCAAACAGGATGACCCGCAAATCAGGAATCTGCTCTACGGACCCCATCGACGCGCCTAACACCCCAAGCGACGCCCCCGCCGACCTGACCGACGCGGAGATTGAGCGGTACGAGAATGGGCCGCTGAGTACGCCCACCTCCCTCCGCCTCTGCGCGATGGCGCGGCGGGTGAAGCAGGCGGAGCTGACCATAGAGAACTGGCAACTCGCCTACGACAAGGTGGCCAAGGGGCAGGCCCACTTCCGAGACAAAGCGAAGGAAGCGGAAGCGGTGGTGGAGGCTGCGGTGGCCTTCCGCGAAGTGCTCGATCAAGACGACGACGGGGAGTATGTGCCAGCGGAGTGTGAGCGCGAATCGTGGAAGGCATTGCGCGACGCCCTCGACGCGAAGAAAGGCGGTGACTCTTGATGGAGCTTTGGCAAGCAATCTTCTTCCTGGTCCTACTGTGTATCATGTTCGCCCTCGGCTGTGCGTACGGATGGTACACCGCCATCGTCCAGCTTCTCCCCGCTTGTCGGCGGGTGGGCCTTGTCCCCGGTACATACTGCCAACTGCTTGACAATCTGACGTTCCTGCCGCGCTCCGATGATGGAAAGAGCGACGCGAAGAAAGGCGGTGAGTGATGAGCGACAAGCCGAGCCCCGACGAAGTGAGTGTGTATCGCGCCATCGACCTCTTGCAGGATCGCCTCGCCGCCGAGCGCGAAGCGAATGCGAAGCTGCGTGAGGAGTTGGCGGAAGTGCGCAAGACCGGCCTAGCCACGATACAAGAGGTGATGGACGAGCGGGGTGCGTCACGCGCCGTGGTTGCATCAGCCCAACAACTTCTTGATGAGAGACGCGCCCGCGTCGCAGAGCTAGAACTTGAAAAGTCGCGCAGTGTTTTTCAGTGCCTACGTTGCTCGACACTGTACTGGACGAAGCACAAGCCTTGCCCGGTGTGTGAACTCAAAGCGCAGGCCGAGCGCGACGCGGTGCGGATTGCGTGGAGAGACAAGCGAATCCGCTACATCGCAGAAAACGGCCCGCCGCATCCGGGACAACCGATATTCTGGGCCGAGCCGCCAGACGACTGGAAGCCAGAGGAGAAGGGGTGATGCCTACAAGGTTCGAAACAGTTGAAGATGCTCGTCGCTTTCAACACCAATCGAAAGGCGGCGCGGTGTCCCCGGAGCCATGCGGCGTGAACACTTGCGCCATCTGCTACCCGCCAATGTTCCCCTACGTGACGCAAGTCGGCTGCCCTCAATGCGCCACCCTCAGAACTGAGTTAGAAGCAGAAGCACAGAAGACTCAGCATATGTGTGCCGTTGTCGATGAGCTAAAGGAGCGACTAAGAGGCGAAAAAGAAGCACACGCGCATGCGCTACGTCTAGCAAGAAAACTGATGGCCAAAGCGCCGTCACCAGGACGCGATCAGGAGAATGGGTGATGGTAGTTGTTCTATTCGCTCTGTTGTTCTTGGGGTGCTCGCCCGACATCGAGCGGACCCCGCGCAACCCCATCCACCCCGAGTATCAACACTGCGACGAGACGGGCCATTGTGACTGCTGGCCAGAGGAGAATGGGTGATGGAGAACTGCAACCAGTGCGGCCAGGACTTTATCCCGGACAAGATGGTCACGTACCAGGACACCGGCGGAGGCAAGTACTGCTCCGCAGCGTGCAGCGTGGCCCCCGATGTAATTTGCCCGGACTGCCAGCTCGTCTACGATCCAGATGAGGTAGACCATTGCCCCGACTGCGAGTTAAGCACCCTCCGCGCCCAACTATCCGCCGCCGAGAAGTCCAAGGAGAATTGGCAACTCGCCTACGACAAACTTGCCCTAGAGCGAGACGATGCCAAGGCAAAGGTCGCAAACGCCGAGAAGCGGGCGGATGACTTGATAGTCTACAGATGCGGGCACTGCGGAGCATTCGGTGAGTCCTGCGGAAATGCCCGCCAAGAGCCCAGCGGCGAGGTAGTGCAGTGCGGCCCATCGGTGCCGATTGTCGCGAGCGATGTGGTGCATATCCTCGAACGTGCAGAAAAGGCCGAAGCCGAGCGGGACAAAGCGCGACGTGAGCTGACAGGATTCCGCAAGTCGGTGCTGGAACTTCGCGTGGTGCTACAGGCGCGGGATTACTACGCAGCCGTCGGCGTCGTGGCGCAGACGTGGCGCAACGATGACGCCGTGGACTTTAAGCGCGAAGTACTAGCCGCACTCGACGACGCCGAATCGCCCGCGAGTGAGGGCGAGGAAGGCGGTGGGTGATGCACCTCGTTTACAAGTGCCGACAGTGTGGACGACTCGACACGTCCACTGGCGGGTCGGATCAGTTGCTCCACATGGTACTGATCGAGGTTTCGATGGGGCGAACGCCAACACAGCGTGGGGTTCCAGCCTACGCGCTCGATATCTGTGATCACCCCGACGGGTCGAGGTGGCTGTCGGATCTTCAGGGCATGGTGCCCGACGATTGGCACCCGAAAGGCGACGACTAATGGACCTACTACCACCCCTAATCATCCTCGCCCCCGTCATCGCCGCGCTCTGGTGCTGGCCGATCCCGACGCTCTGCGTGCTGGGTATCGTCGGCGTGTATCTGTGGGGATCGAGCGGTGGATTTGATCGCGGGGCTTCGTACGATCATGAGCACCCGGGGGGTGTGGGGAGGTGGGAGCGGTAACCCCGGAGGGTTGCCCTTCACTACCCCCGCCGACGTCCCCTGAGGCTTCCCTGGGCCTCCTGGGTACCGTTTCGCTCGATCACCCTCCGAGCTTCGGCGACCTCTCCCTCGAGCGGCCAGCCCTTCCTGCAGCGCCGGCAGAACCCGAGCTCCATCCGTAGCTTCGGGGCCCGGGTCACCTCCCCCAGCTCACCGCAGTCGGGGCATCGATTCTGATTCGACATGAAAAAGAAGGGGCACCCGAAGATTAAACCTCGGGTGCCCCTGTTAGACTACAGGCGACCGGTTGCCGCAGCGTACATCAGCAACTGCTGCAAGAAGTCCGGGTCCGCGGCAATCATCTCGAGCAACAACGTCAGTTGCGGGTCAGACTCGACCGAGTCCTCTGCCGGGGTGTAGTCGAGCTCCATGTCTCCGTACCGTGGGTCCCCCATCCCAGAGAAAGCAAACTGCACGATGTCGTAGCCGTCGCGATCCATCACCGACTGGTCGGGGCGAACCTGAAAGACCAGGTCAAGTGGACCGCCCTGATACGTCGCCAGGTCCAAGTCGATCACGTACGGCCACCTGCCGCTCTGTAGGGTGAAGGCCCCCACCACCTCGGTACCCAGAACAACGTCGACCGTACGACCAGCGTCAGCTACTCCGCTGCCCATCTGCCCGCTGAAGCCCAGCGTTGCGGTTCCTCCACGGCCCTCCGGATCGAAGGTGCACACTGTCATCATGTCGATGTCATGCGGACGAGGACCACTCACCGCGCCGTGACTTACCCACGGTGCCCCGATCAATCGATGAACCGCACCTACGCCGGTCTTGTATCGACTGACTTCGATTAGGGTCCCCCCAGCCGGCGCTCCCATGGTCTTGAGTTCTACTCTACTTGGCTTCATCTCTTCTCCTTGTTTGTTCGTGGGGGAAATCCCCGTTCAATATCAAACGCCCGAATTGACCAGGGCGAACCACTTGTCGCTCCGCCCCGACTTCGCGCCAGCACTCCAGGTGAATCGCACCTCGACGTTTGTCGGCACACTCCCGCCGAGGACAGGCTGAGAAGTTACCATTGCGGTGCCCAGAGCAACTGCGACCAAAGGATCAGTCAACGTCACTGCGGTCCAAGCAACCAACTCGTCGCCCGCACAGGTCACAACCCGATAGTCCATCGTAGTGAGGTTCGCAGCGACAAGCGCAGTACCGGCTTCGTCAGTCGGGGTGAACGTGAACTGCGTCTCGTTCTGCTCCTTCACCGTGGCCGTAGTAGGTGGGCAAACTATAGCGAAGGCTGGCTCAGGCAGATGCTGCGCGACAATTCCATACAACGCCCCGACACACCCCCAGGCCCCCAAGTAAAGAAGAATCTTCTGCTTCGTCATTGCACTACCTCCACTCCTGAACTCGAACTCGAAATTGAAACACCACTACCCGCCCCTGAGATACCTACTCCGCTATCGCTCGATCCGTCGAGCACGATCCCCACTTCAGCGCCCGCAACTGCAACTCCAGCCAAGGCCCCCTGAATCGAAATCCCTACCCGGATGACCTGAATGACGGGAGCAGGAGTAAAAGTCTGCGTCGGCGTATCCGTTGGAGTGTTCGTCGGAGTGTTCGTTGGCGTATCTGTTGGCGTCGCCGTTGCCGTGGGTGCCAGCACTTCACAGCCCCCCGCACACGTCCCGCCCACTACAAAGCGCACCTTTGGTGGGCAATTCGCACCCGCTGCGCCATCGCAGAAAGTCAGGTTCACGTCACCGAACCCCGTGTCGGTATCCAAACAGAACCCGCCCTCGACCGCCGGCAGCGATGCCGGGTTGCACGAGAGCACGCAACACCCGAGGGTCTGCGGTGTGTTGGTCGGCGTCGCGGTCGGGACACACGCCCCCTCCGTGTTACCAGTGATCGTTGCCGCCGAGGTCTGGTCGTTGATCTGGGGGAGCCCATTGCAGAACCCTGCCGCCGTCTCGCCTGCCGCGTTGGTGCCGATCAGGTTGTCAGAGATTGTAACCACAGTGATCCCTGTCGCGATGTCGATGGCGGTGTTGGTCGTCGCCGAGATTAAGTTGCTGTCGATCAGGACATCGTTCGTCGGCGTCCCCCCGGTGTTACTGATTTTGATCCCCCACTTGTTACCGTCCGCAGCTCCCGCCGAATCAACCCCAATACGGTTGTTGACAATGTCGATGCCGTTGATGCTATGCCCCAACGCAATCGCTGAGTGGTTGTTCCCGAACCCACTCCCGACGATGATGTTTCGTCCGCCCCCAGCGCCACCAATGATAGTGTTGGTGAGCACACCTTCCCCAAGAAACAATCCGTCTTCACCAATATCGAGCAGCAGGTTGCCATACACGGTCAACCCATCAGCCACGAGCGCATGGATGCCGTCGATCCGCACGAGGCGAATCACGTTACCGTCACCGACAGACGTGCCCCCGATCGTGACGTTGTTGCCCCCCACCCGGACACCATTCCCGGAACCGGCATCGCCAATTACCGACGACCTGAGAACGCCACCATCGCCAGTCATCAGTAGGGCCGAATCGAAAGTGTCAGTGGTGCAGATGATCTGCAACCCGATCAAAGTCACGTCCGAGTCGTTTACGTTCAGGCACCCCGAGCCCACCGTGCCGGTGATGACCACGGCGGGAACCGGCAACGCCCCCGCGAGGATGTCCCCGGCTACTGCCCCCGATTGAGTCGATCCGTCAATGGTCAAGTTCTCGCGATTGATCTCGAGCCGCGAGGTTATAGTGATGCCCGACGGTGTTGGGATCGCGAAGTTGATTGTAAGCGCACCCGCCCCAAGTTCTGCATTGGCACACTCAATCGCCCAGCGGAGACTAGCGGTCCCGGTCGTGTCGCCTTCGTCCGTCACCACCCACGGGGAAGACCCGCAAGGGTACGGGGTGGGGGTCGGAGTCTGCGCAATCGCAGGAGACACCCCCACCAAGAGAACCAAAGCTGCCGCAGCGGCGAGATTACCCGACACGTTCCACAAGGTCCCCAAAGCCCAAATGCCTCGCCAGGTTCTTCCAGCGATTCCCTTCTCCATGCCACTCATGACACGGGCGACATATCAGCACGACAGGGCCATCGCCACCACCAAGTGAGCGAGGCAGGATGTGATGCGGGTCGAGGAGGGTCGCATTGTAGCCGCCGCAAATATCAGTCGACCACTTTGTCCCGAAGAGAACGCAGACCCCCTCGCCATCCTCGATTGCCGCACGCCACTCCTCCTGCTTTTCGCTGAGTAGCGGACGATCGACGTACTCAGCCAACCATGCCTCGAAGATCCGCGCCGGCGACGGGTCAACCATTTCGAGGTCGAACCGGGCCCTCGCCGTGGCTCTCTTCACCAGGTCGGAGAGCGAGGCCGGATACTTCAACTCGGGGAAGGTCCGCCACTCACTCTCTACCGGCTCGTGCCTTGCTTCAGAGACCTTGTCGCGGAGCTGCTTCTGGGTCGCCGCCATACTCGCGATCTCCCAGGCTTCATCGGGATTGTCTTTTGCGACCTTCACCACTTCGACGACATTCCAGACCGGCAGTTGCTTCCACTTCAACTGGTCCTCTCGTTTGAGCTCCGCGAAGAACTCGCCGACTGATACCAGCCGGGAAACTGCGCTGGCCGACATGCGACAGTCGTTGCGGCACCACGCGGAGAGCTTCTTGTATCCAACCTCCTGCTTCAGCGCCGCGAGGGTAACCGCGAAGGCCCAGCCGGAGCCGCGAAACTTGCTCCACTTCTGCCGCAGGATTAAGCGGAACTCTTCGTCTTCATCCGACAGAACTAAGTCGCGCATTCTCGTCTTCCTTGCCCTTGATTACCAGAAGTCTATTGAGCCTCTCCCTTACTCCCTCCGCCGACACCTCCAGGCACTCCTCGCAGATGCGCCAGAACGAAAACGGATGGCCAGGCTCGGGCCAATTGAGCCACTGGACCGCCTCGTAGTGCTTCATCGCAGCATCGGATCCACTGGGGCGAAATAGATCATCCATGCTCGCCTCGAACACGGCTAGTTGTAGCTTGCGTTCAGCCGACGTGCGCGACTTCGAGTCCCGGTAGTAGTCGTATGCCATCTCAGGCATCACTCCGAAGCGAATGATTTCCTCGATTGTTCGCGAATCATCAGTCATCGAACCACTTGCCCCCCAGGGAAGACCCTTTTCGTCTCAAATATAGCCTTGAGCATCTCGGGGCCCTTCCCTTCTAGCTTCTTGATTTCAGCATGAGAAAAGAACGGCACTCCCGACTTGGTTGGTACTACTCCCGGATGTGTCGACACTACGCAGTCTCCGTACGGCGTACGAAGAAGGCAGTCGTAGATCGGATCAGAATGCGGCGATGGCATCAGGCCCCTCCGTACAGTTACGCGCAAGTTCTTCTTCACGCAGTGTCTCAGCTTGAGCAAAGCGAACGAAGCAATCTTGAAACTCGATGTTCGTAATGCCCACTCCTCCGTCGCGACTCTTGGCAACGATCAACTCACGCCTCCCCTGGTCCTTCTTCGGTTGCCAGACGAACAGGATAGCATCGGCATCGTGCTCGAGGTTCCCAGATTCACGTAGGTGTTTCATCTCGGGTTGAACACCATCGGCTGCTCGACTGAGCGAGGAGAGTACCAGTACGGCACAGTCATACTTCATTGCGAACCGCTTCAACTCCGAGCTGACGAACTCAACCTGCTGGCGTGCGTCGTGGTATCCCTTGGCGCGAATGATCTGCAGGTAGTCCACGATGAGAAGGTCGAGCTTCTTTCGCTGGGCAAACGAATCGACCATCTTTTCAAGCTCGTCGATGTACGAGCACTTCTCGACGAACCATATCGGCAACTTACGCAGGCGCTCCTTCACCAGGCCAACTGCCCCACGGTCTGCCGTACCGAGCTTCAAGTCCGAAGCCTTGACCGTCCCCTCCGACCGCTGAGAAATGATGCGTCGACCAAGAGCAACGGCCTTCATCTCGTTCGAGTTGACCAGCACATTGTGCCCCTCGCTTGCGGCATGCGTTGAGAACTCGAGAGCGAGCGCGGTCTTTCCCATCCCTGGTCTCCCCCCGACGAAGATCAGCTCCCCCTGGCCCATCCCTCCGACCAGGTAACCATTCACATCCTCGAAGGGCGTCGCAACGAAGTGGGAACTCGCCGCACTGGGGTCGATGTCATCGAGAACGTCCGAGATATGCGTGACCTGGGTGATTTGCGCAGCCTCACGCCGGTAGACCGACTTCACGATTATCGGTATCCGCTTCATGTCGAACGGCGGATCGCACTGAGCAGCCCAGGGCTTGAGAAGCTCGATCACCTCACTGGGGCGGCAGCCGCGACCAAGGAAGTACCCGGCAAGCTGGGTTGCGGTGTTGTCTCGCATCCCTTCTGTGACACCAGACAGGGCCCTAGCGACCCATCCGGCCCCTCTGCCGCTATCGATGGCCTCGGCCCCACCTCCGCCTGCCCCACTCCTCGAAACGAGCTCTAAGAGCCTCTGAGGGGGCTCTGGGGGGATGTTTGCCAGTGGCTCGCCTACCCAGGAGTACTTCGCACCAGAGGCGTGCACCGAAGGCGGGGCAATTACATACCCACCAGTGCCTCGAACATCCACTGAACCAAGGTTGTGATCACCAAGAAGTCGAGCGGTGTTTCGAACCTTGGTGTCTGACCGGAAGTAGAGATGCTTGCCTCGACCAGTCTTCACGGTGGGGATTGCGCCAACGAACTCGATGTTCGCTCGAGTAAGCAGCTCCCCGGCCTCTTCGCCATCGAGGTCGATGACGAACTGACCATTGCACAGGACCAGTGCGAGATTGGCATCGGGTGTCTCTGTCCACCACTTCTTGATCTCACCCTCTGTCGGAGACCTCTCTTGAAACTCCTTCCAGTCGAGCAGCGGTGTTTTTCCTCTGGGTTGGCAAGGGATGGGGCGGAATCCTAAGCGTAGGTAATACCTCGCTGTGCGAAGCCCAACGGACTCCCCCATCAGGCACCACCTCGCCTTTCGAAGTGCGCGTACGGATCGTTGGCCGCCGCGGCTTGCTGTGAATATTCACCATGGGTGGAGGAGAACCGGTGAGCATCGGCGAATCTTCCCTCAGTCTTCGAGCAGTAGTTGCGCCAGCGGTTCACTGCCTCTTCGATGCCGACCTTATCCTCGACCTTCTTGAGTGGCTTTGAGAACTTCGTGCACGGCATCTCTCCGCCATACGCCTCTTCCCAGATGTCGTAGTACGGCGTCATCCATGTGTGCTTTCCCTTGGTCGAAGTTGACTCTTCCCCTTCCCCACCAACCGGAGGTTGGTGTTTCTTCTCTTTTTCTTCTTCACCTAATGAAGCCGCACGAACCACAGTTCGCCTATTAGGCGAAGCACAGTTCGCCTGTCGTACTCGATCGAGCAGCCGATAGACGTTCCTCTTCCCCTTCTTGGAAACCTCGATATGGCCTGAATTGACCAGCTCCTTCAGTAGCGTCTGGGTGTGCCGAACAGTGACACCCATGTAGCCTGCGAGAGTCCGCTGACTGGGACGACTCTCGGTTTTTCTACCGAAGGCGAAGGACTCGAGGAGTACCCCTAAGAGCCTAGCGTCTCGGCTAACCTCAGTGTCGCGAACCAGGGCACGAGAGGTGATGACGAACGTATTTCCATCCTCATCGCTATTCACCGACGTCCCTGGTCCACGGACGTATTCCTTACTCGACATTTCCCTCACCTTCCCCTTCCCAACTCTCCTGCTTGACTAGCGTGTAGGACATCACCCCCCCCATGGTCTCAATCTTGAGGTGCCCCGCAACAACCAGTTGACCAAAGTATCCTCGAACCGACCGAACGGATTTCCCCATGATCTGGGCTAGAGCGCCTTGGTTTGGGATAATGCCCGACCCGAACTCGAAGGCGTATAGGAGTACGCCCAGTAACCTGGCCTCCGACGATACTGCGCGGTCACGCAGTAGGGAGTTCGGAACCGGCGTGAAATCCCATCGGCCATGAGCGTCCATCCAGTGGGATTGAACTTCGAACTCTTCGTCGGGCTCAATCTTGAACGCAGCTTCGCCCATTACTCTCCTCCTCTCTTGGCAACGTACGCTTGACTTCCAAGCGCTGTTGCCGCTAAACAAAACACCGATGCGGGAACCCGAACCTCACGGGGTCGGATTTTCTCTTCTCTCTGGGCGGCACTCCTCATGGGGTGCCGCCCTCTCTCTTTTGCCACCTCCGCTCACGGCGCAGAGCGTTACGCGCCAGGGTGACGCAGTGAAGGCGTAGCCACGATGACATTGGTAAGCCCTCGATGTCTGCCGCCTCACGAATAGACCTCTTCTCAGCCCTCGTGAGCTTCAGCATGATGATCTGCTCTCTCTTCTCTCTCGCCATAGCAACGGATGCCGTTCTCGCAGAAAAGCCGCCTTCGAGTCAAGAACGTACTTGACTTTTGAGGAGCCCTCGCAATATAAGCGGTGCCTGGTTTGGTTAGGCAGTAGCAGCAGGAGAGAGAAGAGATGGAGAACGAACTGCAGACACTCACGCACTCGCGTCTTCGCAAGCGAAGGGCTTGCGCAAGAGATGAGACATGGACCTTCGATCAGGGCTACCGTCCGATCGAAGATGAACACGAAGCTCGAGACTTCGGCACCCTGTGGCATCAGGCGCACGACGTCCACGCGAAGGGAAAGAAACTCTCCTCGCTGTTCGAGCACGACATCGACCCGATCTCGGACGATGAAGCGATCCGCCGGCGGCAGTACATGCGAGCGAAGGTTTCGGCGCTGTGGGTTTGCTACAACGAGTACTGGTCGGAGAAGACCTTTGGCGCGAAGGGAAAGGACTCGACTCGGGCACAACCCGGTGACGACCCAGTCGTAATGGTCCCGTTCCCGAACGTCGAGTTGTACAAGCTCATTGCAGCGGAGCAAGTGTTCACAGCCCCGCTGGTGAACCCGCATACCATGCGCAAGTCGACCATCTGGCAACTGCGCGGAGCTGCCGACGGCGTGCTGCAGGATAGTCGAGAACGTCACGTCGTCCTCGAGAGGAAGTCGACCAGCTTGGACATCACCGATGGCTCCGACTACTTCACGAAATTGTCCCTCGACTATCAGTTGTCGATCTACACGATCGGAGTCGAGTCGCTCGGGTACGAAACTCACGGGTGCGTGTACGACGTCACGAAACGTCCAGGGCAACGCCCACTGAAGGCGACACCGGAGGAGAAGCGCAAGGTCAAGAAGGACGGCACGCCGTATGCGAACATTCGCTACGCGGACGAGACACCGCTGGAGTTCTACGAGCGCATCGTCGAAGCGATCAGGGAAGACCCGGAGAAGTACTTTCAGCGTCGGTTCGTGAGTCGCAACGAGGGGCAACTCTTCGCGTTCCTGGAGAACACCTGGGAAGACGCGAAGGCCAAGCGTGAGGATCAGTTGGCTGATCGAGGCGAGCGTCGACCGAACCCCGATGCGTGCTTCATGTATGGGCAGTGCCACTTCTGGTCGTGCTGCTCTACGGCGACTCACCCGCGCGACTATCCGGACAAGTATCAGAAACTCGATGATCCGTTCGTTGAGTTGAGGGAGGAGGGGGCATGAGCATGGTTACGGTGAACGAAGTGCTGGGCTCTGGGGCCATCGTGGAGAAGTCCTTTTATCCGAAGGCATGGCCCCGGATTACGATAGAGCAGATGGAGCCCCCCGTTACGGGAGAGGCGGGGGGCGCGGTAGGCACGATCATCGACCTTGATCCTTGCTGCACCCACGTCGAACTCATCTACGCCACCGAGAGGTTTGGGCTTGTCTGCTCAATGGTCAGAACAGCGATGGTGCCCTGATGCCCTACTACGGATCCGAGAAGCCACTGTCGTACCAGAAGCCGCGCAGTCGGTTTGCCATGCTCCACTCGTGGGTGAAGCCCGACGCGCTGATGCGATCGAATCCCCCGAAGTTCACCGGGCAATACCGAACCATCGGTAAGGTGAAGTACTACATCTTCTCCGATGGTTCTCACCGAAAGCACGTCAATGCCGACCAGTAACTGCGGAGAGAAGTTTAAGGCATGGATGCAGCACAACTGCGACACATGTAACTCCTCGTTGATCCTCAAGACGTACAATGGCGACGCACACTGGGGAATGCTCAAGCCGCGTGACCGGTGCCCCATCGAGTTCTACATGAAGGAGCAGAGCTACGACGGCTTTGCGCTGCCGGCCAGCATCATCGACCTTGCCAGCGGGGGGAAGTCGTCACTGATTCCCGATGAATGCGCAAAGCATGATCCGCCGTGGGTCGACATCCACGCTAGAGAAGACGAAATCTAACCAGCAAGACAGAGGAGAAGAGGATGAGCATCACATTGAAATCAATCGAAAGCTCGAGAAAGATCCAACCGGATCGCGGGCTCCTGCATGGTCTTCCGGGGGTTGGTAAGAGTTCCTGGCTAGCCGAGATTCCAGGGATCATCGTGATTCCAGCGGAGGACGGTCTCGCGGAACTCGAGGTCCCGGTCTTCCCGCAACCCAAGTCGTTTACTGAGATCCGCGAAATGATCGAGGTTCTTCGCAGCGAAGACCATCAGTACAAAGCTGTGGGTATCGACACGATCGACGCGATGGAAGCGATCATCCACCGCGAGATCTGCGAGAAGAAGTCCTGGGCGAACATCGAGGCCCCGGGGTACGGTAAGGGGTACTCGATCACTGCCGACACCATGTGGCGTCCGCTGCTCGACGACCTCGAGACGCTCCAGCGCGAGCGGGGCATGGAAGTTTGGTTGGTGGCGCACACCACGATCAAGACTTTCTCGAACCCCCAGGGCGAAGACTGGTCCAGGTACATCGTCGAGCTGCGTCCGAACTACGGCAACCTGGTCTGCGGTTGGGTGAAGACCATCCTGTTCGCCCAGTTCGACGACCATGTCGACGAGAGCGACCGCGGCAAGAACAAGGGTGTCGGGGGCCAGCAGCGAATCGTGCACACACGTCGTCACGCGGCGTATGACGCGAAGAACCGGTACGGGCTCCCCCAGACCCTGCCCCTCGACTACGCGGCCTATGCGAAGGCCCGCGACGCGTTCCAGGCGGCAACTCCCGACGACCTCATGAAGAAGTGCAAGGGGTTGCTCGAGGAGCTCGAACCTGACGAAGGCATGGCGAAGAAGATTGAGAAGTCCCTCGCCGCTGCGAAGGGCAACGGACTCAAATTGCAGAAGTCGGTGGTTCGACTTCAGGAATTGATCGACAACTCGGTCGAGTAGTACTCGATCCAAAAGGGAAGGAAAAACCCGATGAGTGATGAGAAGAAGGAACTGAAGATTGCACTGGGATGGCACCAGGGCGAGGTCACCGACTCTGCGATCGTGATCAACAAGCAGAAGAAGGGCCAGATCGCGGTCATGCTGAAGTCGAAGGACGACGGCAACTCGATCTCGGCGTACCTGTCGTGCAGCGATGCTTCGCTGGAGTGGACGATCAAGAAGCTCGAAGCGTGCGGCTGGGATCCCGCCAAGCACGACTACGAGTTCGATCTGCTCAATGGCGACCCGTCGCCGATCAAGGGCGCGGAGGTGAGCTTCGAGGTCGTCGAGGAGGAGTTTGAGGGGAAGACCTTTAAGAAGGTCTCATGGATCAATCGTCCTGGCGGCTTCAAGAAGCTCGACGAGGGGAAGGCCTCGGCATTCTCTGCGAAGTTGCGTGACCGGCTACTGAAGAAGGCTCCGCAGGAGGAGCGTGCCGAGATCGTTCAGGAAGCGGCTGAATACCCGGAGGAGACTGGGGACGCCGAAGAAGAAATAGGCTTCTGATCTACGCTGGCGGGATGTGTCCTTGGGGAAGGGGGCGCACCCCGCCAGCACCACCACTACGAGAGAGGAGAAAGTTCATGGGAGCAAGTACGAAGAACAAGGCAGCCCCGAGCACCCCTACCAAAGAAGAGGTGATCGACCGTGTCGCCGACAAGTTCCTCAAGAATGCTGGATGGGACGAGCGGCAGTCTATTCTCGACCTGATTGGCGAAAGAATCGAAAGTCGGATCCGGGACATAGGGGATGATTTCCTCAAGGAAGCCATGGCCGAATGCCTGACCACTCCAATGATCCGAACCAACCAGTTCGGTGAGCGCACCGCGGCGGGACCTATCACAATTCGGGAGTTCATCGCCCTGAAGATGGAGAAGGCTGTCACGATGACTCGTGACGGATACAACCGCGGCTCAACTGTTCTAGACCAAGTGGTTGAATCTGCCATTAGCCGGAAGATGAAGCGAGAGTTGGAGCAGGCTGCGGAAGAAGGAAAGAAGCAGATCAACGAAGCAATCAAAGCCGAGGCGGCAAGCCTCATTCAGGAGACGATCAGCAGGGTTGCCGGCATCAAGTTGTAGCGAGAGGCTGCCGGCTTTTTGACGAAAGGAAGAAGGAAGATGCCGACCAAGGGCGCAGTAAAAGCAGCAGCCGCTGCTGAGAAAACAGAAGAGGGTGAAGGCACCGAGCCGGTAGGCGAAACGAACGCCGAGCGGTTCAAGCGCATCGCACCAAAGAGGGTAGCCAACGCACTCAAGGCGATTGCCCTGATCGGCAACTGCTCTGGTGCCGGATACGAGTACACCGAAGAGCAGGTCGAGAAGGTCACTGAGGCGCTCTGGGGGGAGATCGACACGATGAAGTCGAAGTTCTCAGGAAAGAAGAAGAGCACGTTCGACTTCGAGCTCTAGACGAACTTGCTGGGCAGCGACGCGTCGCTGAGTAGAGGACCCAGCAATACCCGAGAGAAGGCCGTGCCCCGTGCGGTCGTAGGGATCGGGTACTCAGTTGCACACGGGTGATTCTTTACCAGGAGGGGATGAGAGATGAGTAAGATTCAAGACGTGATGGATGCGATCGGGGCCGAGTTGGGAAGCCTCGCCGCTCAGATCAACGGGTGGGCAGAGGACAAGAACGCTACCGAAAGCTGGACGGACTACATCGAGAGCTCGTCGGCGAAGGTGCTCATGATGGAGGAGCGGTTCAAGCGGCTGTGGACCATCTGGTTCACCCTGAGGCGGATACAGTTGGGGGAGGATGTGTACGCTAACCTCGACCCCGACAACCAGGCGTTAGGCTACCTGAAGTCGACGCGCATGAGCATCCAGACCTTTGCTCAGCGCCTTACCCAAGAGGCACCAGGGAAGCCCCTGATCGGCCTGGTGGTACTGCACGCTCAGGTGCGTGGTGCGATCAGCCTGGTGATCGGGGATCCTCTCGGGTTCACCCCAGTACTTGAGCAGGCAATTCGAGATCTGGAGAAGGGAGGATGAGCGATCGAGTCTCCAGAGAGGTACTCGATCAACTCGAGCGGCTCGCAGAAGACGCAGTCCTTGAAAGTATAACCACGGGAAGTTGGCAGTGCTGGTTGCAATTACTCGGAGCACTGAGCCCGCTCACGGTTCAGGCATTGGTGGCTCAGTGCCAAGAGAATGCTGAACCCGACAGCGGGCCCATCTGCAAAGAGGACGGCTGCTCAGTCGTGCCGGTCCCTACCTACAAGCGTTGCGCAGACCATCTCCCCCGGGCGGCTCTTCTCCATATTGCCCGAGACTTTACATTCGCCTGGCAAGCTCTCGACGTATGGGAGGTTCCTACTCGATCCGCAAGCCTGTACTGCCGAGTGGCTGAACTGGCACAAGATCACAGTTGCCTGAAGAAGAAATCGGGAGAGGCCGGTAGGTGAACGGGGGGACCGACCCCTCCCTACGTGGGTCAGGTGAACAAGGCCTGGCCCACGATTTTCTCAGATAGGAGAAGCGCATGTCCGAACTCACCCCCACCTCGTGCCTCAAGTACAAGTGCCGCCGCTGCAACGAAGTTTTCGACGGTCCCGTCTCGGGGTACTGGAACATGATGGTGCAGATCGCAGCCAAGCTCATCGGTGACCCGACCGCCGTGGTTCAGATTCCCATCGGTGAGAATAAGTCTCCGCCCATGTCCAACGTCGAGATGCACCCCCACGCTGACCACGAAATCGGGATCGGCGACCTCGTCGGGGTGGGAGAACGCGAAACCCACGTCCTTTCCAGTTGAGAATATGAAAAGCCCCCCAGGAGGCCCATACAGACCCCCTGGGGGGCTTTTACCCCCTACCCTGCCCCAGTGCATCTAGAAGTCCTGCGGCATGTCTTGGGCTCTCCTGAGCCACCCTCGAAGGAATACCCTCTGGGTTTGATCTCGGTTCACGATGCCCCGAAAAAACCTCTCCTGATCCATCACCATCCGATCGATCAACTCCGCGGTGCTAACTTTTCTTAGCACCTGTTCGATTGCTGCTCGGGTCTTACTTCCGACCTTGCCGTCGACCGAGATGCCCACCTCGAAGCTGTTTAAAGCCTTCTGAAGGCATTTGCCGCCCCGCGAGGGACCAGACACCACCCCGAAGTCCAAGGTCTTCGCAGCGACCGTCCAGGGCACCACAGGCTCAAGGCCCATCTTCACCCAGTAGCCTGCCCGGTAGATCTCAAGCGCATGTTCGAAGGTGAACGCATCGGAGCTCGCCACCGGGTGGGACCGAGTTGAGATGCCCCACTTCGTCAAGCCGCCGCGGTCCTCGGCGACACCCGAAAGACCGCCCTCGTGCCGCAACACGAAGGCGATCGATTGAAGGAATCGGGGGGTCATTCCCCCTTGCTGGCCAGTGGGCTCGAAGTCGAAGGCCTCAACGCCGAAGGCTTTCCCGGCAGAGGGGTCTCTACCTTAGGCTCATCGGGAGCAGTGATCTCCGCGAACCACTTGTCGAAGTCCTTCTTCGCTGACTCCAGATTGCGCTTGGCCGACTCCTTCTCGACAGAGGTGAGGCTTCGCCCCTCTGCACTGCGAAGGGTCAGTAGTGAAGCCACCACTCGCTGCATGATCTGCAGCCCCAAGAAAACCATTGCTGAAATCTTCGGGTCCATGTCTTGTCCTTTCTCGTACTCGTTTACGGGCTACTGCGAAGTGGGGAAGATGCCGAGGCTCGATACAGCCGGATTCTGCGCTACCAACCCCAACACTCTCTGGCTCTCCTGCAGAGCCGCCCAGAACTGCTCCTCGGCCTCGGGCTCATCGGCAATCCTCGCTGCAATCTCGACCGCCTCCCCAGCCTTCGTGCCGGCGTAATACAGTTGATAAGCTACAGGCTTTGCCTCCGCCGGCGTGATCTCACCCAGCCGCCCAGCCGAGGTCAGAGCCTGCAACCCCGCTGTCGCAGCCACCTGAGCCGTGTAAGCGACCTTCTCATGGTCGAGCCTACTTACCCCTGCCGCATCCGGTGACTGCAGTAGGGCGCACCCGGAGAGCAGCATCACGCTCATGCCAGCGACCATGCCTGCCTTGGTCACAGTGGGTACTATGGAAACTCCTGGCTCAAGCTTCGGTGTCGAAATAACGCCGACAGCACCCCCCTTGAGTAGGGCATGGCGCAGAGTCACCAGTCCGACTCCGAGCAGCGTAGTCAGAACCGATCCAATCTCACGTACCAACTCTTCGAGCGGTGGCGCTTCGGGGTTCCCAGATAGGTAGAAGCCGAGACCGATCAGCGTCCCGGTAAGCCCCACCAATGCAGACTTCGTTTTGAGCAGGTCCATCACTTGCCTCCTTGAGCCGTCTCCTTGGCTCTCTCAATTGCGTCTATCACCAGACGCTGTACCTCGGAATCTTCCTCTTCGATGATCGACTGGATTGCCTCGAGCCCGTCCATCACCGTGGCGGCATCCGCCTCGAGCTTTGCCAGTCGCTCCTTGTCGTCGAGCGCCTTCGCAAGCTTCACCGCTACCCGGATGCCCGCGAGGTTCTTCAGGAACTCCTGCCGCTGGTTGAGTACCGCCTGCGCCACCTGAATCGAGCTAGGCTCACACGGTAGTTCAGGCTTCGCAGGTACCGCCATTTCTTCATTGTTCATATCGACCCCCGTCGATTGTGACCCGCTACGGCCAAAACGGATCGCGTGGTTTCGGTGTAGGCTCTTCCTGTGCGCTGGCCGGCGCTGCCAGTGGAGTGAACCCGACGTATCGTACGTTTGCCTCAGTCCCCGCTGCCCCCTGAAGAAGTACCCAGGCGAAGGCAAGCGCGGTGAGGAGGTCGCGCTTGTGCTGAATCGCATCAATGATCGCTACCAGAAGGCACGCACCCAAGAGGAACTGAATCCCCCCAAGACCAATCAGCGGCGCGAACTCTCGGGCGATCAACCAGAGGACCATGGACACCCCAGCAATGGTCCGAATGTCGGGCGCGGCGGGATCGTCGGTTGCTACCGCTACTTCATCCCCTTGCCTCATCGCATCCACCTAGAGAGCATCGTTACCGCCATACTCAAGAGCGCAATCAACAGCAACTTCCGGATGCGGCGCTTGTCGTGCGCCTCGAAGTGATGCCAGGACCACAGGAAGCTCCTCGAGGCCTTCGCTGCTACCAAAATATCGGTCGGGCTCGCCGACCCCTTGGTCAGGATGGAAACCACGCCGAGGTCCCGCAACTCCCTCTCGTGGGAAGCCGCATATCCAGAGAAGATCACAACTCCGACCCAAGCGTATTTCCTTCGTATCTCCCGAGTCAGGGCCATGCCCCCGGACTCTGAGCCGCCGGATAGACGGAGGTCGACAAATGCACAGCAGATCCGATGTTCATGCTTCTTTAGCTGCTGCCGCGCCTCGGCGGCAGAGCAGGCATCGACCACCTCGAACTCAGGATATGCCTTCAGGATCTCGCGGATTGACTGGCGGCATCCGACTTCATCGTCGACAACGAGAATCACCTGCCGCAACGAAGATAACGCGCGATCGGCTAAGGCGCTGGCCGCGCCAGCCCACCCCGCCAGGGATGTCCATGGTTGCCCATACAAGAGTTGCATCGTGGCTCAGGGCAATGGGACTGTCCAGGGAAGCGCAAGGGGCACCCCCGTAGCCAACGCGAAAACGGCAACCAGGATAGTAAGGATAGCCATGCCTATTTCGTACCATTCAAAGTGCATTCTTCCGTCCTCCTCCGCAGTTCTCGAACCTCTACCCATAGGTTCTCCAGGTGTTCAGACAATCGTCGATCTTCCCGCTGCCAGTCGCCCCCCCGGAGGTGGTCCTTCGCTTGCTCTAGTAGCCTCGCGGTAAGGGCCTCCAGGGCGGCCACCCGGTCACCTACCCGAGCAGAGCTTACGGCAGACTCCTCCAGCAGGCTGATTCTTTTTCCCATCAGGCCTATCGATGCCGCCGCCGTAGTGAACTGCTGGAGCTGCCCGCCGCTATAAAGAACGAACCCGAACAACCCCACCAGGCTCGCAATTGATATCGTGAGCGACGATCGATGGATGACAATCTTGCTGCCGTCAGAAAGAGGGTCGTTTGCTGGGGTTGGGTCGGGCATTTCAACATCTACCTATGGGGTCCTGGTCGGCTGCCTGCAAGCTCCGACCCCCTGCCCAGCGATCGGCGTCGCATCATCATTCGCACAGACGTCAGCGTTGAACGGACCAGGCGTCCGGCACATCCCGTCGTGATCGCACTCGATATGAACTCCATCAAGAGCGCATCGGTTACCGGCACCGGGGCAGTCCGCGTCATCGATGCAGTTGGTCCTCCCATCAATGACGCAGCGAGCCCCTGAGTGCTGGCTCAAGCAGTTCCCGGACGGACAGAGCCCTGCCTCATTTCTCAGCCACCGGGACTCAGTATTATTGCCCGGGGGGCACTGGTCGATATTCGGGACAACGCACTTGAATACTCCCCCACCGATGTCCTCGCACGTACCATCTCCGCACTGGGCGTCCGCCGTGCACCGGCACTTGCCGCCCGAGCAGAATCCGCTGGCGCAGTCGGTCGATTCCGTAGAGACTTCGCAGGCTACGTCGCAGTAGCCGCACAGTACCGTCTCATCGTCGTCACAGACTGGAACCAGGTTGTCGAACATCCCCTTGGCGGCATTCGCGAGAACTCCACTGCCCAACTCGTTGGGGTGCCAAGGGTCCCTGCGTAGTGCACCATGCCACCACCCATCCGCGGCTGCGATCGAATTAGGGTCGTCGCGGTTGCGGCTGGGGTAGAGCAGGTCGACCACGTACCGCAGCCGCCGCTGCTTATTGGTGATCTCCCGCACGTTGATGCGAGTCCCCGGAGTACCCTGGAAGAACCCACCCGTCACCGCAGAGTTGTATGGAGTAATCGACATGTTAGTGAAGTGAATGAATCGAGACCCAGCAGCTTCGGCCTCGGTCTGCATCTGAACCAACCCCGCGAGCACATCACGGCTACCGTGCCCGAGTTTGGCACGCCTGCGTTCGTATGCTCCGAGTAGTGCTGAGTCGAGGCGGCACGTACCACCCCCCGGGCAATCGGCTTCGAGGTCGCAGGCGTCGCCGTCGCTCGTGCCGCCGTGGCAGACGTACTTCTCGATGATTCCGGTGCGATTTACTCCGGTGTACGCACAGACTGAATCAACGCACGACCCGCCAAGGTATGATGCATCCTCACTCTTGCAATCAGAGTCCGTCGAGCATGCCACGGACTGCGGCGGACAGGTGCAGTACTGAGTCCCGGTGGTTGAACATGTCCCAGCCGCGCAAGGAACACGAAGCCCAGTAGTTGGGTCCGGACCACAGACGATGCCCGTCACGCCGAGTACTCCCGCACCGCACTGCCTTCCCGCGTCATTTGCACACTCACCGCAGTGGGCATCGACCGTGCAGGGCCAAACCGGGTCGGTGCGCCCAGCGCAGGCGTACATACAGACGGACCCCACCCCCAGGCTTGGATCTCCCGTGCAGTCCGCATCCGTCGTACACGATACTCGCGGACACTGGTAGGTTCCCGGGGTAGGTGCCGCTAGAGGCATCGTTTTCTCGCCGTACGCGAGTGCGTTGACTCGGTACGGCGCATCGTAAAACACATGGACCCCGTCGGTCGGAGTCATCCCGCTTGAATTATTGATCCCACCGACTGCGGTGACGTAGTCGCAGGGGTATGCGTTGCACACTTCAGCTACGGGGCAGGCGGCATCGGAGGAGCAGGCCGTAGCCGTGGTGACGGAGCACCTCCCGGCGTCCCCCTTGATAAGGGAACAGAGCGTCGGAGAGCCGCCGGTAGTACTGCTCGCGTGTAGCGGATCTACAACGAACCTTGCATGATCCTCGATCATGTCTTCCGTCGTGCTGCCGCTCCATGCGCAATTCCACACCGTATCGATCGTCTCGACACTTGATGCAATGCGGGAGACGTAGAGCTTCGAGGCGGGGCACGCGCCTCCGCAAAGGTCACAGTCGCTGGAAGCCCCACATTGCACCTGGCAGAAGCCGTCGAAGCATGCTGGCGCTGATATATCCGCCGCTGGGGTTTGTAGGTGTGCACAGTCGGCATCGACCGAACAAAACTCGACCGCTCCGCAACTGCCGCCGGGGCAGTCCCCGTCGTCAAAGCAGCCGTCGCCATCGGCGGAGCCACCAGAGCAGAACCTGGGAAGCTTACAGCTCTGCTCGCTGCAAAGGCTCGCGCCGGTGCCGGCAGAGATAGAATCGCCTCCCGTGCAAGAAACGATCACGCCATCGGGTGCGCCAACGGGTTGAAAGTCAATCAGATTATGATCGGGGAGTAGCGCAGGTTCGCGAATGTCGACGAGCGCCATGATCGCAGCGACATTCACATCCCCATCCTTCCCCCCGACGTTATCCTTCCAGTATCCGCCACGAAAACCATCCACCTCTGTCGTAGTCCAAGCGACCCCTGTGTCGGGATTGGTATCCCAGTACGCCTGATCCCAGATTGCGGTATCGCCATTGGGCCAGTCGGTGAATGGAGTCTTGTAGTTGCAATAGTAGGTGCCGCCGCCTTCGGCAGACCCCTGAGTGTCGCAATCGTATCCTGCATACCCGGTATTGCATTGAGAGTCGGAGGTGCAGACGTGGGTAGACTCATACACAAGTGCCATGGGGGATGGACCTTGCCCATCTGAGTCGACGCACCCCACAGCCACCGGAACTACCCCGCTCAGAAACTCTGCGCCGGTCAGCGATAGTGTGGGGTTCGAAAAGGTGAACGTGTCCCGGGCGTCCACGTCGGAAGTACGCCGACGCACAGAGTCGCCGTCGTTGGACGGATTGACGCAGCCAGTGCCTCCGATTGCATCCCAGTCGAATGGTAACCCCTGGGACCAGTCGTACACGCACCCCTCCGGGTTTGGATCAGATCCGCACGTAGACCCGACGCTAGTGAAGTCAGGCGATTGAGTCCTATCCCCGTCAGGGTGCATTACCTCGATCCGCCCCGGACCAGGTGCAATAAGTGAATCCACTACCAGATCGTCCACCCATATTGCTGAAGCCTGGGCAGGCAGTCCAGCCTTCGTGCCGAAGCAGAGATATTGCGGTTGCTCCACAGTGAAGCCGATTGGAACATCCTGGGATGCCCCAAAACGAAAGACGCCCTGACCGGAGTAGAGGCCGCAGAATACCGAGTCGGCGTCGAGGCGCTTGTTTACCAGGGTGAGGTCTTCCCACTCGCCGTCGGGAAGGTCTGTTGTGCCAAAGTCGATCGGCTCATCGAGCCCACCATCGTACCAGACCGTGGCGCTGGTCCCTGACGCGCTGTAATTGATAGCCAGGTAGCACCCTACGACGTTCGTGCTGTCTTCGAATCGGGCTACGGTCGTCGAGCCGGTGTCGGCAGATGCCAACTTCGCGTAGAAGCGCGAGAGATACCCGCTGCTTGCCCCGAGGTCGTAGCACTCGTCCCGATAGTCACTGGCACTGGTAGGGGCGATCTGCATGCCTGCGTTGCCGCTGCGCTTGTAGGTCGTCGCGTAGTCGAGCGTCCCCGTCGTTGTCGCCGGACCAGCATCGTACGTCTCCCATCCGCGGACATAAACGGGAGCCGCCGACACGACAGATGGGAGGACGGCTAAGGCAAGAACACAAACAACGGACCTCATGGATAAATCTCGCATTCCACCGCGACGCCGTAGAGCATGGATGCCGTGGGGCAAGTCCCGGTAGTACATGCAATAGCGATCGTCACCTGATCATACTGCGCGACACTAATCGTCCCGGTATCCCGACAACACTGCGTTCCATCCAGCGGGTCACCCGACCCCGTACCGAAGTTGCAGTTGGCCCCGTTCAGGCTCGCTGAGTCGATAGTGCAGGCAAGCGCCGAGTCCGACAGTGTACCAGCGGATCCGGTTCGCAGGGTCGCGACAACCGTCTGCGCTGTGAGTGCCGCCGAGAGGCTAACCGTCATCGCAACACAGTCCATCGCGGCGGGGGCTACAAAGGTGGAAAATTCAGTGGTCCAAAAGCCAAACTGCGAGTGCCCAAGCGCGGCGTACTTACGCGCGGTGGTGATAGTCCCCGCTATCGTAGTGTTGGCGACGAAGAACTGCCGGTGATTCGGGTAGATCTTTACCGAGTCGCCGGTTGCGCCAACCTCCAGATAGTCCCCCGTGTCGTTGAAGCTGATCCGCCCGACATCAGTTGTAGGATCGGTATTTGGTACACGAAGGTCATTTATGGTTTTCGTCCCTGTGGCTGTCTGCGCAGACTCCAGATCCATCGCCGTATGAGACCCTGACCCATCGCCCCACTCTAACCCCGTGCCGTCGACAATGATCTGACCGTCGACTGTCGGGACTGCGCTCACCTGTGGAACTCGGAGTTGCGCACTGCCAAAGTTCCACAACCCTCCCGAAGGAATATTGAACGCGAGCTCCAGCTTGCTCGCCGGAACCTCGTTGGTGGGAAACGGCGTGTCCACGCTTCGCCAGATGTCGGTGGATCCACCGGGACCATCGCCTGTCACGCAGTAGTAAAGTGAAGCACCTACAATGTTGTCGGTGTCGTGGTAGAACTCTCCCACCACGCAGTCGGTCGGCAAGGTCGCAGACCCCGGCACGCTGGTCCCCACCGCTGTCCAGGTGTTGTCCACCGGGCACACGTAGAGTGTCTGGGTGTCCGTTGCCAGATACGCATTCAGGCCTGCATCGGCGTCGCATGTCCCGGGCTTCGACGCATCCGCGCCGGCCCTGATCGTCGGCTCGACTACAAGCGAGAGCGCACCATTGATAGTCTTCGCACGCACCACCTGGCCATCGGCCAGAGCAACGGCACCCGGTGCGAATCGGCACTGCCCCAGCGCGTCGCAGAGGATCACCGGATCATCTACCGCCGCAAATGCAGTCACGCCAGCGAAGCCGAGAATGGCGGCGATTACGCCGACGGCGAGATGAACTTTTCGAGCCATATGACTACCCTCACTGATCCTGCGGTGAACGTGCCTCCCGTCGACGTGAGCTTGATGCCGACGGGGGACCCGCTGCGGTTTTCAAATTGGTGGTTCGCGTCTCCGTCATTGCTCGCGTTCAGTCCGCTACTGACAGAGCCCCACTCATCGGGCGGCACGTTGGCCGCATCAAGCCCGACCTTGAATCCACCGGTGACGCTCACCAGCGCAGTCGTACTCACCCCGAGACATCGCTCGCCATCGGGGATCGCGATCGTGGTCGCCTGGGAGCTTCCGGTTGTGGTCGCAACCAACTCCTGTAGCGCGTACCGGACGCACTGAGCCCCGGACGTGGGTTCCCTCCATCGCTGGCCACCCATGACCTCGAGAGCGGGATACAGCGGACTCTGCGTTGAGCCGGTGCGCGAGATGCGAACCATCGGCGTCTCGACATCCGTTGCCGAGCTCCAATCGAGCCCGAGCATCGCGGCGGCACTCGATGGCGCACCCGACCATTGCCAGGTCTGGTTGTAGACTCCGTTGGTAACGGTATTGGTTGCGTCAGCTAGGGTGAAGTCATCGAAAGCGGTACTGCCTCCACCGCCACCCGCCCCCAACGGTCCAACAATGGTCCCGCCCGAGTCTCGGTAGTACAGCTCGTCAGCCAATGCGTAGAGCAGTACCTTGGTACTAGCCGGGGTTGCCGGTGCGCCACCTAGATTCGTGAACTCCGCCGAGAACGCCCCTAGGTTCAGATTTGCAGTAAGGGCCGCGCCACCATCGAGTTGGTAGTACGCCTCGTCCATCGAGATTTCCCAGGAGTCGGCGACGTCCGCAATCGCAATACCCGTACCAGCCACGATCTTGTGGAACTCTAGGTCAACTCCGGTCTTCTGCTTCCAGATACCGACACCGGTGCCGCCTACGTTGCTGGCGGTATTGGTCTCGCCGCTGCCGCCCCCACTCCCCGTGGTTTCCGTACCTGCACTGTCCACCAGGGTAAGCACACCGTCCCTGACGTAGAGACGAAAATACCCTGAGGCAGGGTTCGGAATTGTCGCGCCCGCGGTAAACTCCTCGAACTCGAGCAACCCGCCGCGCTCAGAACATCCAGCAGACCCCAGGATCCCAAACGTGTAGACCCCGATGTCCTCGAACTCGGCCATTCGGCCAGTTCCAGCTTGCTTGACCTGCAGCAGTGCGCCGGCGTCCGTTGCTGAAACAGATTGCAACCGGACCATCGGGTCGGTCTCGCCGGCGGAGTCCCGGTGGAAGTAACCAGAGAGCCCGGTAGCCGATGACCCATCAATCGCATCCCCTGCAGAGGCGACTGCCACCACAGCGTCCGCAGAAGCCGTCCCTACGGCGTTGACTGCAGCCTTCCCCGTAGTGCCGGTCCTCGTGTAAATACCATCGAGAGCGCCCCCATCGACGTTCAAGCGACCCGTTTCGAGAGTTGCGTGGTTGATCGTCACTACGTCCGAGCCCGCGATGGTTCGCAGGAGATCAGTGACCGTATCGCCTGCCACCCGGAAGTCGTAGTCAGCCTCTGCCCCGTTGATGACAAATTCCGCGAGGTCTGCCGACATGGCGTTGTTCGCCCCGATGACGCATCGTGCCGCATAACCCGTGCCGGTATTGGTGACCTTCAGCCCGCCCGTTGCGTTCGCGCCACTCGCTTCGAGGATCTCGATCACCGCTGAAGTGGTCGGCCCGATGCTCGTTCGCTGGAACTGGCCAAGAAGACCATCCCCGATGGACGCGGCCCCGATTCCAACACCATCGCCGACGGTGATGTCGAGCCCGAGTCCGTCAACGACGGTGATGTCGATGCCGCTGCGCGAACCGGACGATTCGATGAACAGGCGCGAGGTCGCATCGATCGCGGCTGCGCCGAAGCCTATCGCGCTATCGCCTGCATCTAGGGAGAGAAGCGATACCCCCGCAGAGTCGAGGAAGTCGAGGTCGACGTCTGCTCCCGGAGCGTTCCATGTGGCGTTGGCAGTGGGGCTCAACTCCATCGCCCAGGGGTGGTGCGCAGGAACATTCAGATCCGCGAAATCCGCGTGCAGAGCCGGCGTGCTCGAGATCGTCACCACGGTGCCGGCGCTGTCTCTATATTTGAGCACACTCGATTCAGCGTAGAGCTTCACATCCCCAGTTGCAGGATTCGTCGGAGCTGCCTGGCTGGTGATCACCATCGAGTTCGCAGCTAGGTCGAGATCAGCGGTCATCGCCGTAGTCCCGTCGAGCCTCAGGTAATCAGCATCGTGATTGTGGGCCGGAACTCCACCGGCGACACCGAAGGTGATGTCCGGATCTCCGTTACCAGGGCGAGCCTTCAACGTCCCCGCGTCGTCGTCGAAGTAAAGCCAGTTGAATCCTGCCGGCGCGGTGCCCCCCGGCGACGTGATCGCATCCATCTCGACGATGCCGCCAGTTACCGAGAAGCCCTTCACCATCGAACCCGCAACCATCGTCTCGAGGGTGACCCTACCGTCCTCGGTCGCTGCCGTAGCATCATCCCACTCGGCAGAGACACGTCCGGCGTCAGTCAACGTCCCCGATGCGTTAGAAGCCCTGAATAGAAGCCCTGCGCCGTACCCCGCCCCGCGACCAGAGGCCGAAGCACGAAGAGCTAAAACATCGTGCACTACGTCCGAAGCCGAAGTCGCCTTGTCTAGAGTCTGAACCGCAGAGGAGTCGAGACTCAGTACTTGCGAACCATCAGCCAGGAGATAGTCGGACCCATGCCGGCCATCGAGCTTGTCTGCGTCGACCCCACTCCCTGCACCATCGGCATCGAGCATCGCCGCAACAATGTAGGTCCCGTTCAAGTCGATCAGCGGAATCTTCACCTCCGCGTCGAGAACTGGAAGCCCTCCCGCAACATCGAAGCAGGCCTTGAACGCCTCCCACTCGTCGACGAAGTCCCGCAACTCGTCAGTGGTGTCTTGGATGCTCAGGTCGGGATCGATCTTTGTTCGGTCGATGGTTCCGACCACTGGAAGCGTTGCCATCTATACCCCCCGAATCCTCGACCCTTGAAAGAGCACGTCGATGGTCGGATTGATCGGCAACCCAGCAGTGTCCGTAAAGGCAAAGCGGGTGCCGTAAATTGAACGAATGAGTTGTATCGGGGGCCCTGAGGCTGTCCCGGCCTCCGCTCCCTCTATCGCCACTACCTCTGCTCGATCGATGCGGCTGAATCGGATGTCCTTAGGTGCCATGACCGTAGCTGTTCCGCTCACCACGTTGTGGTCAAGCACGACAGCAAGCGCCGTCAAAACGGGAGTGGCCGCAACATCGTCAGAGATCAGGTGCTGGCGAACCTCAAGGTAGAGCAGCCGATGCCCCGTGGTATTGAACTCGTATCTGTACCCATTGCTCGGGTCGACTGTTGCCCAGTTTCCAATCGCCACTGGATAGCTACCGTCATTGCCAGTAATCCTGCATTGCACCACAACGCTCGTGCTTGCCGGCTCTATCGAATCGTAGGAAACATGAACCCCGGTAAGGTTACGGACCAACCAGAGGGGGACCGGCACCATCTCTCGGTACCCCTTGCGCCCCCACGCGCCATTGGTGATCGTGGCGTGCCCCGCCGCCGGCGAGAAGTCCGTCAGTGTGGTGCCTGCCCCGTCTGAGCAACGCCACTGTCGCAGCAACCCCGGCGTCTTCGGGTCGACCTTCGCGCCGCGGAACCCCGAGATCTGGACTTGCGAGCGAGGGTAGTTCCAGACCCGAATATTCTTAGCCTCTCCGTCGAGACCCTGCAGCAGCGTAATTGCCGAGGCGCTAGTGGGGAGCGTAAAGCTCAGGCTACCGGTCCCCGTAGGCGAAGCCTTACCATCCACATACCCGCGAAGAGTCCCAGCATCATATGTCAAGGCGATGTGCATCACCCGACTAGGGTCGTTGTCGGACCCAACGAGAACCCCGAAGAAATAGTTCTTCGGATCGTCTCCGGTAAAACCAGTCGAGCGGAAGACGAAGTACCTCAATCCCATCGCAGTTGGATTCCAGACCAACTCCCAATCAGTCCCCTTCCCGAGGACCACAACGTCCACTTGGGATCCGGGGTCACTAGCGAACGAGAGCTCGAACTCGATGGTCCAAGAATTGTTGTTCAAGTAGAGGTCTGGCGAATGTGGAGCAGTGATGGTGGTCGAGCCATTAGCCTTGATTACCGAATCCTCATCCAGTTGCAGTCCGCCTCCGCCAACATCGGTGCCCATCTGGTTGCCAAGAATCCAGTCAGCGCGACTGTCGTCTACGATCGATTCACTGCGGCTTCCTGTAATTGCAGCCATGTCGAAGCTGTCGACGTATTCGGTGTCCACCGAATCTCGAATCACCAGGGAGACCGAAGAGACCTTTGCGCGACCCGTCAGATTCCACGCAATGAGTCGAAACTCGACGTAGCGGCCCAGTCGCCCGCGCGGGGCACGATATGGCCCCCACTCCTCTTCTTGATTTCCCCGAGTTCGAATTTCAATGCGATACAGCGTCCCTTCCGATACCTGAACATCGAAGTCGAAACGCATCACCTTGTCTTCGATCAGATCGATGATCTCGCCAACGAAAACCAACTGGTGATATCCCGTTGCCCAGAGGCTTGAGCCACCCTTGCCCTCTGCCGTTGAAAAGAGAGCAGTAGCCGCCGTGGTCAGGCATCCATCGTCGCCCACTATGCCGTCCACAATCTGACCGGCAGACCATCCATCCTCGGCGTACTGCTTGTGGAATAGCGCATCGGAAGCAGCTTCAGGTACGGTAAGTCGGGCAAACGAAGTTCCTGCCGAATAGAAGTCAGTGGCGTCTCGGGTCTTTGCGTAGACCACCCGGCTGTCCGCATCATCAGCATCCTTCAGCTTGAGGAATGAAGGACGTGCGGACCTTAGAACCCCAGATACCTGCAACCCCCCCCGGTCGAGAACTTGAGCGTGACCGAGCAATGACGCCTGTGCCCATTCCCCTTCGAGATCAACCCCCAATGATCCAGTGTCATCAAGGATTCGCAATTCAAAGTCCTTGATGTCCGGAGCCAGGTTCGGGGTCCTGACCGTGTACTCCCATGCCGCGGTCTTTGGGTCGAACACCACCGTAAGGGACGTCGGGGCAGGAGGCGCAGAGGTCTTCCATGTCACCCGCCCGCCGGCGAGGAAGGCTGTCGACGACAGCGTCCCAAGCACGGTGTAGACTCGAATGTCGTACGCCCCTTCTTCTAGATCTAGGATCTCATACTGCCGACGACTCTGGGGGACCAGCCCTATCCTCTGCGTATTGAACACTTCGGTTGTCTTGCGCCACTCCACCCGGAATCCATCGTAGAGGCTGTCTTCAGGGGGCGTAATGTTGACCACAAGCCTCGCAGACCTCGTCCCATCCGGATTGACTCGCAACGACTCAGAGACAGTCACCCTCTGGGGAGGGTCGACCCTGTCGTACTCGGGGAGCGTCGTCCTTGGTGGCAGCACCACAACTTCATCGAGATTTGCATAAATCGAGTCGCTGTATTGCGACAGGAGCATGTCCATCGTTCGACGGATCGGGTCGATGTCGACCTCGTCGATTACGAAGTCTTGGGCACTCAACCCGAACAACTCGTTGTCGACTTCGATCCTACCCGCCAAGGGAAGGACTAGGGTTGAAGGGCGACCAGGCCAGGAGATCCGCTGCCCCAGTCGATTCTTCAGAAGAATCTGCTGGATGATGTACCGGGCCCGATGCACGTTCGCGACGAAGGGGAGGCTGATCTCACGCTTTAGTACATCGCCGCCATCTTCGCTCACGTACTCAGCTCGCGTCACCGGTGGGGAGGTGTCCTGCTGATAGTCCTTCTCTGGATTCTGAAACAACGCGACGATGGTGTTGACCCGGTCCCTGCCTCGCGGAGCCGGCACGATTTCGAAGTCACCATCGGCGCGGATATGGCTCTCGTCGAGCTTCACATTCTGCCCGCGAAGGGCAGCCGGGATCACAGTGTCGTTCGGCCACGTCTCAACCGTCAGTGGAGCACCAACGCGAACAGTCCACTTCCCTTGATACGGGGTGACCGTTCCAGCGATGGTGTCGGCCATCGAGCCAAGGATGTCATCGGGGCGACTGTCGGAAAGGAACCACCCATCGAATCGATACTTCGGAACCTCGATGGTCTCTTCGGATTCTTCAGGCTGGTCAGCCGTGACCTCTCTCCGGACAGTAACGGTCAACGTGTCGTCGCACTTGTCGGCTTCGGCCTTGAAGTTCTCGATATCGATCAGGGCCAAAGGGACGCCGCGGCCGTACAGCTTGTTCATCAAGTAGTGCAGGATAACCAAGACAGCGTTGTTGCTGTACCGCCAGGTAGTCTCATCGGTTGCATTCTGGGTCGTGTCCCGAGGATCCCAAACCAACCGACCCCGGATCCTGCACCTGATGTTTGGAACATTCGTCGGGAACACAACTACGGAGTGCCGCAAAATCCCCCAAAGGTACGCAACCCCAGAGAGGCGGCGATCCTTCTCTTTCCATTTTTCGGGGAGATTTATCGTGCGTGGTCCAAGCCGGAATGGCCCCTGAAGTGGAGGCTGGTCCGCGAACCCTAGCTGCTCAATGAACAGGGCATTGTTTCGATATTGCGCAGCGGTGTGCGGCTGGTCGTTAAGGGTGATCGCATCGACTGCTTCGATCGGCCCCTGGCAGATAGCCAGGCCGATGTGCATGACTGTACCACCCTTCACTGCTTCGCCGTCTTCGTTTACCGACCGAGCTTCGATCAAAAGCCCCGACAGCACGTTTTCTCCAAATGCAATCACGGCGGGAGCTGCCGTATCGCGATAGATGCCCCGGAGGGCGTCGCCTCCTCCGATCTGGCCCCGACCTTTCGGCTTATTGAGCGCCTGAAGTCCGAAGGAAACTGCAGTAAGCAGTGCGACATTGATCAGTGTAGAAAGAATTGCCGCAGGCACGCCCCCGGCGGCAAGGTAGCCAGCCCCCACAAGAAGGGCCACGATGATCTCACCCCCCTGCGAAGCTACCGGAGTTGCTGCAACCAGATAACTAACAGTGAGCGTCAAGCAAGCAGCCCAAGCCCATGCCGCTTTCACCCTTTCCGCTGCGCCGGGATGCGCCGCCTTTACGCACAGTCGTTCGCGTGGATCAAAATGAGCCTCGCCGGCACTGTATGCTCGAGCCTCGCCTGTCCTCGGATCGAACCCCTGGTCAAACACGGTAAGCCTCTACCGGGAGAGTCAGCATCTGCCTCAAGGGAACCTTCACCACCCCAGGCTGCCCCTCATCTCGACCTACGACGTTCTGTCCGCAAGAGATGAACAGCGACCCAAACTCGAAACCGTCGGCGAGCGGTTGTGCGAACAGCACATCCCCCGCTTTGGCGTCAGAAGCCTTCGGGAGCCGCGTTGCCCCGGTAACATCCACGAGAGCTTCACAGAGCGTCCCCCAGCCACGCCCTGCCATAAGGGCACTTGCCCCCTCGACTGTCGAGAACGCCCCGCAGATGCCTTCGGAGAAGCTCTCACCGAGCATCTCGTCCACTGCACCGATAACCCAAAGGGCGCAGCAGTTTTGACCACGAACAAACGGAAGGTCTTCGGACCTCGCGACGTACTCAGCGAGTCGCTCACGCCATCCTTCGGGGCGGGTCATTCCGGGGCCTCGGAGTCATCGAGATTGGCCTGCCGCGGCCATAACTCTTGACGTTCGGCTACGACCGCAACTTCATCCATACCGGCATCGTCAGGGAACACCGCGCGGTGCCCATCCTTGTTCCAGCGATAGGCTGACGGACGAGCGAAGTCCCCGAATAGAGTCTCAGCCTTGAGCCCAATCGTCAGCACCGGAGTCTGCTTGTCGCCTTCCCCCTCAGTCCGGATCGTTGGGACCATCTGATCCATGCGCCCTTCCCACAGGAGCACCGGATCGCCGACGAAACCGCCACCCTCATTCTGCGTAGCCAGGTAAAGCCGGATGGGGCGGTTGAGGTACGCAGCATTCATGGCAATCGAGCGAAGTTGAGGATCAAGCCCGGTGAGCTCAAAACTCAACCCCTGATCCGGATCGACCTGGCTGCGCTCACGAACAGACCCTCCGATGTTCAAAAGATTCCCCGCCGCGGTGAACTCCCTACCATCAGGAAAGGTCACCTTCGAAGCGCCACTACAAAGCCGGATCAGGTTCGAGTCGACCGAGATGTCCATCATGTTGATGTCCCAGTACCCGACCCTCCGAGGCGGATCTCCAGGCGTCACGCGAGTACGAGGTGGGATCAACCCAGAGAAAGACTGCGCCTTCGATGCAAACCCCGAGTTCTCTGGAGCCAAGTGTAGACCATCGGGGGCGATGTCATTTCCGTTGTCGATTAAGGGCCAACAGGCATGCAGATTGTCGTTGGCATGGAGCATTGCCGCCTCGGCTACGCTCAGACGTCGCCGCATGAGCCGCTGCGGATTGATCGACCTTCCCCAAAGCCTCGACTCCGTAATTACAAATGAAGTCGCCGCTCGCCCCCTCCCGTCATTGCCGATACGGAAATCCCCATCCGTCTCCAGGACATAGCCATAAATTGTCTGCGGACTGTGATGCGTGACGGGCTCGATCCTAAGGCTAGCGACCGCGACGACTGTGCCGTCTACATAGAGCTTCATCCCTAGACCGTCGTAGGAAAAGCAAACATGCCGCCATCGGCCCGCCCAGGTCATCGGAGGTGATTCCGCCGGGCCTACCGGTACGTTCACCTCCGAAGGGACTGGTGGTCCGAAGCGCAAGGTGCCCTGGCTCGTCAAAAACAATCCAGCAGATGGGCCATGCTGCACCCCATCGACTCCTTCGAATCTACCTCGGATCGTCCACCAGGAGCACAGGTGCTCTTCCTGCGAGGGCTCATCCTCGGCGTATATCCACGCCTCCCAGGCGCAAGCCGCCGCTGCGAAGCGGGGATTGCTAGGGTCAGTCTCGAAGGGGTCTTGAGCCTCGAA
Organism: Deltaproteobacteria bacterium; assembly: GCA_029262415.1. Lineage (GTDB taxonomy): Bacteria > Desulfobacterota > Binatia > UBA1149 > JAJCZL01 > JAJCZL01. The sequence goes on along the minus strand of JAJCZL010000083.1, from coordinate 27,370 downwards.
GTAATAGGAGTCAGCACTATCCCCCGAAGGCGCTCTGAGACCCGCGGTTGTGCCCCGCGAAACATTAGTCTCGACCTTTGGACCAAGGCTAGCTGCAGGAGACCTCCTGAAGATGAGTTGATCGTCACCTCCAGCAAATCCTGCCCCAGCTTCCCCTGCCGGCCTCACGCTAGTCCCGGCGACCTTTACGCCATGGGCAGTGATCGTCGTTGGGCCACTCCCGCTCCCGTCAAGAGTCGCCCATGTGGCCGCACCAAGAAACGAATCCCCATTCTCAAGGTTTGCCGTCGTTGATACCGAGATCAGCCTTGACGTCGGACGATGAAAAAGGGCCCGGAGTATGACTTGGGTATTCGTAACCGATTGTCCGACCTCAAGCCCAGGGATCTTCGCAGAGGAGAACCCGGTGTACGCCGGCGGCACGGTGCGCCAGGTCTGCCCGCCGTCGATCGATGCCAACAGCAAAATGTCGGTACCGTTGAGCACAATGGACGTGTCCGCCCCACCACTGCCGTCGTCGGCAATGCGTGACCCAAACTCCGCCTCCACGCAGATCGTCCACTTGTCTTCTCCATCAGCATCGAGAAGTGCGGCAATCAGGTCCGGTGAAAATGCGCGACTATAGCTCATACCCCGAGCGGCTCCTCTTCGAGGCGAATGCTGAACTGGTAAAGAATCGGGCGGGTCAGTTGGTATCCGGGGTCCTCAACCAGGGTCACCCGGATTGGCACGTTCCTCGTGTAGACCACCGTGTCGGCGTCAGGCGGATCGCGGATATACTGGGAGGCGTAAATAGCCCCCTCCCCATTTGCGTCCGTTGTGAAGTCCCTCTGGACTCGGAGAAGCTCATTCTTGCCGTTCACCGCAAAGCCGATGAAGCTACCCTTCTTGATCATCAAGGTGCTCGCCACCGATGGGTTCGTGTAGACACCGAGGATCCGCCCCTGATTATCAAACGAGCCACTGAGCGTTGCGGTAGTATCCGAGGCCCCCGCCGTTAGGCCTGGCGAGAAAAGTTCGAGGTCTATCGTCGCCGCCGCAACGGACAGGATGTAGAAAGAATTGTTGTTCGCTGCGGCGGCTGCGTTCGTAATAACCAGGGTCATCCCAGCCCGAAACCCCTCGGTAATGAACGACCCAGCATCATTCCGAACGATTTGCTGCGGGATCGTAGTATGCGCGTGAAACTGAAGATCCCCGGGGCCGTAGGACCCAGTAGCCGACAACGTCAGTAGCTTGTCCAAGTCAGCGTCGGCTGCCCCGCCACCGATCTGCAAATTCTCCCCACCGATCGTCGTCAAGAACGAAGACTGCGTCCCCCAGTACTCAAGGTCGGCAACCATTGGCGCAGCCTGCTCCCGAGAGATCTCGTTCCAAACCATCTCGATGAACCGCTTCTCATTACCCGACCGTGCTCGATCAGACCCAGGAGAGAGCGCACCATTGGTTCGATAACCCCGGTGTGCGTAGCGGACGTTGATCTTCGACGGGAACGGGACCGGATACCAATCGAGTAGGTTGAGGGCGTCACTCATGGTTGCACCGCAGCCTTGATTGCTTTCGCCAACTTACCGCCTGACTGAACAGACCCGATCAATTGGCGCTCAAAGTCGGGATACCCTGCCCTTGCAAAATCGCCGGCGGACTTAGGATTCGGGGTGACGAATTGCAGGCTACTTTGAATCACGACGGGCGGAGGCCCACCCCCAGGCGACGTCGAATTACCAACTGAAGTTGCCCTGGAGGTAGTGAACTTCGTATCGAAGTCGTCGAGGTATGTTCCATTCCCCTGATCGGTCAATCCACTGGTGGCGTCGTTCAACCCCCCAAGCCCATTCGAGTTACCAATCTGACTCGCCCCGGCTCCAATCAACGCAGGGATTAAATTGCTCAAGAGAGCTTCCCCGAAGCTTTGCCCCCCCCCGCCCGAGAAGAGTTGCTGTATCCACCCCACAAACCCCTCTGCCCCGTTCTGGATCGTACCCAAGAAGCCCGTGGTTCCCTTCTCCATGTCCTGAACAACCTTCTCGTATCCATCCCCGAGATTCGCAATGCTGTTGTTGACCGTATCGATCTGCTCCTGGGACACTTTCGTTTCCCCGAATCCCGCAATCGTAATTCCCTCTGGCTTCACAAGCCCATCAATGAATTTGTCGAACCGAGTGAGCGATGGCTGTATGACTCGGTTGGTCAACTCTCGCTGGATCAGCGACTTCCCGACGTTCTGGACGAATTCCTCGAACTTGAACTCCGCATCCGTAATCAGGTCGGTGAACGATCCGGCGATGTCCTTTGCGAAACCATTGACCGACTCCTTCAGGAGCTCGGTGTCGGACATCATCTTGTCGGTGCCCTTTTCGTAGGCCTCGGTCCAATCGTGAATGGCTTCGGCTACGGGCGCATCCCTGAACACGTTGGGAAACTCGCGCACGTTCTCAAGCAGGTTTTCGATGCGATCATTCAGCCGCGCCGCCGGATCGATGCTCAGCGCTAAGGCCTTAGCCTGCTCCTCATAGGCGTCGCGTGAACGCATAACCGCTTTCGATACTTCTTTCTCGGAAAGAAGCGCCTCACCGGTGACCTTGTCGCGGACCTTGCCCAACTCCTCGATGCGGTTGACCTCGAAGTCGTACTGCTCAAGTCTCGTTCGGTTGGCTGTGATTATCTGCCCGATGTCATCCACTTGCGCCTGATACTCAGCCTCGAGTTCTGCATTCGCCTGCTCTCGCGCAGCGGTAATCCCCTCCTCGTCCTCAAAGCGCTTCAACAAGAAAGCTTTGACTTCCTTAAATTCTCCTGGGCGCTTAGCGAATGCCCGCTCCGCCGTTGAGAGGTCATCCTCAAAACGCTCCCGAGGGGTCACCATGGCCTCGAGGATCGACTCTCGGAACTTCCCGAGTTCCACGTTGTATGTGGCGAGTTCGCCGAGCAGGCGGTCTCGCTGCTCCTTCAGGGTCTCGATGCGAAGGACGCTACCAACCCCCTCAGGCAGCGGGGGACCAACCGGGTCATTCCGCCGCAACGCCGCACCTAAGGAAAACTCATTTGCAATATCTGAAGACTCTCGAGTCGGTGGGAATCGAACCCCACTCTCGGGAGTTTGCGCAAATCCACGAGGGAGTGGGTCTATCGTGCCAAGCGCATCGAATAGCGCCTTTGCTTCTCTAAGGTCCTGAGTGAATAGCGACATGCCTACCGCAGCAAGAGCCCGCCCTAGCCTCCCCGCCCAGTCAATAGCCGCCTCTGCGCTCGCAAGGGAGTCAAACTCCTCCGCGGCAGTCTTCGTCTCAACCGCAAGCGCTCTGAGTTCCTCCTTCGTCAACGAGATGCTGTCCTTAAACTCTACGGCAGCAAGGTCACCCTCGAGGAACGCTGCGGGTAGCGTGACCGCCATTTCGTTTACAAGCGCAACCAATGGACCAACAGTAAACTTAGTTACCGTAGCCCCAGTCTCCGAAATCACTCCTTGGAGCTTCTGGAATGTAGAAACCTCCGACTGCGCCCCCCCAGCATCCGCTCGCTGGCTGATATTCTTGGACTCAGCCAATCCTCGATTGAGAATGGATATCGCCGCTGCGTAACTGCCCCCGGCAACCGCCCCCGGCACTCCGCCAATCGCCCCCCCCAGGCCCGCTAGGGTTACCCCAAGCTTCAACTCAGCCGAAGGCAAGGCGTTCATTGCGCCGACAAGAAGACCGATCGATCTCGCGGCTGCCAGTGCCGCCTGTCCAGTATCGCGAATGAAAACCGCGAGATCCTGTGCAAACAACTCTTGGTTGACGTCGACCCACTCAATGGTTTTGTCGAGGAATGCGTCCAGCGTAGGCAGGAACTTCAAGCCCGCTTCGCGAACGACAGCGTTGATCTCTTTCCCCAATGCCGTGATTTTCAGCCGTGTCGCACCAAAGAACTTGTTCGACTCCTTCAGTAACTCCTGGTTCAGCCTGAACTCAACATTTGCCAACTCGATGCTCTTCGCGAGCAACTCCGGATTCTGAGATAGGCGTCCGAACACATCGATGCTTCTGAAGTTGCTGACACCAATCGACCCCAAGACGTCCCGAACTGTCTCGCCGGACTGAGCAAGATTATCCAGACCCCGGGCGAACCCGACCAGCAACTCCCCAGACTGCCCACCCTCGAGTTGCTCCAAGAACTTGGATGCGGCGTCAGTTGCCTGCGGGAAAACGATCTGCGCGAACCGCTCTAGATTCGCACTCTTGTCGTTCGCCGCCTGGGCAATCTCGAGGAGCACCCGACTCGCCGCAGTACCACCAAGCTCTGCACGCACTCCGAGGCTCGACAGCGTACCTGAAAGCCCGAGGATATCTGCGTCCGCTAGTCTTGCCTGCTTACCCGCAGCGGCGATGCGGAGCCCCATGGTGACGATCTCCTGCTCGGTCGTCGCCAAGTTGTTCCCGAGCTGGACGATGGTCGAGCCCAAGCGATCGATCTCCTCCTGCGGCAATCCGGTAATGTTGATGAACCGCGCCAGAGCCTTACCAGCTTCGATGGTTCCGAGGTTCGTCGACACGCCCAACCGAACCATGGTCTCGGTGAACTTCTCGATGTTTTGAGTTTTGATGTCGAGTTGACCAGCAGCCTCACCAATCCCCAGTAACTCCGTTGTGGCGATAGGGAGGATCTTGTCGAGATTCTTCAACTCATCCGTCAGCTTGCTGAATGCCGCCGGCGTCGCATTGACCGTCTTACTGACCCCGATTATCCCAAGCTGGAAATCAAGTGCCGGCCCCAGCAGCCCCTCGAACGCACGCTGCGACCCCCGGACCAGGCGGGTGCCCAACTCCATGGCCTGATTTACCGCAATGATCGAGGCCTGGGTCTTCGTGAAAGAAGCGCCCAGGCCTTGAACAGCACGCCTGGCAGCCTCAACTCCCGTTGAGGCTACCGAGACGTTTAGTTGTGCGACATCAGCCATTTTCCTCTTCGAACTTTCTCTTGTCGTTCAGGTGGTCGAAGTAAGTAGAGTCCATGATCCTCATCGCAAACTTGATGTTCCGAATTTCACTCCTCGATCGGAACCCTTCGAGGGAACACCATGCCAGGATCTCGCGCATGGAGATTGCCTGAATGCCGCCCATGCCGTCCCGCTCTCGCGTGTGGTGCAACTCCATGAACGCGAGGTAGAGATGCTGACAGTCGGCGAACAGTACAGGCCGCTCTTCCCATGCGACTACGACTTCTCCGTCTTCGGCGAGGTTGCGGAAGAACTCTTCGTTCGAGATGCCGCCTTCTTTCGGCCCTGGCGGCTGCCCCCAGGTGAACTTCCACCTGAGGACGCTGGTGAGTTTCCCTGGGCCTCCGGATCATGCTCGAGTCGGTACGGCTCGAATTTGATGCTCTGCATGTTCACAGCATCGCGGATCCTCGGGACGCCCTTGATCAGCTTCCGAGCGTTTTCCGCGCTGTATTTGAGCGGCTTCGGCTTGGCGCTCGGGTCCTTGTCCCGATCTGCCCAGTCCACCTTCTCCCAATTGCGCAGCTTTGCCGCAGTCGTCCAGACGTTCACCTCTTCGTCCCACTCCTCCATGTCGACCTTCCGGTCTCGGAGACGTCGCATGCACTCGATACGCGCATCGCGAACGTGAGAAGATCCCTGACCAGCGACCTGGAAGCGGCAGGGGAGGCCGAAGCCTAGATCAGTCCAGACTCCGTCCTCCTCCAGTCCCGCATCCGTTCGTAGTTCTGAGAAGTCGACCCCCATCGAATTCTACCTATCCTTTCCCTCGCCGCCCTTAGGCCGCGAACTTGCTGACTTGCATCGTGTACAACTCGCCGTCAGCGGCAGTTGTTTTGATTCCCTGAAACGGCAGGGTGAGCATCACGTCGTTGTTCTTCCCCGGGATTGGGTTTCGAGGCGAGCCCCACTTCAGAGTCGGGATATCGAACACGTACGAGTTGCCGGCGGCATCAGTGACCTGCCAGAGCAACGACGTACTCGCGTGCGTCCTGGCTTGATCCCACAGCGTCTTGTCTTCGAAGTACGCCTGGATCTCACCGGTGACCTGGCATTCGCCTCTTCCGATGCTCACGTCGGTGCGACACCCAACAGCGTCACGACCGCGAAGCTGGTTAGCAACCGAGAGATTCAACTGCTTAATCTTGCAGTCGAGCTCCGTCGAGCCGGCGCGAACAACCCCGACGTTCGAAGTTGCATTCATCACCGCGTTGGTTGCCGCGGCGGTGTATCCGCCCCCAGCATCGACCGTCGCCGTCAGTGCCGCGGAGTCACGGCCCCTCCAGGTCAGTCCACCGGTGACGATCGAACGCGAAGCAAACGACAGGTCAAGTTGTCCGACCTCCATGCCGGTGTGCACAATGAACACCCCGATGTCCTCGAAGCGCTCCTCGATGACGTACGACCACTCGGATGTGCCGTTCCGCGCGTTGGATGCTGACAGGACACTGTCCATCGAATCCTGATCGACCAGGGTGGTCCAACTCTTCGCGATACCGGCGATCTCCAGTTGCGTTGCGCTGTTGACTGCAACGATCTTGAAGTAGCCCGCGTTCGCGGCATTCAGGGTCGTTCCCGCACCGTCCTTGATGTAGATGATCATCCCGGGCTTGAGGCCAAGGGTCACGATGAAGCTTGCCGTGGCCGCATCGAGAAGGTTCCCCGTGGCAGTGAACTGGATGTCCCCTGCTCCACCAGCCCCGGTGAACGCCCCGGGGGTGCCCCAGTCGTTGTCCGTTGCATGCAGGCCAGCCTTGATGAAGCTGTCCATGCCGGCGTAACTCAACTCGAAGCCGGTCGAGCCCTGAGCGTTAGCACCGACCTCGATCAGGTCGACCACGTTGCGGTCTGGGTTGATCTCATCGGACTCGACGGTCTGCTTCTCATACTCGAGCGGAGCACCGGTGAAGCGGGTATCGATCAGGCTAGGTTGCGCCCCCGGATACGACACTCCGCCAGCATCAGAGATCAGAACTGGATCGACTCCCCAATCGAGCGGGAATCCATCTTCAGGGGAATCTCGGGTTTCCTCGGCGAATGAAACGCCGGTCCTATTAGCATCAGCGAATGGCATCTGTTCTCCTTCCGCGGCGTCCTTACGCCACGTCCATGATTCGGTCGTAGTAGAAGGGCCACGATACGTTCGCCTGGAACCACCCCTCGGTTTTCCCAACTGGGAAGTACATGCCCTCCCAGACACTCACTCCACTGAACTGTCGACCCTCGAAAATAGGTATCGCCAGGTCGGCAAGCTCTCTCAACCCGTTTTGCCCCACTCCGAGCTCAACGAAGATCTGTAACTGCAGGTCGCCTTCGATCCGGACTCGACTCGCCGGGTTGATCTCGAGGCTCGTAGCGAGGCTCTCGTGGACCGACAGGCGTACCCACTGAGTCAAGCCCTTCGGCTCCATGTACCCGATGCCCCCGGCGACCGTCGTGGTCAGCCCCGAGACGTTCTCGAACGCAATCGGCGTACGGCAGTTCGTCGCATCCGAGCTCCACTGAGTCCGGAATCGATTCTCAACCGCTTCGAGGATCGCGTCGTGGCTCATTTGAACACCGCCGTGATCTCACCTTCTTTTCGAACTGTGCCGGTCACGTCAGGCACGCCCTTCACCACTCGTTTGACCGTGTCGCGGATGAAGTTCGGAGGAGCCTTGTCGGAGGTGCCGGTCTCGAGCGGTAAAATGTACGGGACGTTGTTCGTCACGTTGATTGTGCTGCTGGCGACCACCGGACCGATCGTAGGCAGCGGTGGAGGCGGATAGAAGTTCGGTTCCTTGTTCGGCGCAGGCGGAGGAACCGTGAGGTCCATCTTGTCGACATCCATGTTCCACCCGAAGCGAGACCGCCCGGTCAGCACCGGATTCTGATCGGTCACGCCGTTCCAGATTAGAAACGCAGCCGCCCTGATCACCTTGGGGATGCGCCCGTCGAATACATTTGCCGACCAGCGCTCGATTGCCCCTGCCCCTTCGTAGGTAGCCATGGCTCACGAAGGCCTCCGACACTGCAGCGTGTACGTCGCCTTGGCCGGGTCAGTCATCACCGACTTGATCTGCCAGACCTCGCCTTCGATGGTCAGCGTATGCTCTTCAGTTGGCTCTGGAACCAAGGGGAAGGCCCCTTCGAAGGTGAGCCCAGCAATGAGCACCTTTCGGTCACCAGAGTTGACGTGCAGGTTGTCGACCTCTTCGACCTCGTACTCAAGCAGTGCCGCGGCGATTGTCGTCGAGGACACAGACTGAGTCGGAGCAGAACCAGGGATGTACGTCCCGCCGGCGCTCACCACGTTGTAGGTGATCGACTGCGCGATGTCGCCGATGTAACTGCCAATCGCCTGCGCAGCCTGTCCCCGGACTAGCTCTCGAAGGCCCATCAGGCTCTCGATGCCAGCGCAGTCTGGAAGCCACCGACAGACGGCACCTCTTCCAGATATGGACGAATGAACTGCATCGCCGAAGGAGGGATCACCCCGAGTTGCCCAGGGGTCGCACCAGCCAGGTAGTCTGCAAACTTGATCTCGATCGGCTCAACTCGGATCTCGGAGATCCCAAACGAGCTGCTCTCCGCCTCCCGGTTGGTCACCAGGAGATGCCTCGAAAACTCGAACTGGCAATTCTTCACACCGGTGGGGACCGTCGTCGTCGGAACTGCAACCAGGGTGTCGGGATAGTAGACACCGGTGCGAGCCCAACTGAGGGCCTGGGTCGAGGTAGTGCGGGTTCCCTTCCACAGCCCAATGAGAATCTTCTCCATGAGCATCGCGCCGTAGATGAGAGCGGTAGCCTTGACGTCGTTGGTTCCCGCCCAGTCGGTCGCGTAGAGATGATTCCCCGCGTACGTGTCGGCTTCTGCGATCGTTCCAAAGGAATTCGCATTCGCCGCATTCACCGTTGCAACCAGGTCGCCTTCGACTGCCATGGCTCGCCCGTAGCATCGAAACCCTCGACTCAAAAACAGCCCTGGGCGCACGTTACCCTCGCCAAACTAGCCCGCTGTTGGTAAACGGACAGCAGATGGCGAGAAAAGCTTCACTCAACGGATATCCCCGCGCCCATCAGGTGATCGTCTACCTGACCGAGGAGGAAGAGGCTGAAGTTCGAGAGCGAGCCAGGAAAGCTCGCATCCCGATGTCTGCCTACATCAGGCAACGCCTCTTCGTACCAGAGGAAGAGCGCCCCCTTCGCCACCCCTGGGTGGGATAGCCCACGGCAAAAAAAGAGGCCGGCCCCCGAAGGAGTCGACCTCGCCACAGAACGCCCTGCCAAGTAGGGCGAAAGATTTGCTCGTCAGGGCTTCTTGCGAGCCCCCTGGGCGGACTTCTTGCCGAAGTCGGGCAAAGACGACGCCCCGGCCTCGGATGCGTCAGGGGCCTCCTCTGGGACTTCAGCGAAGGGGTCGTCTACCGACTCCTCCGTTTTCGCTTCTGCCGGCGGAGCATCCTCCCCTGCCGGCAGTCGCTGGAGTTGACTTGAATCGGCCATCTTGGCCGCAAGCTCTGCCGCCGAGGTTACCCCCGGCTTCAGCCCCTGCTTGCCCGTCTTCGCCGTAGTCTCTTCCATGTGTTCGATCGGGGGTGAATCAGCCCGCATCACCCAAGGGGAGTCCTCGAGGCCAAGGTATTCTCGCGCATCGACGGGCCGCACCCGGGCAGTGTCGCCCCGCGTTACCCCTCGAGCCTTATCGTCTCTCGCTGCCTCCAGAATAATCCACTTCTTCTTGGATTCTGATCCTGGTGCAGCAGCGCTTCCTTCAATCCTACCAGCCATCTTGGACTCCCCTTGGGTTCACAGTTGAAAAAACCGATCAGTCGCGATCGGCGATAGTTCCTTCACGACCGCCGGCAGCAGTCAGATACGCGCCGTAAGTCACCGAAGGGGTGGTTCCACCGAGAGTCGCCTTGACCCGAACGTATCCTTCGGTCGTGGTCAAGGTTTCGGCGAGCGGACCACTGAGCGGGATGCGGAACTCGTACGGCACCGTCACCCCATTATCGACCGTTCGGGTCGCAAGAACGACCGCCGCAGTCACCGCAGCCGCAGTGTCGGCCTCGATGGTGAACACGTAACTCTCGTCATCGGTCGTGTCGTCGATTGCGGTAATGAAAACTACCGCCTCGTACTGACCGATGCTCCTGATATCGAAAGCGATGCCAGTTTCAGCAGCAGTCGCCGTTTCCGCCCCATCTGCGACGTCACGCAGCTCGAGGGCATTGTCATACAGTTGGCCCATCAGATTCTCCTTCCCGGCCAGCGCCCTTAGGCGACCGCCGTAGCGTTCGTGAAGAGACGGACGCGAGCTGCACAGCGACCAGACCAAGCCGAAATGCCCGCGTACCACTCAGCCCGCGTGCGGTGAACCGGCGAACCGTCGATCTCACCGAGGTCGCGGACGCTGATCGGGGCATCCTGAATGCCCGTCAACATGCCCGTGCCGAACGAAACCACGTACAGAGACGAAGTCGAGCTCGTTTCGGAGAAGTCGAGGATCTGGTTGCCGTCGTTGTCCTCATCGACGATGAGCAACGGCAGCCCCGCGTAGGTCGGGATCTTGCGACCGAAACCATCGGTCGTGTACTCGATCGAACCGGTCGTTCGCAGATACGAAGTCAGGTTCCGACGAGTCGCCTTGTTGCAGATGATGTGAGTTGGACTATCGACCTCGTCGATTGCCTCGTCGACCTTCAAGCACGACAGAGCACCAGCCGAGCTCATCGGGAAATCCTGCGCACCACTCAGGGTGATGCGCGTCTGAAGACCGTCGAGCTCACGCGGGTCGGACGAACTGTCGCCCTTGATGAACGCCTCGGTCCATCGCAGCGCAAGCGCTTTGATCTTCATCATGGTGTGCCGTGCGCGTGCGCCGGCCCCACCGGTTTGGATCAGGAATCGGTCGACGTCGAGGTCGCCGCCCATGATCGTCAGGACTTCGGTGATGGGCTTCATCACCCCGCCGCTGGCGGTGTAGCCCTCGTTGATGCCGCGGAATCCAATCCCGGGCAGCGTCTGCTCACGTACGAAGTTGACCGACGCAGAGTTGATCGTATCGAACGGAATTGTCATGAGAACGTCGCTCGTGCGAGCGAAGGTCTCGATGACCGCAGACTCCAACCGGTTCTGGTTGAGTTTCAGCATTTCGACAAGCGAAATTGCAGCCATTGATCTTTACCTTCCTTGGAGTATTTCCCCGGGAGGGTTTCTACTCGCCGAACGCGCCCACCAGGCGCTCTTCGGGGCTTTGCTTCTCCCAGGCAGCCTTATCGTTTCTCGCCTGATGGCGAACTCCCCTTGCTCCGGTTCCTTCTGAGTCAAGCCAGAAACCAGGCACCGTCTCCTGGTAGTGCGCAACCCACCCGTCGTAGTCGATCGAGTTGGCTCCGTCGCTTCCAGGCCAGATGATCTTGGTACCAAGGCTGTCTTCTTTGTAGGCGACATCCTTGCCGTCGTCGGTCACGTCCCAGTCCCGAAGAGCCCGATTTTCCAGATCCTGATACAGATCCGGGTCGACCTCCCCATCGGCCTTGAGCACCGCCCTGGCGACCTGAGACTTGATCCGATCTTCCTTCCACCGGCGGATACACTCATCGACGATGGCGTCGGCGTACTTACACTTCTCATCGAGAGAAGCCACCTTGCCCTGCCACTGAGAGGCGATCTCCTTACCGATGGATTCTCGGAGAACTTCCTGCCCCTGCGCGTCGAGGAGCTTCTTATCCCCAATCGCCTGGAGCTTCTCCCTCATTTCCGCCACTTCCTTCGGATCGATCCCGTTGAACTGAGTCTCCAACTCGCGGATACGGGTCATTCCCTGATCCCGCTCTTGGCGAATAGCGGCGTTCGTGTTCTTCAGGGCATCGATGTCTTCAGCCGTTTTGAGCCGAAAACCATTACCCATCTTCACGAACAGCGTCTTCGCGTCATCCGAAAGGCCCTCGAGATTCTTACGGTACACCTCCCCGATAATCCCAACTGCCTCTTCGAGCTGTTCCTTGGTCAACATGGATCGTCTCCTCTGCCCCGGTGGAATGAATCCCTCACCCCGGCATGACCGAATCCCTCGATCTGCGCAGCCGTAGCTCCTAGGTAAGCGGTGGTGCCAACTTTTGTTGGCATGCTAACTTTACTTAGCATCATCAAGGTCGCCTGTAGGCGAGCCTCACCGCGATGTCAAGCAGCCAACGCGTCGAGTTCGCGAATCGTCAACTCGCGTCCCCGTTGATCAACAGTCTTCCTCAGGTCCAAGGACCCGTCCTTCCAGCGCTGCCACCTGCCCCGACCAATCGCCTGGATCTGCCGGGTCTCGGACCAGGTCTTGAACACCTCCGGATACTTCATCCGGTTCGGCACCTGTCCATCGAGAGAGGACCGCATCCCCTTCGAAAGATTATCGAACGCGACCCGCTGCCCCTCACTCAACCCTTCGAACATCTCGGCTGCGGATTTCATAATCGCATACCGCACCGACCGGCACCGGAGGTGCGCCGGCGGCTCTCCAATCGGCTCTGGGATCTGAATAGGGCTTTCCGGCAAAGGCTCCCCCTGGAAGTTCCAAGCGGCACCATCTCGGGAAATACAAATCAGGGTCGTCTTCGTGTCGAGAGTCGAGAGCCAGCCCCAGCCGCGCAAGATGTCGTCGTTCGCTTCGAAGGCCCGGGTTCGGGCATTGTTCGAGATCGCACCAACGGCAGAGATGGCGAGCGACTCGGCGTTGTGCCTCGAGGTCGGAAGTACTCCACCAAAGCGAGGTGCCCCCCTCGGGGCCCCAGGGAGCCGTCTGCCGCGGATCCGATCGGCCATCTCAGGCAAGGTGTCCCCCCGGATGTACCCAACCTCCATCTCCTGAACGAAGCGCGTAGCGGTACCTCTCGCCTGATTGAGCCACCATTCTCGAATACGAGAAGCCCCTCGACCCGGAGCTCGGGTAACCAGGATCTCGGTCAGGTCGACGTTCAACACTGAGTTGGGGACCACCCCCCTGGCAAGATCAACGCCCACCACGCGGTTGATGGACTCCGGAACCCACCGGGCCTCACTCTGCCCAATCTCCCGAAGCTCCGCCTTCTGTTCGGCCCAGATCTCAGAGTAGATCTCCCTGATCTTCACTCGGGCTTCGGCCAGCATGGATTCAAGCTGGCGTCGCCGAACCGCAGCCTTCGAGGACCACAGTCGGCGACGCTCCAGATCTTGAACCAAGTCGCGCTCGAGCCTTGTCAGCTTCTCCAGCGCTCGCCGGCGCAGGTCAGCATCGACTCGACCGAGACGTAGCCGCCGCTCTATCTCGAGCGACGCGATTCGGTCATTGACCCCCATCGCCTAGACTTCCGTTGCCCCTGCCCCTGGCTGCCTGCCCCCCTGCACGAGAGGGTCGTTGCTCAACTCCCGGTCGTCGAGGTCGTCGATCAGATCATCCTCGTCAGGCAATTCCTTCTTGAACTGATCCAACGTAGTCCCCGGTCGCAGCCTCTCTCCCCGTTCAAGATTGTAGAACCACTGGGCGAGCGGCATCTTCCCGGCCTGCACCGCGGTCAACAGGGCCACGATATCCGGAGCACTGAGCTTCGAATCGACCAGGTCGTCCGACAGGGTCGTCTTGGTCGTCTGGGTTCGGCTTCGCTCTACCCCATCCCACCAGACAAGCTCCCGAGCGGCTTCAGTCGTCAGGTCCGTTGCCGTGTGTACGATGGTCACCAGGTTAGCTGTACGCCCCGTCTGGCGGAGTTGGTGAGTCTGGGTCGCCTCGGTAGGCCCACCTTGCGCAGGGACCAGCTCGGCCCCCAGGAAGGCCATCTCTGTCTTGAGGTCCCGGATCGCCTCCCGGTTCGTCTCAGCGCCGTTACCTGTGACCTCGAGGAGCCCCGCCTTGCCGCCATCGGGCAACGTCAGGAACCTCCCCGAGCCCCACTTCACCTCAATGCGATTGCCTTGGCTGTCTGTCGCATCCGGCCTGAGCCCCTGCGCCGCGGCCCATGGCATCGGATTCGAGGTCATGTGAAGAGCGTGCGTGTAATCCGCCCCCCGCTGGTACATGTCCCAATGTGCATCGACCACGTTCAGCACCGGTGGGCGATCCACGTCCCAACTCCGGTCCCGAGCGCCGGCAATGTAGAACGGGATGTGATTCAGCGGCTTGTTCATCCGCTTCGGCGTGATCGGACCACCGACCGGCTGAATCGAGGTCTGGTCACCCCCCGCACCCCCCTCGCCCACAGACGTCTGCTGTTCGAAGATCTGCGCACGGTAGACCCGCCCGTCCATGTAGAGCACCCGCCACCTGTTCACCAGGTCAGGTTCGAGCTCGAAGGGGATTGCCCCCCCCTCGATTCGCTTGCGGCGATAGGTCGGCTCGTAGAGCACCACCAGTTCAAGGTCGCCGTTGTCCGCATGCCCCCAGTTCCAGATCGACTCTGCCGTGTACATCGACCAGTAGGGGCGGCTTCGCCTCCCGCCCCGGGTCTCCTGATCGACCATCACGCCGACGCGCCCCATCCGAACCATCTCAGTCAAGAGAATGCTCTTGAAGGATTCGAAGGTCATGTTGCGACCATCGACGTTCTCTTGGAACTTCTGCAGGAACCGCTGCCCCCTCAACTCCGCCGGCTTTCGCGCACAAGCTCCCGCCAGCGCGGAGACCGTCTGGTCTGAGTACCCAGAGAATGGCGTGTGCTTGAGGTAGACGTCCCTGTAGTCGTTCGCACTCATCCCCGTCGGCTTCGGCAGGAACTCCTCGCCCGCGTCCTTCACCTCATCGCGACCGCCCTGAGTAAAGAGCCGTACGCGGTTCCACCGCTTCTCCCATGCTTGGTATTGCGGGTGCTTGTAATCAACATTCGCTGCCATCAGATCCTCAACGGCATGAACCCAAACGACCCCCGATCGACCAGCGGGAAGAGCCCGTGGATCAGATACCCGAGAGCGTCGGTGTCATGCTCGATGTTCAGCGCCTTGTTCACGATCGATGTGTCCTTCTTGTACGCCACTTGCTCCATGTGGTCGCAGAGATTCGGAGCTCGACGGTCGTCCATCTTCAATCGACGTCGACCATCAGCGCTCCACAGAAGAACATTCACCTCGTTGATCCGGTCGCTTACATTGGGATTCTTTCGAGGGTACCAGCACTGAAACCCCTCGTTCTCCAAGATTTCTATATCGGTGCTACCGGTCCTGCGTCCGTACTGCCCCGAAGCATCAGGATAGACATGGATGTTGTGCGGATGACGAACGAACTTGAGTAGATCGCACGTCGGGTTGCCGAACCGGGTGGTGTAGCGGTGAAGGATCTCGAGCGCGAGATGCTGCGTCGTCGCGCCCCAAATGTTGATCTCATCGAAGATGTGCAACTCGTCATCGATCTTGAAGCCAGCGACCGCGCACATGGGGTTCACGTTGAAGTCGACCCCGATGTAGATCTCGTTGCCCGGGTCGTAATCGACAGGTCCGCAGTTGTAGCGCCGGTCGTAGTTGGTGTAGACCCGCTTGCCCATCGTGTACGGCTTGGCCAGGCATACCTCGACCGCCCAGGCACGCTTCGACATCGAGGCCTGCTTGCGAAGAACCATCTCCCTAGAGAGCCAGCCTGCGGCCAGACTTTCGCGAAAACAATTTTCAACAACGACCCCTTCAGCAACAAACTCATGCCGACCGTGTACGCCAATATCGTAAACTTGCTCAGGCGAAGCACACGTAGTAGTACGGGTCACATGAAAACGTGCGCGAGCTGCTCGAGCGTCATCTGGAGAGGGAGTACCTGGTGCCGAACCTGCGTCGGACGCCAAAATGCTGAACGCTTCAGGGTTACTATCGACAAGGCCTTCATGCGATCCCGCATGGCCATCCAAGAAAATGGATGTTGGCGCTGGACCATGGCGACCCACCAAGGATACGGCATTATCGGCGGAGGGCGGAAGCAATTCGGGACAACCGGCGCTCATCGCATAGCCTACATGCTCTGGAAAGGCCCAGTTCCGGAGGGGCTCACCATCGACCACCTTTGCTATAACCCGCCCTGCATAAACCCTGACCATCTGGAGCCAGTCACGCTGGCCGAGAACTCCCGACGATCCAGAATATCGAAGCGCCAGTTGGCCAAGACTCACTGTCCACGAGGGCATCCGTATTCCGGCGACAATCTTTACATCGGCCCCTCGGATAATCGGAGGCACTGCCGCACCTGCCAAAAGATCCACATGGAAGCCTTCCACCTCCGCGCCAAGGCTAAGGTCGCCTAACGCGGTCCAACCATCAGGGGTTGCAACTCTATGATCAAAGGTTCCCCTAACGGATCGTCCATTTGAAAACTCAACTTCAACTACTTTTCGAATCCCCATCGCGGTTCGATGCTGGACCGGTCGCCACCCATCCCGTGTCATCACCATGTCGCCCGGATTAATCGAGTCGATGCGCTTTTCCCCACAATCAGTAAGGACCATCGTGCTCCCTACGGTGCACCAAGTCCGCACGGGTCGCCCGCGCTCCTCGGCGTCCTTCATCTCGTGCGTCATCACGCCATTGGGATGCTGCCAGGTCGAGCAACCCACCGTCTGCTCTTTGACCCCGGCGCTCTCCATCGGACAGCCCTGACTTGCCTCCCAGACCTCCGCATCCATCTCGTCGATCTCATCACCGCGCATCCGCTGGGGATGCAGGCCGCGAATGACCTTCATGCTCGCCGGCACCGCCTTGATGAACCCTCGGTTGGTCAATCGAGTCTCCGACCGCGAAGGATCAGAGGCCAGCAGGTGCTTTGGAGCATTAGGGTGCCCGAAGAAGCAACCAGGCATCGCAGGGTCGTCACCCGACATGTAGGCGTGCACGCGCTGCGACTGGTCCCTGGATCCACCAAGAAGCACCACTCCGCATCCCAGCGTAATGGCCTCAGTGACGGAAAGCGCGGCAAGGAGAATGGTCTTCCCCGAAAGCCCGCGAGATCCATACCATACGGCTCTAGGGACCTTCGCGAAGTACGCTTCGGCTACTGCTTCCAGCGGCGAGCAGTGGTTGTCACAGACCTGCTTGTCCCCGACGTAGACCCCAAGGAACTCCCACATCCAGGTCTGAAGTTCCTTGTCGGTCTTCGGAACCCAGATCTCCTTGTGGGCATCCGTATCAAGATCCTTCGGACGATCGCCGCCGTTCAGGAGATGGGTGAGTTCCTCCCTCTCCTCGGCATTCAGGTAGGGGGCAAGCTCAGAAATCGCCTGTTCAGATACGTCCACGCGGCGGACTGTAGAAGCAGAGTCGGCCAGAACGCAAGTTACAGTGATGCGGGATCAGGCAGGTCTGAGTCGCCGGCGGGAGTCGCAGAAGATGGCATTTCCTTGAATTCGGCGTCCACCGGAGTGTCACCGTTCCGTCGCTTCTCAGCCACGGCAATGATCTCGAGCATCCGCGGCAGCGACTCGAACGTCACCCCTGGTGGAAGTTTGAATCCCGGTGGGAGCCCCGTACCCGGCTCTCGCGTGCGGATGTCGTTGGTGTAGAGCCCGAGCAGCTTGCATCGCTTGTCGATGCACTTGTGAATCTCAGAGAGGTACTTCGGGTCCCCAGGGCCCTTGCGCGTCTTGGTGGTCTCGCCTTTTTCACCCGAGGTTTCCTCGAAAAACCTCTGCTCCTTCGACGACTCCCAAGCTGCCCAGAGCTCGGTTTCGATCATGTTGATCCGAGTAAGCTCTCGATGGATATGCTCGTTAAACTGGTCGATGCGCTTCTTGCGCCACTCCTCATGGACCCGCTTCACGTCGTTCGAGACCGTCGAAAGAGAGACCTCGAGCATCTCCGCAATATCTTCCATGTTGCGACCACGCAGGCGCAGTTGCATCACCTCTGTTCGACGACGAGATGTGTCTTGCTTCGAAGGTCGACCCATCAGTGCAGCACCATTTCTCTCCACCAAGTGTTGTACCGGTTCGCAGTTGCCTCAATGTCCCGGTATCCAATCTGGTCCAACCGGAACGGAGTGCAGCAGCATGTGCCACCCTGAGACCTCGCCTCTACGCAGGGGGGTGAGTGTATGTGCACATACTCTTCGTCGGACTTCTCGAGCACAGCGATCGCCGCTCGAAATGGGATACCGCGGAAGTCGTGAAGGTCGGTAAGGTCCATCACTTCTGCTCAGTACACCAGCCATCGTCCCCAAGCCAAGCGACCAGCCAGGTGAACTCAGGATACTGTTCCGCCGCGCATTTGATTTTCACCGCGGCGTCCCCCTCGGTGTAGGGGCGCTTCAAGGACCGCTTGCCCTTACCCTTCTTCGTGCCCTTCACGTCGACCAAGACCATCTCGGCGTTCTGGTCGAGGTAGTAGAAATCTGGAGTAAATGCCGTCTTGTCGGCGAGCCGGAAGGTCAAAGCTTCGAACTTGAACAGCAGTACCTCGCCAGCGAACTGGAGAAGCCCCAGGTGCTCGGCATACTTCGCCTCGGTGCCATTCATCTCCCCCATACGATGAGACCTCGCAGGGCGCTTCCCTCGCCCCCGTGGGATCTTCTTGTAGTCTTCGACGCTCATTCGTTCGCTCACGGTCGCTTCACCCTTCGCTTGCGACCGTCGCGATGCTTCTTCGAACACTCCTTGCACATGGTGCCCGTATAGAGCGGCTCCTCTCCACAACGTGAACACATCCCTTCAGCGAGCTTGCGACGCTGCCACTCTGCTTGTCGACTTACCATTGCGGCGATGTCCCCTTCGTTGAGTTTCGCGAAGCTATAGCTCGACATTTCCCCAAACGTCAAGTACGAGCATCCGTAGAAGAGGAGGATCGACCATGAAAATCACCGTTACTGAGTGCGCCGACTGCCCCGCATGCTTCGCAATCGAAGAGTGGGGCGTCGCTTGGTGTCAGATGCGCGAAGAGGGGTCTCGGAAGATCGAGGAGTACCCCAAGGCAACCGACGAGCCTCACCCGGAGTGGTGCCCACTACGGCAAGGTTCGGTGACGATCGAGCTCACGGACCCGGATAATGTTTGACCTTGGTCCACTCAGGTGGGATTCCGCATAAAAGGAATGCGCGATAGTTCACCATCACGAAGAGGAGGATCCACCCCAATGATACGGATAGTCATTTCAACCATCGCCGCGCTGTGCCTTTTCGGCGCAGTGCCGGGATACGCTCAAGATACGCCAACGAGCACTCCAACCTCAACTCCAACTGATACGCCGACCGAGACTCCGACATCGACTCCGACTGTCACCCCAACATCGACGCCGACGGACACGTTTACGCCGACTCCAACGAAGACGCCGACTCCACCCGGGGTTGCATGGGTGAGGTGTACTA
The DNA here is from genome assembly GCA_029262415.1 of Deltaproteobacteria bacterium. Lineage (GTDB taxonomy): Bacteria > Desulfobacterota > Binatia > UBA1149 > JAJCZL01 > JAJCZL01. The sequence continues at coordinate 8,118 of JAJCZL010000083.1, read as the reverse complement.
CTCCATGCGCTTCGACTCCTCGCCCCAACACCCGAGCCGGCAACGGTGGGAAAACCATCCTGCTCGACCTCGACGGAACTGGCGCACAGGGCAACGCTCAATGCCAGCCGTGCGTTGCCTGCCCAATCATGAACGTATGGTCATCTGCACAGACCGCCGACGCAGTGACAACGAGCAATCTCTACTGCCACGCCTGGGCTGCTCGCGTGACCGCGTGCACCTCCGGAGAGTGCACTGCGGAAGTCAGGGTCCCTGGACTAGAGTAGCTTCAATCTACAGTGAGGGGGAGGTAATAAAGTCTCCCCCTCACTGACCTGGGCCAAGGCGGCTCTGAACCAAAGGCGCACCCAGCCCACCCGGTACTACCGACTGCCGGCGAACTCGCAGCAGGGCACCCCGCTGGCCCTTCAGCCGCACTTTTCAACCCAAGTGCCGCTGCTGTCGACCCGATGGTGCCTGAGGTACTTACTGCCATGGCAGTGACACGGCAGTGCCAATGTCATGACTGCCACTGCCACACCCCTTTAGGGGTGGCAGTTGACAGCAGTCAGTTCATGTCAGAAGCAGCCAGTAGGGGCGACACTGACAAGAACAGTCGTCTCTTCATGGGGGCATTCTCTACTTTCGCAACTCGGGGGATGTCAAGTACTTGTTTCGTTAACGCAACCCGTGCTACGCACCTGGACCAAAGAGAGAGGAAGAGAATGACCCACCTACTCCCCATCGCCCTGATCATCGTCCCCGGCTGCCAGATGCCCTTCGACAAGGTGCACACCACGGCACTGGCGGGCATGCTGTTCCTCGTTGCAGCACTCGCAGTATGGGCCGCTGGCGACAAAGACGGAGACGACCAGTGATCACCTATGCCAGGAACAGCAACCGACTCGGCTTCTCATTTCTGAATCGCCCCGAATCGAGTAACACCGGGATCGATCGACTCATCGCTCAGAACCTGGTCCTAGCCGCGAGCGAGCTCGCCTACGTGCCGGGGAGTCGAGTCGACCCATCCGAGGAGCGGGTCAACCTGAGGCACAAGGAAGCCGCGAGTCAGTTCTTCGCAGAGAGGGGCGACCACGCGCACCCGCTGTCGTTCACTCGGGCATGTGAGCATTTCGAGATTGAAGACGTCGACCAGTTCGAAGCGGCAATCCGAGCAGACCCCGCAGCCCTCGCGCAAGTAAGAGTGATGCCCTCAGGGGCTGCTGCGTCACCCACCGTGTCGCCGCCGACCCACTACATCACCGGACGTCGGGACATGCGACGCCGAGAGAACCGAAGCGCCGCGGCATGACGCGGACCAATCGAGAAGAGGAGAGATAGGGGATGAGCAAGCGTACCTGCGTGAAATGCGGGCACAACGAAATGTTCTTTCTGGGCACACCGCTCAGGGTATGCACCTTGTTCGGGTGCTGCGCTGGTCGCGTGTGGCCGAGTGGTTCCGGCAAGGAATGCGCATACCCACCAGCGAAGCCTGAGATTCTCACTGCGTCACGAGAGGATGTGATGCGCATGGTGGATGCGCAGATCGACGAACGCATGCTTTCGCTCCTCACTGAGCGGGTGAGCAAGCTAGAGAAACACTGCGCCGAGTTGGAAGGCCGGCTCGCGGCCAAAGCGACTCACACCACCATCCCGCGACCCGACCTCGACAAGGCTGTCGAGCAACTTGCAGAGACGGAGTTGGGCCGGTTGTTGGGTAAGGCGTGGCGCAAGGCCACGGCCCGGGTTGAGGAGCTGGAGGCGAGCCTGGAGGTCGAGCGGCGGGCCATGGACTCGATGTTGAAACTGCATGCTGACCCCCAGGGGGCTCGCCCCAACCCTCACGACCCACCGAGAGACATGGAACCATGATCGGCGACTGGAGCATCGAGTTGTGGGTCGAGATCGGAGACACAGGGCGGATTAACCTCGACGGCTCTACCACCACCTTCCCAGGTGGAACGAAGTGGGGCGGGACTGCCAGCGGACATGGCGTTGAAGCTCTCGCTGACCAACTCGAGCAACTCGCGGCTAAAGCCCGCAGCGACCATGCGAAGGAAAAGGAAAAGCCCGAATGAGCGATTCAGAGCCAGCGAGGGTCGCCCCCTACTACCACGGGGAGTTCTCGGGAACCTTAGTCACCTCATGCCCCCCAGCGCAGTGTGAATACTGCGGACACGAGTACCCGCACTGGGAGTTAGGGTGTCACCTAGGGTGTTGCCCCGACGGCTGTCGGGCATGGCTGAACGACGGCCCTCCTCCGCCTCCAACGCGGGCCCCTCCGCGCTTTTGGTGGGTGAGCCTCTACCGATGGGTTCGGCGATGAGCCCCAAGTGGCAGAAGGCTCGAATGGTTGAGCATCCAGACTATACCCTATCCGCCCCCGCGGGGACTGAGGTCTGGGTATTGGTCGGGCCCCCAACCTGCCCCCCTGAGGGATTCCGCGACTGCCTCACCAGGGCTTCCGTCCAAGACGCCCTAGCCTACCCTTTCAACGTCACCCGCAACCACGCGCCCGGACTGCTCTGCATGATCGCAGCATGCACTATCGAGTTGCTTGCCCGGGGGCCCGAAGACTTCGCCGAAGACGTCGACATCCTGATCTTCGAGGACTGGATAGCTCAGTGTCAAGATCTCGGGCCCGACGAAGGTCCGGTTCAGAGCCAGCTAGTGCACTGATGCTCCCCACCTCCATTCAGCGGCAACTTCGACCATGCAACGACTGCGGCAGGTCGTGCATGTCAAAGAAGGATCCGCCGCGGTGCAACTCCTGCCAGATGAAGAACCAGTGGAAGATGCGCCTGCGGGAGTACCAGAGGGCATGGCTGCGCACCGGTGGAGCCAACAAGGGGACGATGCCGTCGCCCCCAGAGAGAGAGGAGAACCCATGGGAAACTACGTCGACATCATCCTGACCTGCAGCATCGTCGAGTATCGCGAGGGTGAGAAAGATGACGACTGAATGGCGAGACGATACCCCAGGGTGGCGCGAAGGTGGGCCGATCGAGTTGCTGTGCAGCGATGGTCAGGTGCACGTTGGCGAACTTAGGGACGTGGATGAGTTCTTCACCGGTGAGGACGAAGTGCCTGTCTGGAAGTGCATAGTCGACGGTCGGGAGGTCGACTTCTGGTCCTACGAGGGGTGGCGCAAGGTCGGGTAGGGTCCTACTGCAGCAACCGCGCCTGACCGCGCCCCAGCATTGCCTCGACCTGATCCCTGCTGACGATCTCCTCGGGGTCGAGCTCCAGGGGGGTGCACACGCACTCGAGACCTCCGCCGTACTCGTCCCAGGTCTGACACGACTCCGCGTGCACCACGACCTTACCCCCAGTGCCCCGCACCTCGTCGAGCGCCGCCACCACAGCCGAGGCCCACTCGTCGTGCTCTTCGATCAACTCTAGTTCGTCCATATCTGCCCCCTCAACTGCTCAATTCGCCCCCAAAGGGGGCCCAACCCACGACTCGCGAGCCTCATGTATCGCTTCGCCGCCCTCGCGAAAGTACAGAGAGGTCACCAACAGATCATCCGACCAGTAGGCGTACCTGTACCCCGTCTTGAGCACCACCAGGTAGACCACGTCCTTCAGGTTGACGGGCACATGCAGGTATTTCTGCTTGCCCCCACTACGCGCGAGTCCCTTTTCCATGCACACCCGTAGCCTCGCACGCACGCCGTTCACGTAGACGCGCACCGACGATGGCATACCGTTCGAGCACCTGACCTGCTCGAAGCGCACATCGTACCCCCTGAGCCTCAACTCTCTCGCAAACTCCCCGTAGAGAGCCCCACGGGGGCTCGTGCGCCACGCAGCCATCTGAGCCGCCCCCCGCTGCGCCTTCTTCTCCGCAAGCCTCACAGAACGCTTCTTCTTCCTCACAGGAGCACATCCACCCCGATCTAGAATCTGTCTAACTCTCTCTCGGGTCACCCCGACCTCGTCACCGATCTCCGCCAGGGTCTTGCCCTCGAGAGACATCCGCATGATGTCCGCCCCTCGCAGACGCGCCACCGACCGACTCACCTGTGCCGAAGTACGTGCGCGGTAGAGTTCTCCAAGCCCCTCACGATCGCAGACCTTCTGCGGTTGACCATTGCCACCACAGCAACCAATCACTGCGGCAATCTCCCGATTAGGCCTACCCTCGACCAGCAGCTCCGCTACCCGGGCACGCTGCTTATCACTCAACTCGATTGCCCTTCTCCCCATCTCATTCTCTCCTCTCAACAGTGTGCGCCTCCATACCCCACCCCCTACTCGACCGTCAAGTCATAGCCCCAAGACCCCCAATTCGTACCGCGAGTCTGACCGATCGTTTACTAAAATCAGCCGTTTTCCGACGAGCAGAAACACTGGTTTAGAAAATAAATATCTCTATACCCACAAAGGCTTATTCAAAGATTTGAAATTTCTCCGCTTGACACGCCATTTTCCTAGCCCCTTATCAATCCCCAGTGAGTGAGCGGGTTAGCGAGCGAACGAACAGTCCTCCCGCTCCTGAGTCCCTCCCCTAGTTAGAGTATCTGAGCTTCTCTCTACTTCTCTCAGTAGCTCTTCTATGCGGCTCCTCTACCGCGCCAGGGCTCACAACTGCCGCCCTTTGGTTAAATAGAGAACCCCCGCGGGCCCAACACTGCCACGCACACTCCCACCCCCGGTCCAGGCCCCGCGGCTGCTACCGCCCCCGCAACCGTCCGCTCTGAAAATCCGCCCCCCCGCCAGATTTTCTCTAGGCTAGGTATAAGCTACTTCAGAATATCCCCGGAAAATATCTCCCCGCCCGATGGGATGGGGACGTCGGAATCGCGCCGGCTCGAGAGGGTACCGGGGGGGGGTCCCGAGGGGTCCGCGGCCAGGGTCGAGGTGCCTCAAACGTCAACGAGAAGGCACCCGTGGGCGCTCGAGATCCACCGCCGGCAAATAGATAAGGGGTTGCCAGGGTTGAGCAGCTCGATCGCCTAGAAGGCCAGGTTCGAGCTCCTAGGGTCGGTGTCACTAGAATGACGCTCCTTGCAACAATGCCTTGGTGCGACGTTTGGTTCGCACCTGTTTCGGGGTGTCTGTCTCGCTCCGTCAGTTGCGAGACGCTCCGAGACTGCGAAGTCTCCCGATATCCCTGCAATGGCGTGGGATATGGCCGGCGCAAACAAAACTTAGCACCCTTGCAATTCTGCAAGACGGTAGGCGGGAATGCTTACGAGCTCTCGCATTATTGCCACTTGCAAAACACAAGTGGCCTAAATTGACCAGTTGGTCTCATGCCGGTGGGGATGGCACCACAACTCCATCGATGACCTAGCTTAGACGGTGTCTAAACTCTGATTCGAGTCTTCGGGTTGGTCTTTCTGTTCACAAATGACTTGACTTCGGATGTTGGTGCAGGCAGAAAGAAGGTGTCTCGCAGTGGTTGCGGGACGGAGAGACAGAGGAGAGAGAGAAGATGACGACGACTGAGAAAGAAATGTGGTTCCAGATTTTGGCGAAATTGCAGAATGAAGAGCGGAACCTTTGTCGGGACATCATGAGTATTTGTGGATTTTTCTCGACCGAGGAGCAATTCGCGAGCCATGCCTTTGCGTGCGCGGTAGGGACTGGGTGGGAAGTGGCCTGTAACGGCGAGACCGATGGTTGGGGACTGATTCGCTAATCTGCGAATCACCAAGAGAGAGAGAGAGAGAGAATGGCAAATACCCTATTCCCGAAACTACCCTTCGATCGGACAGCAACCATTCGTCCTATCTGGAATTCGGATGGATCGAGGTTCAGTGGATCGTTTGTACTCGTTGCGAACCCAAGGGGGGACATACTCGTCGACGGTGATGTATTGGGACATTTTGAAAGCATTTATGATGCTCGCGAATGGGCAAAAGAGATCCGATGGAATACGCGAACGAATCTTGGCGACTGCCTGAACCAGTAACAAGAGAGAGAGAAGGAGATGAGCAACAAACAAGCGCGAAGGGGTTTTCTCGAATCATTCGGGGTAGATCGTGCGAACATCGTCTTTGGTTCGAAGGGCGGATTAAAAGCGAATTCGTTCGTTGTCTGGGAAGGTCCGTCGAGACTCGATGGCAAGCCGATAGTAATGATTGCGGCTGCAATCAAAACCGCGATTGCATCAAACGTGGAATCAGCGAACGGGAAAACTGGGGCAATGGTACAATCATATTTCCTTCGCGCGGATGTCTCTCCCCTCGATGCCCTTGCAAGCGGTGCAGACGTTTCAATCTGCGGGAAATGTCCATTGCGTGGTGCTTCTTGTTACGTGCAAGTAGGAAGGGCACCACAGGGGTTGTGGGAAGCTTACAAGCGGGGCACCTTGCCTGTGATCACGGTCGCAGAGTTGGCATGGTTGGTCGATCGCTTTTCCCTAGGCTTTCGCTTCGGTTCCTATGGTGACCCAGCGAGCGTCGATGCTGCGCTTTTGCTCACAATCAAGGCGAGCGCTCGGCTGTCTACAGGCTATTCGCACAACGATCCTAAAGGCGCTTACAAGGCAATTTCCATGATGTCGGCCGATACGGTCGAGGACGCTATACAGGCAAGAGATGTAGGCCGGCGATCCTTCCGAGTAGGACCGATTGAGTCTCGTTTGCCATGGGAAAGCCTATGCCCCGCCAGCGCTGAAGGCGGAAGGAAAACCACTTGCGAGGATTGCGGGTTGTGCGATGGGACGCGAGAAAACGATTCCCGCCGTTCAATCTTCATCCCCCCCCACGGTGCAGGTGCAAAGAAGCACCCCGCCTACGCCATGGCCGCCTAGCAGTCAAAAAACACCACAGGGACGTCCCTAGGACGTGAGAGGAAAGAAAAATGAAGCACAAAACAACGGCAATCATCCGAGCAATCTGGGCAGAGTCGGGCACCTATCTAGGACCGCTTCTCGCCGTGTATGCGGTGTCGATCTTGCGGGCGATGCTATGAGTCTCAGTGCCTTGCAAAAACGCGACACGGTCCCGCCACGACGTCGGAAATCGATGGCAAGGCAAGGCATCGAACCGGAGTCGCGACTCACCAAAGGCGGGCTAGTGCCGGCACGTCGGGACGTGGTCGAATCGATGCCCCCGAACCTCGAGTCTCGCAAAAACGCGAGAGCTCGCCGCGGAAACGCGAAACGTCAAAAAACTGACGGTACGAATTAGGATCTGGCGGGATCGGTGCCCAAAAAATTCAAGGGCAAAAATCTCGTACGAACACACGCTGATTTATCCACGCAGGCACACTAATTTATCCACGAGAGAAGAGGAGAGAAGACCATGACAAACACCGACATCAAGCTTCCGGTCCCGGTCCTGAGAGAAGATCGACTGTACTTTGGTGACAACGGTCGTTGTTTCTGCGGCAGGCTGCGATGCGCTGGCATGTCCTCGCATTTCAGCGGCTTGGACCTGAGTGGTCACGCGGTCGATGAAGCTACCCAGACCGACGTGAGCATTTTCGAGGCCGACAACCTCACGCTGCGCTGCGAGGGTTGCGGCGACACGTACGAGAGGGTTCAGGCTCGCACGTAGTCTGATTTACCCACCACAACGCCGAAACAGGGCCTGTAGCGGGCTCTGTCGTGAGAGGGTTGGCTACCCCCTCACCGGATGAGGCAAGCCGCTTAGAAGGGCTCTATGGAGCCCAGAGAGGGAGAAGATGATCAATCAAGCAGACCTGAGATGCCCCGATTGTGGTGAGACCGAGCGTTTTCGAGTCGTATCGAACGGGACCACAGTGCTCGACTCTGACCGGGGATCGTCGATATGCGAAAGCGATTTCGACGAATCGGCAACCATCGAATGCCTTGCCTGTGACAACACCGATGAGGTGGGTATCTTCGACTTGGTGTCACAGCAATCACGGTGCGATCTCTGCGGACGATTCACCCACGAGGACCATGGACAGGGCTGCGGTAGTTGCGACGGCTATCTGTTCCCGGTCGACTTCTTCACCGCTGACGCATTTACCGAACCGCAGGGTCGCTAATTTACCCACGAGAGAGAGAAGGAGAAGAGAGATGACCAATTCAACAAAAACGATGTGCGTGTACGACTTCATCAACGCAGCCGAGATCGTGCCCAGCTTGCGGGACTGGAGCATCAAAAACTGCGGCGCTGAAAACGACTACCCCGACGAGGAAGGGGTCGTTTTCCCAGG
>JAJCZL010000082.1 GCA_029262415.1 Deltaproteobacteria bacterium | reverse complement strand
AGTCGCCGCCGATCCAGCAGACCGCGGCAGGATCGAAAAGTTCACGGATTTTCTTCAGGTATTCGCCGCCAACCCGGACCGTCTCCAGGGCCTTTCGATCCCCGTTCTCGAGCTTTCGGCGCAGCCTGGGAGAAAGCCCGTTGAGCAGCAAGGGATCGATGCCGTCGCGCACGATTCGAATGTCAAAGCCGACACGGACGCCACCAAGATCGGCATAGGGATCGACTTGGTCCTCAGACTCCTCGTATTGGTCGCCGCGAGGGTCGCCCTGAAACCAGAGAAGTTCAGCCAAGGACCCGATAACATTGCGATTCAACTGCACGAACTGCTGGCGTGGAAGTTCGCGCATCACGCTGGACAGCGATTTGAAAGTTGTCAAATAAAGTCCGCCGTCAACGGTGCGGTAGTGGACTCTCGGCTGAAGCTCGTCTTTTACGAAGTCTGCGTAAAGGTTGTGCTTCAACCCCTCGCCAGGCATGAAAAGGTACGCCACATTGTGCAATGGTGCGCGCACTAGATGATCGTTATACCCACGCCCGACTTTCGGATGTCCGGTGACAAAGCCCGTTGCGGCGGGATTGCGTAGCAATCTTTTTCCGAACCCCCCACCCGGGGCGTGATAGCCACACTTGCACGAAGCACTGCAAACACCGGACGATTGTTGGGAGTCGTCTTGGTCGTCGCGCGACGGAGCTTGACCATCGTTTTCTGTGGGTGCAGGCTGCGGACCTGAGTCGTCGTTAGCCGCATCGTCGCTCGATCCCGCGCCCTTACCGCGAGATGGCCCGATGCGCTCGCGCGCCGGTCTTTCCGGTCTGTGCTCGCGCCGGACAAGAAATAGTCCACACTCGCGGATCGCGAGTACGGCGTCACCGATGGCTTCAGCAGCGAGAATGGTCTTGTGAAGAACGGCGCCAAGCGCTTCTTGGCGAGTCGGCCCGATGGCCGGACACGGCTGCAGTGCCCAGCCCCGCCTTCCGTCGTCGGCGCCGCTTCTCAACAAGCTATCGCTTTCTTCGTCGTTCAGTCGTCCCATGGCTCTCCTCACGATGAACTCCGGCGGTCCGGGGCTCGGTTCCTTCCAGATACTCTACCTGTACCGCTTCACGCCGCGCCACGTCAAGTGAATACCGCTCGACTGCCCAGAGTTTTTTTCGTAGCTACCCGACTAGCTTAGTACTTGTTTTTAGGGCTATTTGGTCTCTATACGATATCCCTCGGTAACAGTTCTCTAGGTTTTGTACCTATGAGTGTTATCCTCTACTGTTCACCACGTTGCACGAGCCGCTGTTCTTAGCGCTTGATCCACCAGTAAAAGGAAGGAGAACCTATGCGCAACTACGAAAGCCTATCCGACGAACTAGTCTATGACGTCTGTGAAAAATTCATTCGCTACAACCTCTCGACCAAGGATATCGCCGACGAGGTCAAGGACCCCGAAAAGCACAAGATCTCGCGCGAGGAGGTCTACGCGATCGTACGTGAAGGTCTACGCCGCAAGTTTGTGTTGCTGTTCGCGCCCGTCGAGCGCGAACTCGCAGACAGAATCAGCGATAAGTTCGCACTCAACGCCATCACCAACATTGAGCATGCGAGCGCTACCGCCTCCGCACCGTTTATGAGTGTCGTTCCATCACGCGGCCGTAGCGTGATGGAAAGCGTTGCAACCGAAGCTGCAACACTCACCATAAAACTGATCCGCGAGATAGCCGAACACAAAAAGAAGGAGTCGCGCGACAAGAAAGCCGTTCGCGTACACGTGGCTTTTGCTGCGGGGGCAAGCAGCAAGATCTGCGCGACGACGCTCGCGGCAATGTGCCGTACCCAAGCAGACTTACCGCCGCTGGCGCTCCACGCCATTTCGAGCGGGTTCGATATAACCGATACTTCGACAGCCCCGGCTACATTCTTTCAGAGCTTTGAAGGGATCCGAGAGGATATCCAAACCTATGCTCTTTACAGTGCGCCGTTCGTAAGAGTTGAGGAGTACAAAGCGAAGCGTGAAAGCACATCGATCGCAAAGGCGGTGCGCGCAGCCGAGGAAGTCGATATCGTTGTGACCGGATTCGCGAGTGCGACCGACGAACACGGCGAACTTCGACGCTACATACACGAGTACGCCCAGGAGATCGTGATACGAGAGCGCAAGGAGAAAGGCACCGCGGCCCGATCGGCGGAAGATATCGCCCAAGCCTACCTCGACAAACTTCACGAAGCCCGATGGACGGGCGACTGCCAACGCCACCCTTTTAATGATGACGGCCCGCTAATGGAGGGCACTGACGTCGACCTGCCGTTTAAAGCGATGGGGCTCTTTGAACTCCCCCAACTTGCGGAGCTGGCAAAGCAAACGGCCAAGGCCGTCGTGGTCGTCTGTAGTCCCTGCATTCACTGTAATCTTACGCGCAAAACAGCGCTGCAGTCGCTGCTGCAGTTCCCCAAAAAGGCACGGTTATTCAGCCACCTGGTGATGGACATCGGAACCGCAGAAGATCTCCTCGGCATCGAACGCACGGCTAAAACGGAGATTGCTGCCGCGGACGGAAGCAAGGAGAAGGAAAAGAAAACGCAGAAGCCGGCAACCAAGCGCACCGGCAAGAAAAGACCGGCGTAGGGCTCATTGCAAAACGTAACTGTCGATAATTGGGGCGTCGCGCCGTTTAATCGCTGGAGTTTCCAGCATGTGCAGACGCTGTTCCCCACCGCGCGGATTCGCCGCGGCGTCGGTGTTGTTTGCACGTTCGAGCGAGCACCACGCGATATCAATGGGATCACCTATCTCGCACCGGGTGGCTGCGAGCGTACCATAAAAGAGATGCTCGATAGCAGTTACTCAGACGCGTTTTTAGTGATCAAGGGCGACGCCATCCTCAGTGAACAGTATTTCAACGGCATGGACGCGGGCAGTCATCATCTGGTCAACTCGGTGACCAAGTCGTTTGTCGGCATGTTGGCGGGAATCGTTGCCGCGCGTGGTGAGCTGGATGTTGCGCAGACCGTAGCCCACTACCTACCTGAATTCACGGGTTGCGCGTTGGCGGGCACCCGCGTACGTCAACTGCTGGATATGCGCGCTGAGGTCGCTTACGACGAGGACTACGCCGATCCGCTCACCGATTTTTGGCATGAGTCGGCCGTGGTCGGCTGGCGGCCGGCGTTGAAGGATGAGCACAGCGCGACGTCGTTGAGCCAGTATGCCCGTCGTTTGTCATCACCGACGCAATGTCGCGGCGGCAAGTGGTACTACCAAACCGTGTTGACCAACGTGCTGGGTATGGTGCTGGAGCACGCGACCGGAATCGATTTGGCAACCCTGCTCTCAACCGAGATCTGGTCAAAGCTTGGAGCGGAGCAGGATGCCTCGATTGTAGTCGATCCTAGCGGTTTTCCCTATGTAGGTGCCGGCATGAGTGCCTGCGCACGCGACCTGGCCAGATTCGGTGCCATGCTGATCGGCTGCGGCGCCTACAACGGGCAAACAATCGTTCCCCATCAATGGCTCAAAGACACTTGCCGCGCAGATCCCGATACCATCGACGCGTTTCGCCGCGGCGATTACGGCCAGGTGTTGCCCGGCTGGCATTACCGCAACCAGGTGTGGGTCAAGGACGGCGCGCACGGCGTGATGGCGGCGATCGGCATCCATGGCCAGACTATTTACATGGACAGAGATCGCCGACTGGTGATGGTCAAGCTGTCGTCGCAGCCGGAACCGCTCGACTACAACCTTTATCTGGACGGCTACGCCGCGATGGAGGCCTTGGCTTGTTGCTTGGAGTGACTGCTTGCCGTCACCCACCGCTTAACTCAGGTTATTCAAAGACCCGTACCGCTCGGACATAGTTACTGACCCGCTGCTGGAGAGAACTCGTGACCGGACCGGCAAAACTGACGTACCAGGCGCCGTTGGTGAAGGTGCTCGAAGGGGTTGCCGACCAGTAGCCCTCGAAACCAGTCGCGGTATCCCCGAAGATCGGATCGATACAGGGAGGGCCGCCAAAGCCGCTCCCACACCCGGGCGCAGATACGTCGATGAGCGTTTGCAGCTCAACGATATCCGGCAACCGCCAATCGCAGTGTCCCGCGAATCCACCGGTTACTCCGGTTACCGGACGGCTGCCGTCGTCTTCACAACGGTTGAGTGCGCCGATAAAGTCCGTGAACACGCTGCCGTCGACGGCGTTGCAGTCGGCCGGTCCGATACACCGGGCGTAGCGGTTATCCGCGTCGTGTGGATCGCCGCAGCTGATACCACCGGGGCAGTTCACACTCGTGCCGTCGAGGTTCTGTTTCTTCTCCCACTCCAACCCCGTCTGGTGGTCGATCACCGTTCCTAGGCCCGTATCCTCGTAGCGTGTCGCCGAGCAACCGCTGGTGTCGAACACACAGGTGCCGGGCGTACAGGCCAGCCCGTCGCCATACAGCCCCTGTGTCGCGCAAGTCTCCCCATCCAGATCTGCGAAATCGCAGTCCTCGCCCGCTTCGAGCACACCGTTTCCACATCCTTCGACTACCGCCGCATCACCGCGAACCGCGCGCACGCGCCGCAGGCTGGATTTAACACCGAAGAATACGAAACCGTTGTCGAAGTTGACGACCAATGCATTGTTCGCAAAGCTCGAAAAACTCGTAGACGACCAGAAATCGGACGACGCGGTACAGCTGCACCCGGTCACCTCGCAGTCGGCGGCACAGGTATCGAACACGCCATAAGTAGAGGGCGAAACCGTCTCATAACTCACAACAGATTGAAGCTCTGTTACGTTCGGTACCCGCCAATCGCTGTGCCCCGCAAAGCTCGTCGAATTCAGCATCGCGACATGCGCGGTGAACGCTTGGTCCTGGGTGTAGGTCGTGTCCTTATCGTGCAAAGCATCACAGCTCGTCCCGTCGCACTTAGCCTCCCACATCAGACCCGTGGCGCGATCCGTGATGGTCCCGTCGCCGTTATTGGTGAACTTGCGAACCTTGCCGGCCCTTACCTGCCCGTCCTGTTCGGTGCCCGCGCACGCAACCACGGCGCCGGCCGTGTCGTAGCAGGTGGACTGACCCGTCCGCGGTAACCCTACGGCCGGGCAAACCAGTTCAACCGGCTGTCCAACCGCACGCCGGAGCACAAGCAGAGCATCTGTCGTCACGATCGCGCCGCTATCGTCAAGATCGCCGCATTGCTGCGCCCAGGACAGCGACCCAGATAAGACAAGCGACACCGCTGCGGCCAAAACTGTCAGGTAGTAAAGCGGATCAACACGCATCTTAGGTCCCCCCTAGCCGGCGAGTTCCGCACTCGCTAACTGCTGTTCAGATTATGCCGCATAAGCGGTTTCTCAACTCATCTGTTTGAGTACGGTCTCCATACGCTCGAAGAACAGATCGACTTCCGGCTGTTCGAGAATCAGCGGAGGATAAAGTTTTACGATCTCCAGATGCTGGCTCGAGGCAACAGCGAGGACCCCGTGAGCAAACAGCATGGCTAGAAAGGTCATGCCGGCTGACTCGTCGGCGAAATCCATCGCGAACATCATGCCGGCACGGCGCATGCTCTTGATGATCGCTGGATAGCGTTGCTGCAGGGTCGCCAATCCAGATTCGATCGAGTCTCCCAACAAACCCAACCGCGGCAGCAGGCGTTCGGTTTCTTCGAGTGCTGCATGACTGATGCGCGCACCGATATTTGACCAACCGAACGAAGAGATAGTCCGGTACGGCGATTCGGCGAAGAAATCGAGACATTCCGGACGCGTGACGACTGCCGCCATCGGATAGACGCCGCCGCAAAAACCCTTTGCGGTAACCAACATGTCGGGTTCGAGGTCCCAGTACTGACAGCCCCACAGCGTACCCAAGCGCCCCATGCCGCAAACCACCTCGTCGATGATCAACTTCGCCCCGGTCTGGTCGCACAGGCGACGGACTTCGTCGAAGTATCCGGCCGGCGGAACCTTGCCGTCGGCATCGCTGCGCACCGCCTCCAAGACGATCGCCGCTGTGCGCTCGGATATCTTCGCGGCCAAATCCTCGGCATCACCGTACACAACCTCTTTGAACTCCGGCACCAGCGGCTCGGCGAAGTCGCGCATCTCGCCCTGCGCCATCATCGACAACGCAAAGCCGGTGCAGCCGTGGTAGGCCTGGTCGGCATAGAGAATTTCGGCGCGGCCGCTACAGCCGCGCGCCAGTTTGATCGATAGGTCGATTGCTTCGGCGCCGGTTACCACCGGGTGAGTGGTCTTTAGGCGCCCGGGCGTACACTGGGCCAGCTTCTCGGCGAGCATGCCCTTGGCTTCACTGAAGAAGAACAGGCTGCCGAATTCTTCCTCGCGCAAAGCCTGTTCGGCCACCGACATGATCGCCGGGTTGCGGCGTCCGAGGCTGAAATTGCCGCCCATGCACCACATGTCCAGATACTTGTTGCCCTCGCTGTCGAAGAAGTAAGGCCCCTCTGCACCTCCTTCGATAAAAAGAAACCCAAGGTTGTTGATCGTCTCGACGCGGTTGGCGTTGAAGTACTGAGCGTAACGTTCGAGAAACTGCCGACGGTCGAGCTTACCCATGGGCGCAAAATGACCGGCGATCAAAGCTCGGTCAAGCCCGTCAGCTCAACACCCGGAAGCGGAGCTACTTTTGTGAACTCCGTTTTCATTCTCATTTCTAAGAGGCAAAGCGATGGCCCCTCTCTGTTACGGGAATACCCGCAGCCTCCGCGCCGAAAACCCCTTCTCGTACAGGGCATTTCCGCCCACTCCGGCGGCACAATT
>JAJCZL010000081.1 GCA_029262415.1 Deltaproteobacteria bacterium | reverse complement strand
GAGCAGAATTGCTGACAGAGCAAACCTGCGCCGCGCTGCGAAGCGTTCGACGTCGTTGACCCAAAAACTTTGCATTGGTCAGAGAACGTCGCGTAGCCGCGAAACTATGAGGCCGAAAAACCTGTCAAGAGAAATCGTCATTGCGGCTCAGTTGATATTCCTATCAAGCATATCAACGCTTGAACATGCCGCACGGCATGTAACGTCGATTCACGCATACCGGCTCTTCAACATGCCGCGCGGAATGTAGAGCACTGTCTTGCACGGTTGCTGGGCGCATGTACGGCGCAAATTTGTTGAGGCCGAGATGCTTTCCTCACCGCGCATGCCTTCCATCACGATCCGTATCCTTTCTTCTCTTCAGCCGAAAACTGACGCCTGGTCTTACACCGGATATCCTTGATCGCCTTGTCTGCAGACTGTCCCTTTGCCACTGGATCTTCTCCTTTTTGGCTCCAGGTCTCTTAGATCATCGGCATAACTTGTCCCAATTTGGCGGGGAATGGGTGACGGGGAATTGCTGACGGGGAACAAGGCCAGAGACTGAACCCTCACTCCAAAAGGGGCGATTCCCTGTTAATCCCCTGCTATTCCTTTCTGATCTACGGCCGAGCGATTGCTAAGCGGCTATATTGGTTAGGGATTCTTCGCGACGAGAGCCGTCGGACCGGCCCCCAGTCGGGAATTTTCCCTGTATATTCCCGACTATCATGGAAGTTGCGACCGAGCCGTGTGAGACAGGTTCGCTCCCGACTTAATCCACCGCCATTCCGACAGCCGGTGCTTTGCGTGCGCTCGGGGGTCTCGACGCCGGCCTCATGCCCGGGTTATTGTGGGCATCGGCAGGCGAACGCGAACCGAGCGAGCACCGCGTGATTACCGGCGGATATTGCGATACTAGGGCCGGTCGGGAGCAAGGACTCGCCTTGCGGCTAGAGATCGAAACCGTTTCGACAGTCGTTTTCTAGCGGCGCGTCTGCCAGGAGGAGTTATGGGCAGCTTGGTCCGGGTCTTAGCAACCGTGATGATCGCGGCGGTGCTTACGGTGACCCCTTATTACGTATCGGACGGCGCATTCGGCGCGAACATCCTTGCCGGTACCGCCGAATTCGCCGCAGCCGCCGGGGCGACTCCCGATCTTTCCTCCGCGGCACCGGCACCGGCGCCGGCACCGTGCGATAACCCGGGGGCGTGCGGCAGCTTGCGCGGCGCTATTACGACGACGTCAACAAGCGTGACGACATCGAGTACGACATCCTCGTCTTCGACCTCGGTGTCACTTTCGACTGAGTCAACGAGTACCACACTTGCCATCCCCATTTGCGGAAACGCCGACAGCAATGATGCCGTTACCGCGACCGACGCCTTGTTGTCGCTGCTGGCGGCTGTCGGAGCCGGTGTTTGTGCCGATTGTTTCTGTGATGTTAACTCCGCTGGGGGAGTAACGGCGACCGATTCGCTGCTTATCCTGCAGTTTGCGGTCGGGCAGCCTGTTGCGCTGAACTGTCCTCTCTGCGCTTTCTGATGCGACGATGTCCTTGACCACGACCTTAGAGTGCGCCTTTGTCGGCGGTCGCCGGATCAATCATTCCGGCGACCGCAGCGCGCTTGTCGATCCCGTTGACGGCAAGCCGTGGATTGAAGTCACCGCTGCAAGTGCGGCCGAGACCGCGCATGCGGTCGAGACTGCGTCGGCAGCGTTCGGTAACGGTGCGCCCGGCAACGGTTGGGGCCGTTCTTCGAGTGCGGAACGCTCGCGCGCCCTGTTCGGACTCGCCACGCTCATCGAAGAACACGCCGAAGAGCTTGCACAACTCGAGTCGCGCAACGTCGGCAAGCCGATCCGCGAAGCCCGCGACGAGGCTGCCTTGGCGGCTCGTTGCTATCGTTACTACGCCGGCGCGGCCGACAAGGCGGCGGGTGCGACGCTGCCGGTTGCCGCCGGCGGACTCAGTCTGACTTTGCGTGAGCCGCTCGGTGTATGCGGTCTGATCATACCGTGGAACTTCCCGATGGTGATTACGGCGTGGAAGACCGCGCCGGCCCTCGCGCTCGGCAACACCGTCGTGGTCAAGCCCGCTACGCTTACACCGCTCACCGCCTTGCGTCTTGCCGAGCTTGCTACCCAGGCGGGCGTTCCCGACGGAGTCTTCAACGTCGTGCCCGGATCCGGAGCCGAGGCTGGTGAGACGCTTGTACGGCACCCCGCCGTGCGCAAGATCTCGTTTACTGGGTCCACCGAAGTCGGGGTCGGCGTGATGCGCGCCGCAGCTGACGGCATCAAGCGTGTCACTCTCGAACTCGGCGGAAAATCGGCGAACATAGTGTTCGCCGATGCCGACTTTGAGCGTGCCGCCGACGCTGCGGTGTGGAGCGTTCTCGGCAACGCGGGCCAGGACTGTTGCGCGCGAAGCCGACTCCTAGTCGAGCGTCCTTTGTATGACAGATTCGTCGAGGCCGTGGCGGAGCGCTTCGCTAACCTCAGGCTCGGACTACCGCACGACGCGAGCACCGAGATCGGTCCACTGGTGAGCGTGGCGCACCGTGATGCTGTCGCCGCGTATATTGATGCGGGCAAGAGCGAGGGTGCGAGGTTGGTCTGTGGGGGCGGGATGCCGCAGCGATTTGCGCAGGGTGCATGGCTCGAGCCGGCACTGTTTGCCGATACGTCTCCGCGGATGAAGATCGTACGTGAGGAGATCTTTGGGCCGGTCCTGGCTGCAATGCCGTTCGATAAAGAAGATGAGGCGGTGTCACTGGCCAATGACACCACCTACGGACTTTCGGGTTCGGTGTGGACGGCCGACCTTGGTCGTGGAGTGCGGGTCGCGCGTCGGGTGCGTACCGGGGTAATCTCGGTGAACTCGGCCTCGAGCGTACATTTGGAAGCGCCGTTCGGCGGTGTCGGCAGCAGCGGACTAGGTCGTGAACTAGGTATGGCGGCGCTAGACTCCTACAGCGAGACCAAGAGCGTTTACATAGACGACAGCGTCTAGCGCGCCCGTCGGCATGGCCGGGGTCTGCGCCGGGGTGGCTTCAACGCGAGGCCCTCGGTTTAATACCCCGAATGCTGCCTTCAAGGACGTAACTGCGGCACCTCGCTCACGTATGATGGTCAGCGGGGCCGTGGGCGGTCTACAAAGATATGCGTGATTCAATGATCGGAGTGGGGTTGCGCTCCACGCACTATCCTCATCTGGTTGAGAAACCGGTCACCGTGGTCGATTGGTTCGAGGCCGTTTCAGAGAACTACATGGATTCCGAGGGTCGGCCCTTGCGGATTCTCGAAACCGTTCGCGAAGACTACCCCGTGGCGCTCCACGGTGTGTCGTTGTCGATCGCGTCGCGCTACAGTGACGATGAGCCTGTCAATCCGTCCTATCTCACCAGGCTGCGGTCGCTGATCGAGCGCATCGAGCCATTCCTGGTATCCGATCATTTGTGTTGGACGGGTACCCGCGAGGGCAACATTCACGACTTGCTGCCGGTGCCTTTTACCGATGAAGCGCTTACGTGGATTGTCTCGCAAATCGATCGTGTACAGTCCGCGCTCGGACGCACCATCGCGCTCGAGAACGTCTCCAGCTACCTGACCTACGAGCAGTCGGTGTACGAGGAGTGGGATTTCGTGGTCGAGATCGCCAAGCGTTCGGGATGCAAGATCCTCTTCGATATCAACAATGTCTACGTCAGTGCTCGCAATCACGGTTTCTCTGCCGAGCGCTACGTAGACGCGATTCCGGCTGCGCACGTGGGGCAGATTCACCTTGCCGGTCATACCGATCTTGGAACCCATCTGTTTGACACGCACTCGCGGCCTGTTTGTGCAGAGGTTTGGGGCTTGTACCGGCGTGCGATTGCACGGATGCCCGAGGTCCCGGTATTGATCGAGTGGGACGAAGATATCCCCGCCTTCGAGCGTCTCGAAGCCGAGGCCGTGCATGCACGCGAAGTATTGAACGAAACCGTCGGGGGCCGCAGTCGGGCAGGCGGCGTCGCGGCTGACGGTCGGGCAGCCCCGGTGTGCGCCACGGCAACGAAAACACCGTGATGGGTCTACAAGCGCTGCAGGACGCGTTGGCCCGTGCGATCCGTGCACCCGAGCGGCCCGACTCGTCGTCGCTTGGGATTCGTCCCGGAGGTACGCTCGACGCCGATGGCGCGCTGGGTGTTTACCGAGACGGCTACACCGCACGCTTGACCGAGGCTCTGGGCGAGACGTTTGAGGCGGTGTGGTGGGTGCTCGGCGATGAAGGCTTCTTTTCGGTCTGTCGGCGCTACATCTATTCGCACCCTTCGCGTGAGACGAACCTTTCCGTGTATGGCGAACCGTTTGCCGCATTCGTTGCCGCGCAACCCGAGGCTGACGGACTACCATTCGTTGGTGACCTCGCTCTGTTCGAGTGGAAGTTCCAGGCGCTGTTTCACGCGCCTGCCCACCAACCTGCCGGTGAGCCGGTACTTACGAAACTGACGGGTGCGCCCGATGCTTGGATATCGATCGGAAGCGCAGTGTTTTTGTTCGAGTCGCTCTACGCTATCCACGAGATTTGGAAGCTACGCAAACAGAACCAAGATGACTACGAGCGACCGGATGTCGATGCGGCAGCGCGGCTGGTAGCGTTCAAGGCCGGAACCGAATGCGCGGTCCGTGCCTTGTCGCACGCCGAGTTCGCCGCGCTCGGTGCGCTTATGGACGAGCGGCCGTTGAGCGAGGCACTAGAGTGCGCGATCGAGGTAGACCCTGGGTTTGATGCAGATGCGGTTGCGTCGTTCTTCCATACCCTGGCTTCGGCGGGGCTGATTGCCGATGTCCGGGTAGCAGGTGAGCCTGCGCGATAGCCCGCTAGGGAAGCTCTGCACAAGTGACTGAGCGGACCGATCATCGCGCCGCCGGGGTACTTTGTGCCGAGTTATGCACATTCCGCGCGGAATGTAGCGCGGTTTCAGCTCGCGGAAGGTAGCCGGCCGGCGCTACCCGGCCGGTCTTGCGGCTTCACAACCGGCACGGCACCCCCTTGGGAAGTAGCTGACGGCGCACACTGTACAGACTTGCCAGTCCGAGCGGCCGGCGGCCCTTGCCGGCCTTCGGGTAGTGCGGCTCGATCAACTCCAGCAACTGCTTC
>JAJCZL010000080.1 GCA_029262415.1 Deltaproteobacteria bacterium | reverse complement strand
CCAAGCTCAACGTAGCGACGATCAAGAACAACAGACTGTACAGGGGCGCCAAAAGTATCTTGAACCAGGTCAAGCACTGACTGGGGTAATGTGGGATTATCAATCGGAATTACGGCGGCGCTACCTGTTAACAGGTCAGGGCCCCGTTTGGGTCCGGTCGGGGCGGGAGCGAGTTGCAATTTAGTTGCATTCAGGCCCGCTTCGATCTCCGCATACACTCGCAGCGAGTTCGAAAGATTTGCCGAGCTGGACATGTAGCCCATGAATCGGTCGAGTTCTGGAAGGATTGTGGCGTCGTTAGTTGCGTTAAACAGTTGGTCGGGCGAGCCAATAAATGGTGAAATTGTCCCATCCAGGTTTGGAACAAACGACCCGCCTCCTGGGAATGGCGCAAACGATCCGTCTTCCAAGACAGCGCCCTGTATTCGCCCTTTTTCAGTGAAGCCGCTTACGCCGAAACCGTCGTCTGCATGTGGCCTGTCTTTGCCGATAAGTCCAGAACTTTGCGCAAGATATAGGCCGGCAGTGACGTTTGCACTATTTTGTAAGAGATTCTTTCCAGCAATAAAATGCAGCGATAGCTGTTCGCGATCTCCGTATTCGGATACTCCGTAATGTGCTCCCGCTTCTGCGCCTTTCAAGTTTGAGCGTAGAACAAAATTGACCGCACCGACCGTTGCGCCGCTTCCATACCGCGCACTGGAAGGTGTCGTTTGGAGTTCAACACGCTCGAGAAATGGCGTTGCGAAGCGATTGAGGTCAACGCCGAACTCAGCGCCTGGCGAGTTGAAAGTTGGAGTGGCGGGGCGCCCATTGACAAGCACCATACTCCGATTGGCTCCCAGGCCACGCATATTCAAGAAACTGACGCCAGCCAGAGCGCCAAACAATATAGTGTTTGTTGGCGAAATGGATGCGAGCGTCTGAGGTAATTCAAAGACCGCACGATCTGGTGTTGCGGCATTGAAGTAATTCAAATACCGCCCATCCAACTCGAATATTTTTCCAGAAATGACTGGAGAAGTTTTTACTGCAGATGACGATGTGACAATAATAACGTCATTAAACGGTCTTGTGTTGCCTGGCGCCCCCTCCTTAGCACGGTCTGCATACGAGGTGACTGTGATGACAAAAGTTTTCTCTGAAATCTCTTTTAGCTGTAGGTCTGCTTCGGCAAGGCGTTCGGCAAGCGTATCTGCCAGCTCTACTGAGCCCTTAATGGGGTTGATTTTTTTCCCCGCCACCACCCGGCTGTCGAATATAAAGGACCAGCCAAATACACGATGAATTTCGTTAAGAACGGTTTCCAGGGGAAATTTACCGTCGGTCGTTTCTAGTTCCGGATAGGCGTTTACAATGTCAAGCTCAGCAATCTGTAAACGATCCTGGACAAACGCGCCTGCGGGAGAGGTTGCAAGCAAGGTAAACGCGCAGGAAAATAAGTTGAGATGGAAGCTGCGCATTCATCCATCCTTTTTGAACAAGATAAACGCATTGTTTTTTATTTCGCTATCAAGATCGAAAATTAGCGTGATTGCGTCGATTGCAGCTGCTTGATCTGTTGCATCAAACTCACCGGTCACTGGAAGCATTGAAAGCGATTTACCGCGCAGGATAATTTTTTTGTTAAAGTACCGATTAAGCTCCTCGACAACTTCGTGGAGCGGGGTTTCTGTGAAGCGCAGCTTTCCGGTTGTCCATGCAAGAACATCAATAGGATCGAATGGCGCGATAGAGCTGGCCGCACCGTTGCGATCAATATGTACGCTATCACCATTACCGAGCGTCATCATCTGGCCTGAAACAGGCTTAACCCGGACCGTTCCGGACACAACGAATATTTTCGTATCCTCAATGGACGACAGGACATTAAAGGCCGTTCCGGTTACAATGATTTCAACCAGTGGTAATTCAACAATGAACGGCTTGGCTTGGTCGCGTTCAACATTAAATAGCGCTTCGCCTTCTTCGAAGCTGATGACCCTTTCAGAACGGTTGTACGCAACCGCCAATGTCGTGTCAGTATTCATATTAATGCTGCTGCCGTCTTCAAGGCTGACAGAACGGGTTTCGCCAACCGCTGTTGCATAGAGTTGAGCTTGTGGACGTGGTGAATAGTTGAAGAACAGTGTTGCCGACAGAGTAAGAAATACGAACCCTATGGAGGCGGCCAGCGCGGGCATTCTCCACGCAGTAGAATTTTGCGCCTCTTCATATAGCTCATCTTCAAATTTCTCAGCTAAAATTGTTTGCGCTGCTATATCTGTTGCGGCCAACGTATCTTCTAAACACTCAAAGGCGATGCGATTGGCTTCGGACGCTTCCAGCCAATGAGCTAAGGCCACTCGTTCATCGCCTGACATAGCGCCTGACATTTGCTTTGCGCGCCACAAAGCGGCTTCTTCCGTCGAACGTTGAGTGGACCCGTATGAAATAATATCACTCATCTGCGGTTACTTTTTGTTGTCGCCGGCGATCCGTTTGCAGATTGACGACTTTAGATTTTGGCGGGGGTTGTTCCAATGCATCACGCAGCAGTTTCAATGCGGCGATGATATATTTTTCGACGCTGCTTTCCGACACGTCCATATCGCCGGCAATCTCGCGGTAGTTCTTATTTTCGAACCGGCTTAAAACAAACGCATGACGAATGCGGTCGGGCAGGTTTTTTATGGCGGCGATGCTGGTTTTGAGGTCTTGTCTTGCAACGGTTATTTGTTCTGGGGAGGGGGCGTCGGAAGCCAGATCTTCAATCTTATTGTGCTCAGCGTCGTCATCTGCGCGAGGCGTCATCCGCTCAATAAAGCGCATGCGATGCCGAGCGCGAAATTCATTTGCGGCAAGGTTGGCTGCAGTTTTGAATATTAACGCCTGTGGATTATCGATCTCGTTGTGTTCAGCATAACGCCATATGCGCAAATAAGTGCTCTGGGCAATATCGCGCGCCGTCTCCCGGTCACCGAATTTCTTCGTTAACCATTGCACCAGCATGCGGTGATGTTTGCGAATAGCGCGATCTACCAGTCTGTGACGGGCAAGATCTGAGGGCCTGCATGAGTTATCGTCCAGCGCCATTGGTACTCCAATATCTCGCTGGACACAGCAATCGTGCCTGACGAGACCAACTCCTATTCTTTTGTTCCCGGGAAATTTTGAGGGGTTCTCAATTCCTGGTGTCAAAAGAATCGGGACGTCGATGGCGCGTCTGTCGGTTGTCCCTCCGGTTGGTCGGGGCGCGTCCCTCGCGCCTCGACCATTTATCGACGGTAGCGCAT
>JAJCZL010000079.1 GCA_029262415.1 Deltaproteobacteria bacterium | reverse complement strand
CGTTTCAAGATCGAGATCACCGTCGACCAGCGCACTCACGATCAGCTGCGTTCGTTACAGGATTTGCTAAGCCACCGATTGCCGAGCGCAGACCCTGCGCTGATCGTCAGCCGCGCAATCGAGTTGCTCCTAGACGATACGCTCAAGAAGAAGGCGGCGGTCACCAAGGGTTCCGTCACCAGGGCGGCGCTCACCAGAGCGGCCGTCACTAGGGCGGCGCGACCCAGCGGCCGGCTGAGCATTACGCGAACACGCGCGATTCCGGCAGCGATCCGCCGCGAAGTATGGAAACGCGACGTCGGCCGTTGCACGTTCGTCGATCAACAGGGACGGCGCTGCCGGGCGACGAGCTGTATCGAGTACCATCACGAGATCCCCTACGGCAAAGGCGGCCGCCACGAGGCAGGCAATATCGCGCTACGCTGCCGGGCCCACAATCGGTATCAGGCAGATCTGGACTTCGGACTAGATTTCATGCTGCGCAAACGCCACGGCGCGGGTCTACATTAGTTCATGCTGGTCAAGCATCACGGCGCGGGTCTACATTCCGCGCGGAATGTTCGACGGGCGGTAGGTGTCGGATGGATGATGCTCGGCTATCTGCTCGCGCGTACCGGCGCACTGCTCAGCAACAAGTACGCCAGTCTGTCACTCGCGTGCGGCCAGGCCGGGATATTTGATCCGAGTCCCGTTACTGCGCTGGACGGTCATGACGGCCTCCTGAGCTCGGCGGAAAATCCGCGCAAAACTCCTGTCGATGCTTATCGGGAAGTCACGCTTCTCGGGCTGAATACTAACGGCCGTCTCGAAGGGACTTACGTTACGACGGCGCCGACCCGCGCCGCCCGTTCGATCTTTACCGCCCCGGTAGGTGCCGACGTCAATCGGAACGGTGCAACTCACGCTGCGAAGCGGCGCCGGATCTTTCGCGACAGGGCGATCACGCTCGGCTAAGATGGTTCGTCTATGCGTACGCGCGTGATTTGCTACCCGAGTCCGCGCAGCATCAGGTTCCAGTAGAACCACGGCAGGCCGTAGCGCTTGAGATACCACATGTCTCGGCGTTCCTTTTGTGTGTTGATCAACGGGATCGTGGGGTGCGGCGTCATGGTGTAGTCGAACTCGGCGAGCAACATCTTGTTGCGGGCGGTGGTGAACGGGCATGCGGCATACCCGTCGTAGGATGCCGACGGCTCCTTACCCGCGAGCACGGCAAGCAAGTTTTCGACCACGACCGGTGTCTGTCTGCGAATCGCCGCCCCGGTCTTGGAGTTGGGGGTGCTGCCGGCGTCGCCAAGTGAAAAAACGTTTGGCCAGCGGACGTGCTGGTGCGTGTGTTTGTCAACTTCGACGTAGCCGGCCGGTTCTGAGGAGGCGAGCGGGCTCTGCTTGATCCAGTCGGGGGCGCTTTGCGGCGGCACGGCGTGCATCACATCGTAGGTGATGCTCACTTTCTCATCCTTGCCGTCTTGCCGGTTGACCAGAACCGCTTCCTTAGTGTCGGGCTTAACCTCGGTGAGCTCATGCCCGAATCGGACATCTATCCCGTAGCGTTCGACGACCTTTTCGAGGACCACACGGAACTCCGGCACGCCGAACAACTTCGGTCCGGGAATGACGAGGATGACGTTGATGTCGTTGAGCACGCCCTGCTGTTGCCACCAGTGCGAGGCAAGGTAAGCGCTCTTTTGAGGAGCGCCGGGGCACTTGAGTGGGCCCGCGGGCATGGTGAACACGGCCGTCCCGCCGCGCAGGTCCTTCATGAACTCCCAGGTCTTGGGCGCCAGCTCGTATTCGTAGTTGCTGGAGACCCCGTTTTTTCCGAGTGTCTCTGTGAGCCCCGGTATTTTGTCCCAATCCAATTGGATCCCGGGGGAGACGACCAGGGCTTCGTAGCCGATTGATTCTCCGGACCCGATTTCGACTACTTGTTTTTCGGGATCGACGCCGCAGGCCCGGTCGCGAATCCAGCGGACGCCTTTGGGGATGAGCTTCGCCTCATCACGTTCGGTTTCCGCGGCCGGGGCGCATCCTGCTCCCACCAGCGTCCACAGCGGTTGGTAGTAGTGTTTGTCCGCAGGCTCGATGATCGCCACATCGTCTTCGCCGAGCCGACGCAGCCGGGCGGCGACTGAGATGCCGGCGGATCCGCCCCCAATAATGAGAATCTTGTGGTGCGTGTGACTCATCGTCATGGCAGTACTCCCCCAACTCATATCCATTGTCAGCGCAACGTACGCAAGCGGCCGCCGCGGCGTGGTTTCGCTGACGATGGGCTCCATGGGTCTGGCTCGCGTTGCGCGAGCCGAGGCGGAAGATCTTTGTTCGGGGCTACGATACTCGGTCCGACAGTATTCGGAACGAAGATCATGCTGATCAACGCGTCGTTACGGTGTGTCACACCGCAGGTGTAGAGAGCTTGAACACGGGTTGCCCGGTTTCGCCTGGAACCCGCTCCGCAACTCACGCACGCGCTAGCCGCTCTCCGGACACCCTAACGGCGCAACGCTACGCAACGCGCTCAGCAGGCACTGGTAGTCATGGGACTCGGTGAGGAGCCGTGCTCCAGCATCGACTAGTGCCTGTACCTGCGGGCGAGGAAGCTGCAGACGAGTCGGTATCGTTTGGAGTCGTTGGCGCTCGGCCGGATCATGCTCCGCGTCGAAGCGAACGTGAATTCGGTAGAAGGCTTGAGGCGGCTCCTCGCCGGCGTCGCTGAACTGGTTGGTCCATTCCCGAATCCAGTTCCGCGCTATATCGACGGTATCCGACGAGTAGTTTTCCATAGGATTTGTTGCCGCGGCGCTCAACACCGAAACTATTCCAGGCGGGCGCGCGCTTGCATCGGCCTTTATGTTACGACCCGGTCTCGCATCGACGATGATGAACACGACTCGGCGTACGACGTGGTTATCCGCGTCATCGAGTTTGTTGAGGAGCGGAATCAGCGGGATCGAACTGGACGGATTCAGCAGGCCTTCGATCGGGCCTCGGAGTCCGATGTTGTCGGCGAGTCCTCCATCGCTCAAATGTACAAAGCGCCGCGTCTCGGCCGCGTAAGATCTCCACGCGCGCGCTCGGTCGTAGCGGGCGGGGTTGAGCTCGAGGTCTCGTTCGAGCGCGTTGGCGGTCCACTTCGGAGCCGGATAACTACAGTTAGTGTCCGGGTAGTTGTGCAAGGTGAGCGGCGAGAATACGATCGGGAATGCCGACGAAGCAGTAACGCCACGTGAAACCGACACTTGGTCGAGGTCGGAACACAGTCGGTCGAAATGGTCTTGGGTAAACGAAAATCGACTCCCGATGCTTAGGTCCGTCGCATTCAGTACGATGAACGGCCTTTTTCGTGGCAAGTCCTGGAACGTGCGGCGACCGAAGATGTGACGGTCGTAGTAGCTGTCGGTCAAGTCTCCGCGACCGTAACTACGAGAGGCTAGCTTCCACCAGTTCCACGGTGCCAACATCCGCAGCATCAGCGCGGTCTCGATCTTTCGATCGAGCACGTCGGCACGAAAGCGCCTGAGAAAAACGCTCTTTCCGTACACCCCGAGATACCCAGCCGCAAAGCTGCCGCCGGAAACCGAGGAGATCACGTCGACTTCATCGAGCAGTGTGCGCCCCGGCGCGATCTCCTGTTGATCGAGAGCCAGCATCGCTCCGTATGCGAAAGCAGCCGCTCTGGTGCCACCGCCCGACAACGAGAGCACGATGAAGGTCTCGTCACACCGCTCGTGGGGACATACGAGGTTTTCGAACCGGTAGCCGTGATTGCGATCCCAGGTCGCTAACTCGCGATTGGCTGGAAAGGTCGCACAACCGGTCGCCAACAGCAGGGCGACCGGCCATCCTATGATGAAGCGAACCTCGCTCATACCCAGTCGGGAACGAATGTTAACTCAAGCGGACGGCGACGGGTCGTCCCCGACACCGTGGGCCGGTGTTGTTGCGGAGAATAATTCTTAGGCTCGCCGAGATCGACGGAGTACGTGCCATCCTCGCCGATCAATAAAGGCTGATTTGTATACCCAAGACGCGTTCCATCGACGGACACGCAACGGCGCCTCGGATAAAGAACCTTGATCCAATTCATGGCGTTCCTCAAGCCCTACGGTGCTTGCATACTCCTTCGCTTCGGTTCGAGCAAGATAAACAAATACCTTCCAACATAGTTTTGTTCGCACGCATGTCGACGATGTCTGTGCGTTGCGGGAAACACCATTGTCTCTTCATGCGTGTAGATCACGGCAAGGGTTCTCTTAGAGATCAGACAAACTTGGCTCAATTCAGCCGAAAACGTACAGTTACACGAATCCGGTTGTAGGCGTGAAGGAGAGGAGCGGCTGCCCTCCCTCCGCGTATGAAGCGACTGGGAGGCGAAACCGTGAGTTTACCGTTCAACCGAATCGGGGGCGGGTTGGTGGTCGTGGTCGTGATCCCGATTCTGTTCGGATGTGCCGAGCGTTCTAGCCAAACGAAGTCGTCTACGTCCGAAAATTCACCGCCGACCGTGGTGCACAGGGCGAGTCCAGCTCCGAACGCGGCTCCGAACGACGACGTAGCTGCCGAACGCTTCCGTGACTCGCTCGGTCCGCCGGCCGAAACCGGTCGCCCGATCATCGCCGATCACCACCGACCTCCCGAATCTGCGTATGTGCGGCCGGATCGTGCGCGCGACGCCGGCATTGCTTCCCGGCCGTCTGCGGTGCCGGTTCCCCCAGGTGTGGACGGCGTGTTCGAGTCGTTGAGCAGGGATGCGCTTAGCGTCCGCGGGCCGGACCCGCTCTTCGAACGGGAGAGATCGGCTCACAGCGGATCTCGCGAACGAGAAGAGGACGCGGTAGCCGCCTCGGAACTGCTGAGCAAGGAACTGCGTTTTGTGACGGTATTTTACGGCACGAACCGTCGTCGCGAACCGAACTGCCTCGCGGTCGACGAGACGGCGCGAGAGGGTGAGATGGATTGTCTTCCCGGGAGGTACTACTCCGGTGAGCCCGTTGAGTTAGAGCCGACCGGCAACGCGGAGAATGAGTTAGAAGTCGGCAAACTCGTCGTCACGCTACCGCCCGACCATGCCACGGGCAACATTGAACGTCCCCTGTCGATATTCAGTTTCACGTTTCGGGACGAGAACCCGGGAAGGGACGTGTTGATCTCCAACTTGGAATCGTACGATCACGATTTCGATCGATGGGCGCGCACTATTCGAGACACCGGGCGCGATCAGGCGTTCGTTTACGTCCACGGATTCGCGAATACCTTCACCGATGCCGCGTTGCGTGCGGCTCAAGTCGCGTATGATCTGGATTTCGATCTGGTAGACGGATTTCGCGGCCTCGTGATGACCTATAGCTGGCCGTCTCGCGGTCGAACGGCATCGTACCTCACCGATTACGATGCCTCAGCCGACGCATCGAGCGCGTTCAACCTGTTTCTCGACGTGATCAGGCAGCGCGCGGGGATACAGAAAATCCATGTGATCGCCCACAGCATGGGGAACCGACTTGTGACCGAAGCGTTACGTAGTCGCGGAATCGGCGACGCGGGCATCTTGGACCAACTCATCCTTGCTGCGCCCGACATAGCGGCCGCCGAGTTCAAGGCGCGAATTCTGAGAAGATTGCCGTCACTTGCCAAAAGGATCACGCTGTACGTTTCTGAGAACGATCGTGCGCTCGCCTGGTCAGGATCAGGCCGCGACGGTGTCCCACGTGCCGGCCAAGTCGCAGGTGGGCTGCTTGAGTTCAGCGAAGGCGTGGAAGGGTTCGACGCGATCGATGCATCGAACCTCCCGACGGACTTTCTCGGTCACAGCTACTACGCCGATAATGATTCGATGCTGTCGGACATCTACTGCGTGCTGCTCGGGCATAGTCCCCGACAAAGGCCGTTGATTACGCGAGCCGGGCCGGCATGGAGATTTCTGCTCGAGGGGGAGCGAAGGATCGTGTCCGATACGGAGTACTGCCGTTCACCGATTGAGAGCGCCTCACGGTGGAAAAGCGTGCGACCGTTGGCCATTGTCGCGACCGTTGTCTTCGCTTGGCTCGTGGTCGTCGCCGTCTCCAGACGCAGACACTCGATTGCGGACTGAACCGCTGCGGCCGCGGCAGCCGGGCGTTGGTGCGTGGTTGCGGCCAGGCAATGTTGGTTCAGGTGGAAATGATGAAACCATTAATAATGGAGCTGCGCAAGATGATGCGTGACCTGTCCTTGCCCTCGACGGGCTCGGTTACTTCCTGATCGCGCTCCCCGTATCGTGCCGGAACACGGCGGGCCGTGGGATGGCTGAGTTTGCGACGAGATGGAGAAACATGGGCGCTCCACCCCCAATGTAGGCGGGCTGCGTTGACCACACGCTTCAGCTTTGCAGCGAGCCGCGCCGCCCATCCGTCTACCACAAACGGCTGGACCATCCGCAGGCCGGGCGAAAACGTGTTGCCTATTGACCCGAGGTCAGCAAATGGGGCATGGTACACGCGCGCGGCGGTCACCCGCCCGCTCTAGTAGGCCGCCGTGTGCGCTCTGGTCGACGGCACCAAAACAGCTAAATGTGGAGAGAGGCGTAATGGGAAAACTCGACAAGAAGATGGTGCAGGTGCCGGCTACGTCCGCTTTGATCCTCGGCTTTGTATTACTCAGTGCTGTTGGAGCAGCTGCCCACTCGGCGGGTGGCAACGCGCTAACGTCGGCACAGACCAAGTGCACGACTACTGCAAACAAGAACTGGTCGAAAGTCTCCAAGGTTGTCAAAAAGAACGTGCAGAAGTGCCTGAAAAACTACGCCACCGGTGCAGCACTGGCCGGCGACCCGGCCATCGATACGCTCGAGGAATGCGTCGGCTTCGATGTAAAAGGCAAACTGCAAAAAACCAAGAACAAGACCTCGGCGGGGTTCGACGCGACCTGCGGAGGGCCGAACCGCGTGGGCGTAGATGACCAGGGCTTCCCTAAAATGCCGGAGTACGGTGCCACTTCGCCGGCAACCGTCAACGCTGCCGCGCAAGCCCAGGAAACCGATCTGGCCCATGACATCTTTGGTGTCGATCTCGACGCCGCCGGACTGATCAGGCGGGCCGATTCAGGCGATGCGACCGATGCTTCAAAGTGTCAGCAAAAAGTTCTCAAGACAGCCGCCAAGTGCATGCTCAAGCGCCAAAAACAGTTCACCACGTGTGTCAAGACTCACCTGGCAGCACCCGGTCTCTACGGACTGATCTACGACGTCGATGACCTCGCGCTTTGTTACGACGGCCTCGATGCCGCCAAGTTACAGAAAAAATGTTTGGGCGATGCCACCAGCGGTATTCACAAGGAAATGCAGCGTTGTGAGGATTCGGTCAGCGACCGCACACTGTCGGTCTTGTTCGGCGGGTGTGCGACCGATGATCCGGCGGCCGCCGCTGTATGCGTCGACCAAAGAGTGAGGTGCCGCTTCTGTGTTTCTGCAAACGCCGCCGCCGGCGCCACTCGTGACTGCGATCTTTTCGATGACGGCGACAGTTTAAATAGCAGTTGTCTGCCTTGCCCGCTCGGTAGCGGTTTCGAATCGACCTTCGCGGCGATTCAGTCGATTATTTTCGATTCGCCCACCTACGGCTGCAGCAACGGTCTCTGTCACGGCGGCGCTGCTCCGCAGGGCGGACTCGATCTGAGCGACAATCCGGCGACTCCGGAAATCGATTCGTACGCTCGACTGATCAATGTGGCGGGCACCTTTGCGAGTCCCGCCATGGATCGTGTCGAGCCCGGCGAGCCGTCGCTCAGCTTCCTTTACAATAAGCTCGCTGCAGCGACGCTGCTCGGGCACCTGACCGGCGGTGGCAGCCCGATGCCCGGCGGAGGAAACCCGGCGCTGAGCCCCGAACATTTGGAGGCCATCGAAAAATGGATCCGCGGCGGTGCGCCGGAAAACCTGAACGTAGCCGGCACGTCTCTACTATTGGCCACCTGCCTACCTGCAGACGATCCGTTGACGATAGCCGTTCCCGACCCGCCGGTAGCCGGCGCGGGCGTGCAACTGCAGCAGACTCCCTGGGATCTACCCGCCCAATCGGAGAACGAAATTTGCATGTCGACTTTCTACGACCTTACTGCGCCCGGCTTGGTGCCGGCCTCGGCCAAGGTTGCCTGTCCACCCCAACTTGTGAACGTCAACAACCCCTCGGGTGAATGTTTCGCCTACAAGTCACAAACCCTGTGGCAGGACTCGCAGTCGCATCACAGCATCATTCACGCCTACACCGGTGTTGCCGACGACACCGATTCAGGGTGGGGATCGTGGACCTACAAGTTCCAGGACCAGAGCAACCCGCTCGAAGGAACCAGTTGCAATCCGAAGGCAGTAGACGGCACCGGCGCCAACCCCGGCTGTAGCGGTGATGTCGTCCGCGCCGCCGCGTGCATCGGCTACGGACCCTCCGACTACGGTAACAACAACAATACCGCGCCGACCTTCAGCGGATCGCAGGAACCCTTCACTCAGGCGATTTATCCCGACGGTGTCTACAACATCCTGCCTATGTCGGGAATCGTGGTGTGGAACTCGCACGCCTTCAATCTGACCGGCGGCGATACAACCATGAGCCAGTATCTGAACCTCGACTTCGCTTTGGGCGCGCTCGAACAGCAGTTCCCGGTGCAGGCGATCTTTGATGCGGCCTCGATCTTCGTCACCGACGTACAACCTTTCGACTCCCAGGAGTATTGCCGCACTTACACGATTCCCCAAGGCGCAGCGCTGTTCGAATTGTCCTCTCACACCCACCGCCACGGCGTGTTGTGGCGAACCTGGGCGCCACCGAACACTCCCTGCCTACCGGGCCAAGCCGCCTGTGTAGCCAGACCGGATACGCCGCTGTACCTGAGCACCGATTACACCGATCCCCTGCAACTCGGCTTCGATCCTCCGGTTCCGCACGGAACCGGAACCAGCGCTGCCGCTATCGCCGCGCGCACCTACCTGTATTGCAGTCTCTACGACAACGGCGTGGGTCCGGGCAGCCCCGAGGTCAAGCGACGCTCGACCTCACCGGTGCCGCCGCTGCCTTTCGGCGGACCGTGCAAGAGCTTCGAAACCCAGTGCATCGGCCCGAATCAGGGAACCCTTTGCTCGGGGCTCGACAGTCTGTGTGAGAGTTCGCCGGGTGCCGGAGACGGCGATTGCGACGCCTGCCCGGTGACGGGTGGGCTTACCAGTGAAGACGAAATGTTCATACTGATCGGGTCCTACTACATACCCTAGGAGTCGAACCCAGCCGCAGAATCGGTGTCGGCGGCAGCATTAGCGCAAACAGCGGCGACGCGCTCGGTTAGCTGTCCGGCGCGTTCGAAGGGCTGGGTTTAGTGACAAACTCGTAGGTCAGCGTAAAGCCGACTCCAACTCCGCTTTCCACCTCGTAGCGGCCGGGGAACAGCGCTTGGTCTTGCGCCGTCACCACACGGTCATCCATGTGGCCGAAGCCGGTCATCGCATCAATGGTCCAGCGGTCGAGCTTCACTCCGAAGCCCATCATGAGCATTACGTCACTAGCGTCGTAGAGCGTGGGGCGCAGCGCCGACGCTTCGATCATCCAGGGTTCGTAAGAGAACCCGCAACGCAGCCAAGCCGCCTCGTTAACCGCGTACTCGAGGCCGGCGCCCCAGCGGACCACGGCTCGTGCGTCCGCTATGAATGGTTGGTTGAGAGCGGGGTTGTTCTCGAATCGGTACTCGCCGCGCTCGAAGTCGGCATAGCGCGTCCAACTCGCTTGCGCTGCGACCAGCAAGCGATCGCTCAGTTGTTGCGCAAAACCCAGAGTAACGGCCTGGGGCAGGCGCAGATCGATCTTGAC
>JAJCZL010000078.1 GCA_029262415.1 Deltaproteobacteria bacterium | reverse complement strand
TTGTCGACCGCGTTGCCGTCGTCGCACTCATCGGTGCCGTTGACGATGCTGTCGCCGCAAACCGGGAGCGTGCAGGCGTTGGTGCAGCCGTCGTCGTCGACTGCATTGCCGTCGTCGCACTCATCGGTGCCGTTGACGATGCCGTCGCCGCAAACCGGGAGGGTGCAAACGTTGGTGCAGCCGTCCTCGTTTACCGCGTTGCCGTCGTCGCACTCTTCGGTTCCCTCCGTGGTGCTGTCACCGCAGGTCTGGATCGAAGTGCAACCGGAAGTACAGAATCCCTCGCCGGTGTCGTTGTTCGCACCGTCGTCGCAGACTTCGCCCGCCGTCGTGTTGGTCACGCCGTCGCCGCACGCGACGTTTGTGCAGTCGGCGTCACAGGTGGCCGACTCGCCGGCATCGTCGCAATCTTCGAAGACGCTCTGGGTGGTGCCGTCGCCGCAGACCGAGTTATCTTGACAGACCGCGTCGCAGCCGTTGCCGTCATCAACCGCATTACCGTCGTCGCAGGCCTCGCCCGCATCGACGAAGCCGTTGCCGCAAAACGGCGTCGACCCGTTGATGATGCCGTCATCGACGAGGTCGCAGTTGGCGCCGAGTCCGTCGATTTCGTTGATGGCCACACACGCCTGACCGGCAGCCTTGGCTTGCACGCAAGCGGTGAACGCCGCTTGCGAACCCCCACACGAGCCCGGGAAGACCGTTGAGAAGCTGCCAATCGAGCACTTGTCAGTCGTCTTCGCCACCTTGGCTTTGGCCTTATCGATCTTCAGCTTCAGGTTGGCGCCGATACAGGCCTCGAGGCCTGCGGCCGAAGTGATCGTTCCGGCTTTCAGCCCGTCTTTCTTACATTTGACGAAGTCCTTGCCGACCGTCGCTGCGAGCTTCTCAGCAGCCTTGATCACCGAGGCCTGACATTTTGAGTCCCCACCACCGGCGGTCGAGATCGCCGCCTGGATAGTGGTTCCGAAGATGAGCCGTACCAGCGCGCGCTCGGCATCTTGGCCGGCCTGGCCGGCAGTCGCTGCGTCGGTGAAACCGAAGGGCGGCGATACGCTGACGCCCGTGCACAGCTTGGTATCGGTGGTCACTACCTTGCCGACCGCCTTTGAAATCTTGAGTTTGGTGTCGCCGTCAACGCAGACATCTACGTCTGTAACCTTTTGCTTGGTCCTATCCTTGACGCACTTGGCATTTTGCTTGCCTACGGTCGACGCAACCTTCAATGCCGCTTTGTTGATTCCGTTAATGCATTTTTGCTCGGCGCTTGTTTGCGCGAGCGCAGTCGTAACGCCCGCCCCGGTGGTTACGAACATCACCGTCGCGATCGTCGCGACCAGGATGGAGTGGATTCGAGTTGCGGTCATTGGACCCTCCGTAGTCAAGCCAGCTGCCATAAAACCGGGCATTTAAGTGAGTCCCCGCCGTCTGGACTCCCCCCGGAAAACTTGTCGTCCCCCAACGTGCCGTAACGACGGCGATACCCCCATATTCCCTAGGGACTATCACTCGCATGGGGCTAAGTTGTCAAGACTAAACCCGGCAGTGAGCCATCCGGGGGGGCCTGCAAACTCAGATAGATAACCCTATCGGCCGATAAAGAAGAAGAATTGCGAGGCGGGGGTCAAAAAAGAAGGCGTCCCCGACGGGATTTGAACCCGTGTCGCCGGCGTGAAAGGCCGGTGTCCTGGGCCAGGCTAGACGACGGGGACTCAGCTAGTGCTGCCTTCTCTCTTCCAGGGGCAAGGTTGGTATGAGCCGTGCTGGACTTGAACCAGCGACCCGGTGCTTAAAAGGCACCTGCTCTACCACCTGAGCTAACGGCCCGAACCCCGATCGGGGGACAGTAGCAATATTGGGCCGTTTTGCAACCGAGGCACGGCTCCGCAACCGCCACAGGAGAGCACCAAGCCGGGCGCTCGGCAGGGCCACTCAGTCGCTTCGGACAAGCCCGTCGAGAAACTTGATGAAAGTGTCTCGCTCGGTCGCGTACGCCGCGCTCATCGGTACATCGCCGATCCCGATCGAGACGTTGTGTTTCGGCCATACCCTGAACATGTCTTCGTCGGTCCGGTCATCGCCAGCCGTCAACAGTCCGTCCAGCGCAGGATCAAACTGCCACTTTCGCAGGACGTAACGCACACCGTCTCCCTTGTTCACCAAGGTGTGCCTTACTTCGACGGCCTTCTTCGAAATACCCACGCCGAGCGCCGTCCGCTGAAGAAGACCTCCGAGCGCTTCGGCCAGTTCGGCAGCTTGCTGTTGGGCAAAAATCGGCTCCGCCATCCGGTAGTGCCAAACCAGCCCGTACTCCTTACGCTCAATACGCGAGCCGGGAATCCGTGATTCAAAGTCCCTCATCACGTCGAGCACGGCATCCCAAACTTCTTGCATCCCCCCGTCTTCGACCAACTGGACAAACTCACCCGTATTATCGCAGCGAACGCACGCGCCGTGTTCGCAGATCAGACTGACCTCCGCCGGCAGATGCCGCTCGAGAAACTCACGGTCGCGACCACTGGCAACAACCACGCGGTATGAAGGGTTGGCACACAGCTTCTTTAGTAACGCGAGCGTCACTTCGTCGGGTAAGGCAAGCTCAGGCTTGTCGGCGATCGGGACGAGCGTCCCATCGTAGTCGAGGAACAGGTACACATGCCGCTTGTTCGCAAACCTCGGCCGCAGCGTTTCGAGTTCGGGTTCCGCAGGCCGTCTGTCGGCATCGTCGCCGTTCTCCCGATGCACTTTGGCCAGAGCCGCAAGAAACCCCGTACTCCAGACATCGTTATCACGACGTGACAGCCTGTGGTAGAGGTTGCTCATCTGCAGGCACGCGGCTTCGCGCGAGAGCGAAAGCGCAAGCTCCATCCCCTCTACGACGCTATCCTCGCTCCACGGGTTTACAATGATGGCCTCCCCCATCTCGGCCGCCGAACCGGCGAATTCACTCAGGACCAGCACTCCAGGATCAGCACCCTTCGCCGCGACGTACTCTTTACAGACAAGATTCAAACCGTCGCGGATCGGCGTCACCAAACACACATCGGCCCGCCTGTATAGGGCGTAAAGATAGTCGCGCGTGAGTGTTCGAAACAAGTAATGGATGGGAACGTAGCCCGGCATACCGAACCTTCCGTTGATCTGACCGACAAGTCCGTCGATCTCTGACTTCATCTCCTGGTACTCGTCTACTTTGATACGCGAGGGGATTGAAACCTGCACCAATGAGACTTTGCCGACAAAATCCGGGTTGCGTTCGAGAAGCGCGCTAAAGGCCCGGAGTCGTTGCGGGATACCCTTGGTGTAGTCGAGTCGGTCAACTCCGAGAAGCAAGCGCTTCCCCTGATAGCTGACGTCGAACTCCCGAAGCACCTTTTCACATTTGGGCGAACGCGCATCGGCGTGCAGCTTCCTCACGTCGATCCCCAGCGGGTACGCACCCATACGGATGGTCCGTCCACCAAAATGCACGCTATCCATGCGCGGCTCGAGCCCGAGCACGCGTGCACACGAGTTTGAAAAATGCCGTACGTATTCAAGCGTATGAAAGCCGACCAAATCAGCGCCGAGGACGCCGGAGAGTAATTCACGCCTCCACGGCATGATCCTGAATAGCTCGGCAGCCGGGAACGGTATGTGGAGAAAGAAACCGATTGCCAGACCACGGCGCTCTCGACGGATAAGCTCGGGGACAAGCATGAGCTGGTAGTCATGAATCCAAACCGTATCGCCATCGCGTGCCTCGCGAAGAATCGCTTCGGCGAAAATCGCGTTGACCTGCCGGAATGCCTGCCAGTTCTCGGCGGAGAAGTCCGCCCGCTCCGGCATATAATGGAAGAGGGGCCATACGACACCGTTGCTGAAACCCTCGTAGTAGCTCGCGTAGAGTGCCTCGGGCACATCAACGACGCGCAACCCCTGCCCTTCCAATTTGCGGATTTGCTCGTCCGAAATGGAACTGCCTGCACTGCCGGTCTGACCGGCCAGCGAGCCGAGCCACACCGAGCCGCCTCCTCGGTGTACGGCATCGAGCCCGTTGACGAGGCCGCCGGAGCTGCGTAGTAGAACTGTTCTGCCGTCAGCGGTCGCAGAGGTAGATACCGGGAGACGACTCGAAACTATGATGACCCTTGAATCTTCAGGCAAGCTTCACCTCAAAATATCGAGTCCCAACTGGGACTCAGCCTCACGGCACAGTTGATAATGCCGAGCATACTGTAGGTTTGCGGGAAATTCCCCCACAGCTCGCCCGTGTCGGGGTCAATATCCTCCGATAGGAGGCCGAATCCGTTTCTGTGATCGAGCAGTCTGGCGAACATCTCACGCGCCTCGTCTTTGCGACCGATCAGCCAAAGCGCTTCGATCATCCATGTGCTGCAAATTGTAAAAGCAGATCGCTGTTCGCCGAAGTCATCCTCGTATTTATAGCGGTACATGAAGCCGCCAACTTCTAGTTCGGCTTTCAGGCAGTCAATTGTTGAGACCATGCGCGGATCGTCCATCGGCAAGAACCCGAGGATCGGCATGAGCAGCAGCGATGCGTCGAGTTCCGCGCTGCCGTACGCGTTCACGAACGAGCCTCGCTCCGCGTTGTACCCGCGCACCAGGATCTCGGTTTTCATCGCATCGGCCTTCGTTCTCCAGGTCGCTGCCAGCTCCTCTACGCCGATGCGCTCGGCGATCCGGGTCGCACGGTCGAGCGCGACCCAAGACATGAACTTGGAGAAAACATGGTGGTCTGCGCCGTTACGGAACTCCCAAATGCCCGCGTCAGGCTCGAAAAACGTTCTTTCGGCCGCGTCAACCAGGTTCTTGATGTGCTCGAATACCGGCTCCAGTTCCGAGCCGAGCAACCGCTCGTCATAAAACAGCGGTACCAACGCAAGCACAACCTCACCGTAGACGTCGTTCTGAACATGGGTATATGCGTCGTTCCCGACCCGCACAGGCTTGTTACCACGGTAGCCTTCAAGGCGCTCGATCGTCTCTTCGGTGAGCGTGGCACGCGAATCGATTCCGTACACGGGTTGCAGGGCAAACCGTTCGCTCCCTTCAGGAGGCAGCAGGTTGCGCAGATACTCGCAAAAGCGTTCGGCGTCTCCGCTGTGACCCATGCGCAGCAGCGAGCGGATGACGAACGCGCCATCTCGAAGCCAGCAGTAGCGATAGTCCCAGGTCCTCTCGGTGCCGGCGATCTCGGGAATACTCGTGGTTGTGGCGGCGATGACGGCTCCGGTGTCTTCGAAGGTGTGAAGCTTGAGCGTCATCGAGGCGCGCAGGACCGCGTCTTGGTAGTCGACCGGCACGCGCGTCTGCTTACACCAGCGACGCCAGTACGCCATGGTTCTTCGCAAATACTCGTCGAGCATCCCGAAGTCGTCCTCGAAGGGCTCGCCCCAGGCGAGTGCGAAACGTAGTGGCCGCGTGAGTTCGAATCCCTCCCCCTGCGCCACCATCGTCAGCGACGCGTCGGTCGACAGCCGCAGGCTGTCCCCCGACCCATTGTCCAAGTATGTAAGGTGATTAGAACCGATATCGATGCGCGGCTCGCGCGCACCATACCCGAACTGCGGCTCGCAGCGCACACGTATCCGGGGTCGGCCTGAGATCGGACGCACCAGTCTCACGATCATCGTCGGCCGGTAGTAGCGTTCGTTTTGGGAAAACCGTGGCGCGAAGTCGTCAACTTCAAACGATTCGTCGCTGTCCTCACGCGTCCACACGGTCTTTACGACACAAGTGTTCTCAACGTATCGGGCCTCACTACACCATCCCTCACCGTCGCCATCGATTGTCCATGCACCACCGGGCCGGCTGTCGAGCAGCCGGGTGAATACGGAGGGAGAATCGAAACGGGGAAAACAGGCCCATACAACGCTTCCGTGAGTGT
This sequence comes from Deltaproteobacteria bacterium, assembly GCA_029262415.1. Lineage (GTDB taxonomy): Bacteria > Desulfobacterota > Binatia > UBA1149 > JAJCZL01 > JAJCZL01. The sequence continues at coordinate 101,141 of JAJCZL010000078.1, read as the reverse complement.
CGATCAACGCGCTGTACTGGCAGTTGCCGATCAGCGCGAGTTCCAGAGTTTGCTCGTGTTTGGGGGGAGTCATTCGACTGCTCGAACTCGACGAACGAGTTCCTTGCTAACTATGGCGCCATTATGGCACATGCCTTGCGCCGGACTTGACGATTTCGCCGCCGTGGCCCTTGGCCACACCTAGAACACCAAAGCCGCCCACTTCAAAACCGCTGCTGAATGTGCTGAAACCAATCTACTTTGAATTACTGGCTGGCAAAATCCGAACCTTGCAAGTACTCGTGGGACGACTTCGAGCGCGACGGCTCGACCTATTGGGACGGCGTCCGCAATTATCAGGCCCGCAACAACCTTACCGCTATGTCCAAAAACGACCGCGTGCTGTTCTATCACAGCAATGAAGGTAGAGCGGTCGTCGGCGTCGCGCGTGTAACGAGAACGGCTTACCAGGATCCAACGGTCGATGACCCGCGGTGGGTCGTCGTGGATCTTGAACCCGTTAAGAAACTCGCCCAACCTGTCACGCTCGCTGCAATTAAGGAAAGCCCCACCCTGTCCAATATCGCGCTCATCCGACAAAGCCGCCTATCCGTGCTCCCACTCACGGAGCAGGAGTTCAAAGAAATCGTCTCGATGGGCTGGGCACGCAAGCGCTAAATTCACAGTGAGTGAGGGCCGGAAGACCACCACACGATTGATCGCAGGCACCGCATGCGTTCTTGACGAGATCCGCGTTGATGATCGCGGGACAGACCCGGCTGCTTCTATCGCGCTGTTCCGGCCTGCGGCTCCCGAAGAGATCGTCGACGCCGAAAGCCTCTTGCGCGACGCCGTGGTCCCCGAACCACCCTACTGGGCTCTTGTTTGGATCGGAGCTCAAGCTATCGCGCGGCGTTTGCTCGAATGCCCGCCCCCGCCAACCGCCAGTGTCTGCGATCTCGGCTGCGGGCTCGGACTGTCGGGGCTGGCGGCAGGCCGCTCGGGAGCTCACATTTTGTTTTGCGACCTTGCCGCCGAGTGCTTACCCATCGTAGAAGCGAGCGCACGTGAAAACAGCCTTAGGTCCTTTGAGGTGCGGCGCGTCGATTTCACGCGAGACCGCCTCGGCACCAGGTTCGATCTAATCTCGGCCGCCGACATCGTCTACGACCCTGAGGCGTACGCACCGCTCGCCGACTTCATCGCCTCGCATCTCGCAGACGGCGGTGAAGTACTGGTAACGGAAAGCCTGAGGGCTGACACAAAGGTGTTTCTAGCGATGCTGGGCGAGCGCGGGTTCGAGGACCGCGCCGAGGCTGTTTGGGTCCGCGAAGACAGCCGTCGCGAACGCACCTGGCTGCATACGCTGCGCAAAGTTTGATTAAACTTCTGATCATCCTTGGGGCATGATCTTTTTGAACAGCGGCACCAAGTCGGGACCTTTCCTTACGGTGTGCCCACCGTCGATGCCGATACACTGCCCTGTCACCCATGACGCATCCTCGCTCAGCAAGAACGCAACCGCGGCGGCGACATCAACCGGCCGCCCAAGGCGTGAGATCGGCATCAGCCGCAGATACTCGGCGCGCGCGTCGGGGTCGCCCGCAAGCGGCGCCGCAAGATCTGTCTCGACGAGACTCGGCATGACGGCATTCACGCGGATTCCGTCCTCACCCAACTCATCGGCCGCGCATCGCGTGAGCATATTCACCCCCGCCTTTGACGCGCAGTAGGCGCTCATCCAGCGATGACTCATCGCGCCGGCGATCGATCCAATATTGACGATGCTGCCGCCGCCGGATTCCTTAATCGCGCGCGCTTCGGCCTGAAGCGTTCTGAAGGTGCCGGTTAGGTTGGTGTCCAGGACGGCCGCGAACTCGGCCGACGCCCCTCGAAGTACGGAACCGGCCAGCCCTACCCCTGCTGAGTTCACACCGAGATGCAATCCGCGGTTACGCGAGACCGCTTGCCCGATCGCAGTTGCCACCGACCGATCGTCGCAAACGTCGCAATTCACCCACGAAGCTCGCGCACCCAGAGCGCGCGCAGACTGTTCGAGAATGTCCTCGCGACGGCCCGCGATGACTACTTTTGCACCCCCCTCGACTAAGAGCTTCGCGCAAGCGAGCCCGATTCCAGTTCCGCCGCCGCTGACGAATGCCGACTTCCCCTCAAACCTATTGGTCTTGCTCTCCATCTCTTCCCTCCAGACCCCAAAGCCTAGCGCACAGGCCCTGCCGTGTAGCACGGAGAATCCCTCCGTCAATTTTACCGTCGAGTCGGCTCGACCCCGATACACTGAAAGCTCGCACCAATCGGTCAACAGCCGTTGGATAGCCTGGGTCGAACGCGTCCCGGGGGCGAAAGGATAAGGTACCTATGGAGTTTGAGGGAATTTCGGGCCGCAGCGATTTTTTCCCGATCGCACCGCGGAAGACGGCCGACACCGGCTTGTCCAGAGGTTTCCTCCTAAGCCTCATCATCAAGACCTTCTACTACCGCCAGGAGATGCTCGGCGTCGATCTCGCACGCGAGCTTTGCCTGCCTTTCAGCGTGATCGATGAGTGCGTCCAGTTCATGCGGCGTGAGAAACTGGTCGAGGTCGCGAGCTCGGCAACGACCACCTCGGCAACATACCTCTACAAGATTTCGGAAGCCGGCCGGCAGCGCGCGCGCGAGGCACTGGAGATCAGCCAGTACGTTGGTCCGGCACCCGTCACACTCGAAGCCTACATCGATGGGATACTTGCACAGACTTCCGTACTCTCGGATCTCAACCACGAGATCCTGCGCGACTCGTTGTCTAACCTGATTCTCCCGGCCGAGTTGCTCGAACGTGTGGGCCCCGCGCTGGAAGGAAAGCGCGCGCTCTTCCTGTATGGCGACCCAGGCAACGGTAAGACCGCTCTTGCCGAAGGCATCGGCAAAGCCTTGGGTGGCAGCCTGCTGATCCCCCACGCCGTCGAGATTGACGGACAGGTTATCAAGCTGATGGATCCGATTTTTCACGGCTGCGATGACTTTGATCCCGGCACCGTCCTCGACCAGCTCTCCGAGAACGTCCACGACGACGCATTCGACCTCGACAGCTACGGAGAGGGATCCGTATTTGACGACACCGTAGCGACAGGCGGCTCGGATCGCTTCGACGAGAGATGGGTCGAAGTACAACGCCCAGTGGTATTCGCAGGCGGCGAACTGACCCTCGAGATGCTCGATCTAACCTTCAACTCACGCGAAGGCTTCTACGAAGCACCGCTCCATATGAAAGCAAACGGCGGCGTCTTCATCATCGATGACTTCGGTCGTCAGCTCGTCTCACCGCGCGACCTTCTCAATCGCTGGATCGTGCCGCTCGACAAAGGCATCGACTTCCTCACACTCCATACCGGTCGCAAGTTCCCGATCCCGTTCCGCGCGATGGTGATTTTTGCAACCAACCTCAAACCGCGAGACTTGGCCGACGAAGCCTTCTTGCGCCGCATTCGCTACAAGATTGAGATTCTAGATCCGACTCGTGAGCAGTTCACGCAGATATTCTGGCAGGAGTGCGCCAGGAACGGCATCGCGCCCAACCAAACAGCTCTCGACTACATGTTCGACGCCTACTACCACCGGCTCGGTATCGCACCGCGCTGCTGCCATCCGCGCGATATGCTGCAAAAGCTCGTCGAGTCGGCCGCATGGCAGGGGGTGGAACCGGTCATGAGTGAAGAGGCTCTCGACCGCGTCTGCAGCAGCTATTTCCTCTCTGAGGACATGCGCGTACCCCCCGACGAGCCGGCCGGCTGAAGCTCCCCGCCGCCGATTGGGAAACCTCTCAGACTTGGTGTAGTTGTGTGCGCATGACGTACACGCGCGCCGCAACAATTTTCGCGTTTGCCCTTGCTCTCGTCACCGCTGCCGGAAGCGCTTGGGCCCACAGCTCCGGTGCGTTGAGCATCGACGGCTGCCATGATGACCGCAGGCTCCACGACTACCACTGCCATCGCGGCGATCTTAAGGGCAAGCACTTCGAGTCACGCGCTGAGATGGTCCGCATGAAGCAGAGTGGCGAAGATACCTCGATCCAGCCCGTGCACCCCGGTCGCATGAACGACCTGGCGAACTCCATGGGTAACGAGAACTCCGAGTCAGACGGCACAGCAGCGGGCTTACCCGCAACAGCCGGTTCCGGCAACGCATCGGTCGCGGCTCAGCCACCGATGCATGCGAACGCGGGGCGGTCCGCACGTTCAATCGAAGATCGGCTCGCGACCCTAAAGCGGCTGTATGAGAAAGAATTGATCACCAAAGGTGAGTACGACGACAAGCGGCGCGAGTTGCTCGAGTCACTTTAGGATTTCGCTCACGGCCTCTTCGCTCAGCTCCAGCAACAGATCGCCGATCGCATCGTGCGTCCCCAGTGGTCGTGTAAGCACGATCTCGACACCCGGGTACGGCAGCGCTGCGGTTCGCGCTAAGCGCGGTATATCTTCGCTGGCGTGCCTGCCCGCACCCAAGAAGTAAAGCGCAACTATAATTATTCGCGCACCCGCATCCACGCACGCGGCAACCGCCGCATCGAGCCCTGGCTCTGCTGATTCCATGTGGGCATGGGTGACGTGCACAAAACGCCCGTCGTTACGTTCGGCCAGCGTGTTTGCCACTGCAGCCGTTTGTTCATTGGACTGAGCCGACCGGCTCCCGTGATCGATTACGATCAGCGCCTGCATGTCTGCGTCCGCATAGGCGGAACGCTCGGAGTTCGTGCGATCCATAAATCTCTACAGAGGCCCGCCCTCAGGCCCGGGAAACCAACTGTAGCGCGTCCCGCGCGTACACAGAACCCGCGTACCTGGTCGTGGCTTTGGCCGATCTTCGCCGCTAAGCTCGCGCGATGCTCAAGGGTTTATCTCTACCGACGCCCGTGCTGCGCGCGAGCGCGTTCGCTGTGATTCTCTTGGCGACAGCATCCGGCTGCCAACGCACCAGCCACCAACTCGTAACTCTTCCTGTCGTCACCCCCGAGGCTGTTCTCGTACGTAACGTCGGTGTCTTCGACGCCCGCAGCGGCAACGTCGAGACCGGCCGCGATGTGTTGCTTAGCGACGGCCGCATACATTCGATCGCGGCCGGCGGCGGCACCGCCCCACCGCATGGAACACGTGTCATCGACGGTAGCGGCGGCACGCTCATTCCCGGACTCATCGATATGCACGGACATCTCGGCTCAGGCTCCGCGCCGGTATGGAAAACCTCCCTGCCCGACCCCGACGCGAACATGAAAGCGTTTCTGTACTGCGGGGTAACGACGACCTTCGACCCCGGCGGGTTGGCCGGCGATGCGTTCGTGCGCAGGGAGAGCGTCAACGCAGGACAGAAACCCGGGCCGACCATCTATGCGGCCGGACCGATCTTCGCAGCCGAGGGCGGCCACCCTGTCCCGGTATTGCGTGCCGCAGCTCCGTGGTGGATCCGTTGGTATCTCCTGCCCCGCTTCACGCGTCAGGTTGCTAACCAGCAAGACGCACGCGACGCGGTCGCTGAAGTGGCAGGACTGGGTGCAGATTTCATCAAGCTGGCGATCGACAGCATCCCGATCGGCGCGCCGCGGATGAGGCCCGCGCTCGTCGGGGCGATCGTTTCGGAGTCCAAACGGCGCGGACTCCGAGCCGTGGCCCACATCGGAACGACCGAGGACGCGCTCGATGCCGCCCGCGCCGGCGTCTCCGCCTGGGTCCACGGTGTCTATAAGGAGCGTATAGCCGAAGAGCAGATCGCCGAACTCGCCGCGTTCGCTATTCCTATGGTCACGACCACCGAGGTGTTCGCGAGCTGGGCGCGGCTTGGCGAGGGCCCACGCCGGCCCACGCAACTCGAACGCGAGATCATCGACGCCGAAACGCTTGCCGCGTTCGATGATCCCCCGATCGAGGATTCGAGGCTGGTGTTCTTCGCCGGCTGGTTCGAGACGATCCGGGCTGCCAGGCCGCACTGGAACGACAACGTCGGCCGCCTCCACCGGGCCGGGGTAACAATCCTCGCTGGAAGTGACGTACAGTCGGGGGTGTTCCCTGGCGCGGCTCTGCATCGCGAACTCGCGCACCTGGTTGCGGCGGGCCTATCCCCGGCCGAGGCGCTCGTCGCCGCAACCCTCGCACCGGCTCGCTTCTTGACCGGCAACGACGACCCGCCATTCGGCGTTGTCGAAGAAGGCAAGCTCGCCGATCTGGTACTCGTCAGCGGTGACCCGTCCATAGATATCGCTGCGGTCTCACAAATTCGCGAGGTGATAAAGGGCGGCGTGGTCCTCGAACGCGCAGCGCTATCCCAGCCTCGGACTGCGGACAAACATCGATGAAGCACGACACCGACCCTTGGCTTCGATTCTCGCAAACAATCTTGGAAATATTCTTTGACGGCGTACACCGTATCGACCTCCGTCTCCCCGTCGACGGTGAAACGCGCGAGACTCTGCAGTCACTCGGCCTTGACGGAGCGTTTGCGATCCTGACGGCCTGTAATCCGGGTGGCGGTCGTGCCGGGGAGGCCGCAAACCACACCGCGACTGAAGCCTTGGAGACCGAACTAGCGATGCAAAGCCGGCGGTTCCTGCGCGCCGATGGCGTCTCTGGCAACGGTTCACACCGCGAACGCGGCGCCGCGGTGTGCATATCACGGGCAGCAGCGCTCGAGATCGCGCGCTGCTACGGCCAGGCGGCAATATTTTGGTTCGACGGCGAACGGTTTTGGATCGTAGCCGCGAGCGGAGAACGCGAAGCGCTCGCACTGCCGGTTGCCGGGCGGCTCAGTATTTCCAGCGCCAGTTGATCCCGACTTTGGATCGCTCCTCGGCACCGACTTCGGTCTCCAAACGAACGCTCGGGGTAAGCTCGACTTCGACAGTTGCCGAACTACCCTCGTGCGTGAGTCCTTGGTTTACGCTGACAAAGACACCCTCGCTAACATACTTACCGACACTGAGTGCGGTACCGCCGGTTTCTTGATCGCCGGTCAGTTCTACGACATCGGCGCCGAGACGGCGCCGCACCGTATTGAGCAGGCCCGGACCTCGGGCACGCTTGCCGGCGAGCGTGGCTACCGCGTCGGCCAATTGCAAAGCCTGAACTGCCGTCAGTCCTCCGGCACTCTTTCCAAACAGAAGCTGCGAAACGATCTCATCGCGCGGCATCGCCGGCTCCGAGGTCAACATGAATTCGGGCGAAGAGACCCGGCCCTCAATCACAACCCGCGCCAGCACAGAATTTCTTTTGGCGGTCGCTGCAATATCGAGAATCGGGTCGATCTTATCGCGGCCGTCGAGTCTGACGATGCCTCGCTCCGGCGTAAACCGTAGACCGGCAACGCTGACATGACCGCGAACGACCTCGAGCTCTCCCGAAACCAGCGGCCGCGCGGCGCTGCCATTGACCGCGAGCCTCGCCTTCCACTCGGTATCAATGTCCTTGCCGCGGATGAATACCCGCCCCGGAGCCGAGAATTCTACGGCGAGCCGCAACGAACCGCCCTCCACCCGTCTGCCTTGCTCGTCGACTCGCCGAGCGGCAGCGATGTTCTTCTCAACGACATCGAGTGAAACGACACCCGGCGGAAGATTCTCTGGGATTGAAACGTCGGCCTGTTCCAACTTCAGCTGTCCACGCAGAATGCTGCCGTCAGAATCACCGGACAGGGTAAGGTCTCCCGAAGCAACGGCCTCGAGATCGTCGCGCCGTACGACTCGAAAGCGACGCAACACCAGCGCGCTCTGGTGGCTGGCCGCAGCGTAGCCCCGGGAGAAATCAACACGACCGGAACCCCGAAGGGTGCCGCCATTGCCGTCGCTTGCCGACAATGAGCTAAGTTCCAGTCCTTGTCCCTTGCCGTCGAGCTGCGCCTTCAGATCGCGCAACACCAGACCCGCCGCGGCGTTCTCGTAGAGCGCACCTTCGAGTGACGCACTACCGTCCAAGCGCAGTGCCGAAAGGCTCCCTTCAGCGCTGAGATCCGCACGCAGCGCACCCTCAAGACGGTCCTCGCGCAGCTGTATGAGTTCACGCAGCACGCGAAGATCTGCTGTTCCCCTGAGACTCGCGTGGATCGGCGTGTCCGGATCACCGCGCAAAACCATCGCGGGTTTCTCGGAGCGCACGGAACCAGTAAAGCTCGTCGAACCGCCGTCTTGCAGAACCACGTCAAGCACGCCCGCTACGCCGTCGAGATGGGCATTCGCGCGCAGGTCAAAACGCGGGGCTTGATCGGGAGGCAATGCCGTAGAGTGCAAACCATTCGCGGTAAGGTCGAGCTCGACCTCGGGTTTCTCGCTACTACCTGTCGCGCGGATCTTACCGTCGAGAGTGCCGTCGAGTTCGATGGTCGGATCGATTAGGCGGAGAAGCGAGACTGGTACCGACCGAAGCACACCGTCGCAGTCCAACTTGCCACCCCGCGTGCTGATATCTACGCGCAAGCTGCCTTCGGCGAGACCGAGTGCCAGTCCGTCTACCGAGAACCCGTCATCGGCGAGCACGACGGTGGCCGTATGCTGCAACCGGACACCCTGATTCGCGAAGCGACCGCTCAGGCTATGGACCAGGATTCGGTTCTCGCCCTCCGCGAGTTCGATTGAAGCTGCGGCCTCGGCGTCGAAACCGTAGTAGTAACTTCCCGCCGTTGTCGTACGAAGCGAGATCTTGCCGTCCGCGCCGCGAGCGTCGAACATCAACTGCTTGAAAACGAAGTCTTTAAACCGTAGTCCCGCGATGGTGCCGCGTGCGTCAACCGATGGAGCGCCCGCGAGGTCGGTCACATCGAGGTTCAGGTCTGCGCCGGCCGCTGCTATCGCTGTATCCGACACCTTAATGCTTATGTCGTTGCCGACAGCCTTGAAGACGACACGTTGCCTACCGGACTCGCCGATGAGCCGGGCGTCGCCGTCGAGACGGCCGGCTGCGTCTAGGCCCGCGAGCCGACCCAGCCCCGTCAGACTAGTGCTTCGCAACTTCGCGGTACCGCCAATGAGACCGTCAGCCAGGCCAATCTCAAACTCCCCCTCGAGTAGCGACCCCGGCGCGCGAACAACCAAGGAAGCCAACCGGATGGTCTCCTCAGAAGGCTGGACAAAGCGTGCCTGCGCTTCTGCCCTGCCCTGATCGGTATCAAAACTGGCGTTCAACGTACCCTCAGCTCGAGTGGGCAAGCCCGAGGCCTTCAACGCCGCCACCACGCCCATCGCAGGCGCATCACCCAAAACCGCTTCGACTGCGGTCATCGAAGCGTCGACAGAGAAGTTGTCGACGGGACCAGAGACTTGCAGGCTGAGCGAGCCGGAACCAGCCGCCCGCTGTCCGAGAACTGCGTGGAACGCCGACAATCGCGGAACCACAACCGACAGTTCGGCTGACACCGTGCGCGCGGCTTCGCTTGCCGCCACAAGCGCTGCCGTCCCGGATAAGACCAGCGACTGCGATACCAGGTCGATTTCCGAGAACGACACCCGCTCGGGAGACGCCGCAAAGTTGCTCTGCAACGTAAGCGGCCCGGCAAGCACGGACGCAAGCGTTGCGTCTTCGACGCTGAGGTCTGCTTTTGCGGCGAGACTTCCGTTGACTAACCCGTTCACGAGTCGCGTCGTGCCGGTCGCCTGCAGGTGAAGCCCTCCACCGATCTCACCGTCGATACCGTTCGCGTGGAGTTCTACCTGCCACGGTTGTTCACCGGCAGCGGCGCGCTCAAGAGCAGCGTTCAACGATGCCGTCTTGACCAGAATCCCCCTCGAAGCAATCGCTGCGGCGTGGATTTCTACGGTTATGCCTGGTGACGCTAACGGACCGTCGAGCGACGCCTTGAGACCGAAAGGCCCCATCGCGAGCGCAAGTCGCTCGGCCGCCGGATCGGCAATGCCCTCGCTGCGTACGGCAAGTTCGCCGCGCGCGGTAGAATCCCGGAGGTTCCAGGCGACCGCTCCGCTTGCATCTGCGAACTCGAGATACGAACCGTCGGCGTCGCCCACCCCGAGCAGAGAGAGCCCGAGCCCGACGCGAGCCACCTCGAAGCTGGAAACCGAGATCTTTGCGGGAAAGCCTTTCGCGGCTTGCTGTTCTTCGCCGCCGGACTCAGCGATTGCGGGTGCGCGCACGACCGTGAGCGCGTCGGCTCGAAGTCTGGCGATCGCGACTTCACCCGACATCAGGCTGAGCAGGCTGACCCGCGCCGTAACCCCGTCGGCAACCAACCACTCGCCCATCTCGTCGCCAAGTTCGAGCCGCTCCAGCGAGAGATTAAACGGTAACAATCCGTCAAGGCCACGAAGCCCGACCTTGAGCGACGACACTTCGTTGATAGTACGCTCGATGAACGTAGCCAGCCGTGACTTCGCAAACTCTGTCTGTAGCGCCGCGAAAGCCACGACAAACAATACGAAGAGGGCCAACACCGAAGCCGCCGCGACCCGGAACACACGATGCACCGGCCTAGGCTCGGTGTCGTCTCGGTTCCCGGCCTCACGCACCGAGCCGCTCAAAACGCTTGTCCGAGGCTGATGTAAAATTGCAAGGCATCGTCTACGCCTTGCCGACGATGGAGTGGCACTCCGATATCCAGACGGATGGGCCCCACCGCTGTAAAGTAGCGAACACCGATGCCCGCTCCCCAAAGCAGCGCTCGGCTGAAATCGGGGACGGTTTCTTCGAAGACGTTGCCGCCTTCAACGAAAGGCACAAGCCCGACGCTGTCTGTAAGTCGGACGCGGAGTTCCGCACCCGCCTCAAAAAGCGAGCGCCCGCCAATCGGGTCGTTCTCCTCGTCGAGCGGCCCGACTAGCTGGTAACCGTAGCCGCGGATCGAACCGCCGCCACCGGCGTAGAAACGCTTGTCGGCGGGTACCAGCCGGCGGTCGGCGCCGGAGATCGAACCAACCGAGAGCCGCGCAGCGAGGATGTGGCGCCGCTCGCGGCCGATCGGCAGATACGCGGAGTGCGTCGCCCGGGCAATGTAGAACTCTTCTTCGGATCCGAGTGCGTGCAGATATGGCACCGCGCTGATCTCAAACCGGCTTCCGCGGGTCGGGTCAAGAAGATCGTCCGAGGTGTCGCGCCTGACCTGCAACGGGGTGCCGACCAGAAAGAAGTGATCTCCTAGCTCTCCGTCCTCTGTGATCTCGGACTGTTCGAGTGCGAGGCCGCCAACGACCGAAACGTCGTCGGTCAATCGACGCTCGACGCCCACCGAGGCCGTGATCTTGCGGCTGTCGAAGGCGTCGGTGTTTTCGCGTGCGTAACCGGTATCGAGCAGCAACTGCTGGTCTTGCCTAAGAAAGTCCGGCTCCCGGTACGTGGCGCGCAGAGACTGCTCCAGTTCTGAAGTCTTCAGGGCAAAGCGTAGGCGTTCGCCGCCGCTGAACACATTGCGGTGCTCCCAGAAAGCGCTCACTCCGGCGCCTTCAGTTGAGGAATAGCCTACGCCGAGGCCGATCGAGCGGTGCTTGGCTTCCTCCAGACGTACTACCATCGGAAGTTCACCGTCACCTTCGAGCGCCTCACCGGCTTCGACCCGAACCGAAGAGAACAAACCAGTCTCGGTAAGCCTGCGCCTGCTGCGCTCGACCTCAGCGGCGTTCCAAGGTTGCCCCCGCACCCACGTGACTCGCCTCTCGACGAATACCTCGTCCACGGTTCGGACGCCTTCCGCGAGCATCGGCCCGAACACGGCACGCGGACCAACGACCAACTTGATTTCTACGTCGAGTTCGCGAGTGGCGTGATCCACGACGGCCTTGCGTTCCGATACTTGGGCGAACGGAAAGTCACGTCGCACCAATACCGCCGCGACGTCGAGTTCTGCGGCCAGCACCTCTTCAGCAACCGCGCGCTCACCAAGCGGGAGTGCTGCACGTATCTTCTCTACACGTTCACGCGCGTCCGGCGGGGCGGCATCCGCGAAGACGATATCAAAGCGCGACCACAAGTAGGCCGGCCCTGTCTCGACACGCACCACGACGACGAGCGGCCGCGCCGCCGAATCGATGCGCGTGGCCACCAGGCCGTCATAGTATCCCTGCGAGCGCAGTACTGCGTTCAAGCGTTCGACGTCACCGTCTGCACGGCTGCGCAACACCCCGAGACTCGAAGGCGACTCCCCTTGCGCAGCACTGAGGCGCGAAACCGCCTTCAGTAAGTCGAGTAGTTCATCGTCAAGTTCGCCAATGAATTCGGTCTTGTACGATAGATCAGCCGGTTTGTCCGCGAGCCCAAGCCCCGGATACAGCAGTACGCAAACGGTAGCGGCTAGCAAGCGAGTTAGGGTATTTCGAGACATTCCTGGCGCGGTACGCAAGAGCACGGTCACCCCGTATGAATCATGGTAGAGAGGTTCGCGAGCGGTTGCGAAACAAAAAAGCGGACGACCCCGGAGTCAAAGATGAGATGGTGACCCCAACGGGAATCGAACCCGTGTTTTCGGCGTGAGAGGCCGACGTCCTAACCGCTAGACGATGGGGCCATAGCGCATCGGCAGTCCGCTTACTTACGCCGCACGTCCGCTCCCGTCAACAGCTACTGCGCGGTGCGGCACCTGACAATCGCCCCGGTTTGTGCGATACGGCGATATGGCCACGATCGAAAGCACCCCGGAGTTTGTCAAAGAGGCTTACAAGAAGATACGCGAGCGGCTCGACGCCGTCCGCAACAGGCTCCCGCGGCCCCTCACGCTGGCAGAGAAGATCATTCTCGGCCACCTCGAAAACCCTTTGGGCGCCGAGATCGAACGCGGAAAAAGTTACATCGAACTGCGGCCCGACCGTGTCGCAATGCAGGACGCGACCGCCCAGATGGCCATCCTGCAGTTCATGCAGGCCGGAAAAAAGCAGGTCGCCGTACCCGCAACCGTGCATTGCGATCACCTCATCCAGGCCTACGTCGGCGCCGACGCGGACACCAAGCGCGCAACCTCCGAGAACCACGAGGTTTACAACTTCCTCTCCACCGCGTGCGCCAAATACGGGATCGGTTTCTGGGAGCCAGGCTCGGGGATCATTCACCAAGTCGTGCTTGAGAACTATGCGTTCCCAGGTGGGCTGATGATCGGTACCGACTCTCATACGCCCAACGCAGGGGGGCTCGGAATGTGCGCGGTCGGTGTCGGCGGTGCCGATGCCGTCGACGTGCTCGCCGGGTTCCCTTGGGAAGTCCTCATGCCGCGTGTCGTCGGCGTACGGCTAACCGGCAAGATGTCGGGCTGGACCTCCCCCAAGGACGTGATCCTCAAGCTCTGTGGGTTGCTTACGGTCAAGGGCGGCACCAACAAAATCATCGAGTACTTCGGGCCTGGAACGGAGACCATTTCATGTACAGGCAAAGGCACCATTTGTAATATGGGTGCAGAACTCGGCGCGACCTGCTCGGTCTTCCCCTTCGACGAGCGCATGTCGGTGTATCTGGGTTCGACCGAGCGCGTGGCACTTGCCGACCTCGCGCGCGCCAACAGCGACCTCTGCACCGCTGACGCGCAAACGGCAGCGAAACCCGAGGATTACTACGACGAGATCGTCGAGATCGATCTCTCGACCCTGGAGCCGCACATAGTCGGCCCTCACACTCCGGATCTCGCGCGACCAATCTCAGAGATGGCGGCGGCGGTAAAGAAAGAAGGTTACAAAGACCAGATCTCGACAGCACTCGTCGGCAGCTGTACCAACTCATCCTACGAAGACATATCGCGAGCCGCCGATGTCGCCGCGCAGGCCGCGGCAAAGGGGCTGCAAAGCAAGAGTCGCTTCATGGTAACGCCCGGCAGCGACATGATCTTCGCAACGATTCAGCGAGACGGACAGCTCGACACGCTTGAAAGCATCGGCGCGACGGTGATGGCCAACGCCTGCGGGCCGTGCATAGGCCAATGGAAGCGCGACGATGTCAAGAAAGGTGAAACCGACACCATCATTACATCGTTTAACCGCAACTTTCCCGGCCGCAACGACGCCAACCCAGAAACACTGGCCTTTATCGCGAGCCCCGAGATCGTCGTCGCGCTCGGCTTGGCCGGCAGCCTTTCCTTCAACCCGTTGACCGACAAGCTGTCGTCGAACGGCACCTCGCTCAAGCTCGACCCGCCCGCCCCAGCGCCTGAGATCCCAAAGAAAGGCTTCACGCGAAACGACGGAGGCTACAAGCCGCCATCCAAGGATCCCGAGGCCATCGTGATCAAAGTGGATCCGAACAGCGAACGTCTGGCGCTGCTCGACCCCTTCGCAGCGCCGCAAGCCGAAGAGTTCAAACGCATGCCGCTGCTGCTTAAGACCCAGGGCAAAACCACCACCGACCACATCAGCCCGGCGGGCCCCTGGCTCCGCTTCCGCGGTCACCTCGACGCAATCAGCGACAACATGTTTACAGGGGCGATCCGTGCGTGGACCGGCGACCGCGGGCAGACCCGTAACCCACTCACCGGAGCACTACCCGAGCCTACGCCGCAGGTGGCGCGCGAGCTGAAAAAAGCCCGGAAGAAATGGATCGTGGTCGGAGACGAAAACTACGGCGAGGGCTCGAGCCGCGAGCACGCGGCGATGTCGCCGCGACATCTCGGTTGCGGAGCGGTCCTCGTGCGCGGCTTCGCGCGGATCCACGAATCCAATCTCAAAAAGCAGGGCATCCTGCCACTGACCTTTATCAACCCCGCCGACTACGAACTGGTCCGCGAAGACGATGAGATCAGCATTGTAGACCCGTTCGATATCTGCCCCGGGAAAGACGTGCGCGTAGTACTACACCACAGCGACGGTAGCGATGAGGAGATCTCGGTACGGCAGACTCTGAACGTCGACCAGGTCAAGTGGTTCAAGGCCGGCTCGGCACTGAACACGCTTAACTAGCCGCTCAGCGCCGGATTCCGGCTCTGAGCGCCGCGGGCTTCGCCGGGGGCACGCCCGGTTAGCGAGCCACCGCACGCAGACGCGCGAGCGTTGTGCCGCGGCCGAGTACACGGCACAGTTCGAAGATGCCGGGGCTCTGCGTGCCGCCGGTCAATGCTACGCGGACAGGCTGCGCCAGCGTCCCGAGCTTGAGGTTTTTGCTTTCGATCAATTCGCGAAACGCCGACTCGATCGACTCTTCGCTCCACCGGTCGACGCCGTCGAGTAGGCCGGCCAGTTCACCGACCAGCGCACGGGCATCGTCGGTCAAGAACTTTGCTACCGACTTCTCTTCAAAGACGACTTTTGACGCAGTGAAGGGACGCAAGCCCTCGGCTAGCTCGACCAGCGTATGGGCACGCTCGCGGAGTAGTTCGACCGCCTCAGGCAGAATCGCATCGTCAACCACAGCGCCATGATCGAGAAAAGGCCTGACCAACGCGGCCAGTTGCGCAGCCGGCATCCGCTTTTGATGCTGGAAGTTCACCCACGTGAACTTATCGAGATCGAAGGCCGCTGCCGAGCTGTTGATGCCGGCGACATCGAAGAGCTCGACCAGCTTTTCCTTCGTAAAGATCTCGTCATCACCGTGCGACCACCCGAGCCTCGCTAGATAGTTCAGCGTCGCCCCTGGAAGAAAGCCCTGATCTCTGTAGGCAGATACCGACGTCGCACCGTGGCGCTTGGAAAGCCGCGCACGGTCCTTGCCTACGATTAACGGGAGGTGACCGTAGACCGGAGGCTCTGCGCCCAGCGCCCGGCAGATCAGCATCTGGCGCGGCGTGTTGGTAAGGTGATCCTCGCCGCGGAAACAGTGCGTGATGCCCATATCAATGTCGTCGGCAACTACGACCAGGTGGAAAGTCGGTGTACCGTCGGAGCGCAAGAGAATGAGGTCGTCGAGTTCTGCATTGTCGAATGTGACAACCCCCCGCACCATGTCATTGACGACGGTTTCTCCGTCGAGCGGTGATCGGAACCGCAAAACCGCCTGCTCATCCGGCGACGGGGTCTTGCCGAGATCGCGACAGGTGCGGTCATACATCGTCTTGCGCCCTTGCGTCTGGGCCTGCTTGCGAACTTCGTCGAGCCTCTCCGGCGAACAAAAGCACCAGTAGCACGCACCCGCCCGAGTGAGCCTATCAATCGCGCGCTGGTGGACCTCGCGACGAGCGCTTTGAAAGACCGGTTCTTCGTCAGAATCGAGCCCTAGCCAGGATAGACCGTCAAAAATCGCGTCAACGAACTCCTGCGCCGAGCGCTGGCGGTCGGTATCCTCGATCCTGACAACGAAGCGCCCCCCCTGGTTGTGGGCGAACAGGTAGTTGAAGAGCGCCGTCCGGGCTCCGCCGATGTGAAGAAAGCCGCTCGGACTGGGGGCAAATCGGGTACGGACCTTGCTCATCCGGGCGACTCAACCACGGGTCCGACCGGGGGTCAAAGCACCCGACACAGCCTCATCCAGGGCCGCAATAGGCGCTACGCAAATAGTGCCACAGGCGGGCCGCCTGTGCGGGTACCATTAAGGGTCATGCACGAGGACGCGCAGAAGAAAATTCTCGTCGTCGAGGACAACCCGGACAACCGCAAGATTCTCGTTTATCGCTTGCGGCGCATGGGTGGTTTCCTTATTGAAGAGGCCTGTAACGGCCGCGAAGCCCTCGACGTCATCGAAACCTCTCCTCCCGACTTAATCATCATGGATATCAACATGCCGCTCATCGACGGGCTTGAGGTAACCAAGCGGGTGCGTGCGATGGAGGGGCCGGTGTCAACCACACCGATCCTGCTGCTCACCGCACAAGTCTCGGACGACTACGCGAGGAAGGGCTTCGCTGCCGGTTGCACAGACTACCTGCCCAAGCCGATTGTCGACCCAAAGGTTTTGCAGGCAAAGGTAGTGGCGTGCCTGGCGATGCGCGGCACTACATCTACCAGGGAGCAACTCCAGACGGGCCCCGGCGCCTGATACCTGGGTGGGCTGCGACCGGTGGTTTTTCCACCGAAACCGGCGCACCCCCCCAACGCCCAGAGATCGGAAGCGGTGCGGCATTGAAAATCCTTTGTCGATCTTCGCGCATCAGTGCACGAAGTTCCGCCTGGCAAATTACGTGCCCAACCCTATGTGCGCGGAATCAATGCCTTCTCGCGGAATCGGCAAGATTTCAACAAATCGCTTGCAAGACCGCGCGCGAAAGCGCGTCTAAACGCACGTGCGGATCCCAGCCCTGACCGCTAGGTTAAACTGCGCGCCACACCGCGTAGATACGGTGATGCATCGCGCTATTGAACACCGCTCACCCGCCGCGCTTATGCGTAAACGTGAGATCGCAATACCCGATCCTAATATCTTCGAGCAATCTATTGTTGCCGAACGGACCGACCGGGCGCATAATTTTTTGACGTACTCGACGTACGGATTGAGCGGCGGTGTAGACAGAGCGGCGGACTAACCTAGGCCAAACAGGAACCGGCACGACCGAGGCACCACTCTGCCTAGAAAAGGAGCGGAGGCAATGGACGACACCAAGAAGAGCTTCGAGGAGATCATCAAGACGGACCGCGAGCACTCAGAGGAGAGTCGCTGGTCCGGAACATTCCTTGAGTATCTCGACCGGGTTAAGGCCGACCCGGCAGCCGCAGGCCTCGCGCACTCGCGCATTTACAACACCATCATCAACCATGGTGTTCGCGACATACGTGAAGGCGAGATCCCGGACGCGCTCCAAAAAAACTCCCCGACCAAAGTCTACCCCTTTTTCGCTGAGGAGTTCTTCGGCATCGAGAAAGTCATCGCGCAAATCGTGCGCTACTTTCACTCAGCGTCGCTCAAAGGCGAAGAATCTCGCCAGGTTCTCTATCTCATGGGACCTGTCGGCGCCGGCAAATCATCCCTCGTTGACCGCATCGAACAGGCACTGGAGGACAGCCCGCCGTTTTACGCGATCGCCGGTTGTCCGATGCAGGAGGAGCCGCTTCACCTTCTCCCTCGCCACCTACGCAAAGAATTCGAGAAGATGCTCGACGTGCATATCGAAGGTGACCTCTGCCCGGTGTGCCGTTTTCGCCTCAAAGAGGAGTACGGCGGCCAGTACGAGGAGGTGCCGATCCACACCACGAGATTCTCCAAGCGCAACCGGCGCGGCATCGCGGTGGTGCCGCCGGTTGATCCGAACAACCAGGACACGTCGGTGCTGATCGGCAGCGAGGACATCTCTAAGCTCGACCTGTACTCTGAAGGCGACCCACGTGTGCTCGACCTCAACGGCGCGTTGAATGCGGCCAATCGTGGCATCTGCGAGTTCATCGAAGTCTTCAAGAATGACACCGAGTACTTGCACGCAATGATCACCGCGACCCAGGAAAAACACATCCCCGCACCGGGACGCCACGGCATGGTCTACGTCGACGTTGTTATCGCAGCCCATTCTAACGAGGCCGAATGGCAAAAGTTCAAATCCGACCACACCAACGAGGCGATCCTCGATCGTATCGTCGTCGTCAAGGTCCCCTACAACATGCGCCTCTCAGAGGAGGTGAAGATCTACAACAAGATCATTCACAACTCCGATTTCCACGCGCATATCGCACCGCACACCATCGAGATCGCCTCGATGTTCGCGATCCTCTCCCGTCTCGAGCCCAACCCGAAGTGCGACTTGATGACCAAGCTCAAGATCTACAACGGCGAAGAGATCATCGAGAAAGGCCGTGTGAAAAAAATCGAGTTTGCCGAGCTTCGCGACGACTCCAAACGCGAAGGCATGGACGGCATCTCGACGCGCTTCATCATGAAAGCCCTCGACAACGCGCTGTCCGACTCCGGCGAGGGCAACTGCATCAATCCGATCAGCGTCCGCGAGTCGCTCGTCAACATGGTGCGCGACTCTGAACTCGCCGATGACGTTCGCAAACGCTATCTCGAGTTCCTGCAAGACACTCTACACAAGGAGTACCTGGAGGTCCTCGAGAAAGAAATCACCAAGGCTTTCGTATTCTCCTATGAGGAACAGGCCGAAGCCTTGTTCCAGAATTATCTCGATCATGCCGAAGCATTCGTAAACAAAGGCAAGGTGAAAGATCGCAGCACCGGTGAAGAGCTATTGCCCGACGAAGGCTTTCTCAAGTCGATCGAAGAACAGATAGCAGTGATCGGTTCAGCCGCCGAAGGCTTCCGCCAGGACGTAATCTCTTACCTGTGGTCTTCGACACGGCGCGGGGTGTCGGTCAAGTACGCTAGCTACGAACCCCTCAAACAAGCGATCGAGAAGAAGTTGATGTCTTCGGTACGCGAACTCAGCCGGATAGTGACAAGCGCGACTACCCGTGATGAGGAGCAGAGCGACAAGCACAACACAATGCTGCGCAATCTGCTCGATTCGGGCTACTGCAAACACTGCGTTGATACGGTGCTCAAGTACGCCTCCAACAACCTGTGGAAGGACTGAGGCGGAGGCGGGGTCGCAAGCAATGAGTGCCGTTTTCCGGCCCAGGCGAGAAACTACCGCCGATCGCGGTGCGGGCGACCGTCAGCGGCATCGCGAGAAGGTGCGCTCGTCGATCCTCGACAATATCGCCGACATCATCGCGGAAGAATCGATCATCGGCCGCTCGGGCGACGACATCATCAAGGTGCCGATCCGGGGCGTCAAGGAATTCAAGTTCAGTTACGGCGACAACACAGCGGGCGTAGGCGAAGGTGCGGGTGAGGACGTCAAGAAAGGCGATGTTGTCGGCCAACAGTCGCCCCAACGGGGCAAAGGAAACGCCGGCGAGGCCGGCAACGAGGCGGGTTCCGACTACTACGAAACCGACGTCACGTTGAGCGATCTCATCGACATGATGTTCGAGGATCTCGATCTTCCCGATCTCGAACGGAAAGAGATGCGTACCATCGAATCGTTGCGCCAATCCAAGCGCCACGGTTACCGCAAAGTCGGCATCCGCGTAAGGCTCGACAAGAAGCGTACGATCCTAGCCAAGATGCGCCGTCAGCGCGGCGCCTCGGCTGCAGCACGCACGGGGGCTATGCCGGCAGCCGCTGCGGCCCCCACTCCGGGCCGTGCCGCTCGGCATTCAGACGGCGGTGCGCGTATCCCCTTCAGCCAGCGCGACCTACGCTACAAACACCGCACCCTAGAGGTCCACGAAGAATCCAATGCCGTAGTGATCTGCATCATGGATACATCGGGCTCAATGGACACCGTCAAGAAGTACCTCGCACGCAGCTTCTTTTTTCTTCTCTACCAGTTTGTGCTTCGACGCTATGAGAGCGTCGAAGTCGTATTCGTCGCCCACGACATCGATGCGCACGAAGTCGACGAGGACCGCTTTTTTCACAAAGGAGAAGCCGGCGGCACATTCGTTTCGTCGGGTTACCGCAAAGCACTCGAGATCATCGCAGACCGCTACCACCCACAGCTCTGGAACATCTACGCGTTTCACTGCTCTGACGGCGACAACTTCGGATCCGACACCCCTGCGGCACTCAAAGCGGCGCGCGAGCTTTGCGAAGCATCCAACCTATTCGGCTACGGTGAGATCAAACCCCGTGGCGCGGGTTTTTATGGAAGCTCGCTACTTGATTCGTTCAAACAGATCAACGAAGAGAACTTCCAAACCGTGTTGATCGAGCGCAAGGAAGACATCTGGCCAAGCTTTAAGACATTCCTTAACCGTGAAACGACGGACAACTGACCAGG
This sequence comes from Deltaproteobacteria bacterium, assembly GCA_029262415.1. Lineage (GTDB taxonomy): Bacteria > Desulfobacterota > Binatia > UBA1149 > JAJCZL01 > JAJCZL01. The sequence continues at coordinate 80,573 of JAJCZL010000078.1, read as the reverse complement.
ACACCGTGGGCGACCGTATCGAAGACCTACGCGACTGGGACGCGCGCATCTACGAACGTGTGCAGGAGTACGGGCTCGATTGTTTTCCGCAAGAGTTCGAGCTCTGCGATCACAACGACATGATCGGCTACATGGCCTACTCGGGCATGCCCTCGCATTACCCGCACTGGTCATACGGTAAGGGCTTCGAACGCACCAAAACGATGTACGACCACGGCGTCTCGGGCTTGCCGTACGAGATGGTCATCAACTCCAATCCGGCGCTCGCCTATCTGATGGCGGACAACTCGTTTTGCCTCAAGATATTGACCATCGCGCATGTGTACGGACACAACGATTTCTTCAAGAATAACTTTACGTTTGGGGAAACCAGTCCGGAGTACACGATCTCGCGATTCAAGACCCACGCGGACCGCGTGCGCGATTACGTCGAAGACCCAAGCATCGGCGCCGCCAAGGTCGAGTACGTACTCGACGCGGCGCACGCGCTCGCGTTCCAGTGCAGGCGTAACCTTTCGGTCCGTAAGATCCCACGCGACGAAATGGTCGGGCGCAAGTTCGAAGAGTCGCTCCCGCGCCGGGATCCGCACGGCTCGATCCACAAGAAACCCGAGCATACGCCACCCGACCTTCACCGCGTTCCGTTGGAGCCCGAAGAGGACATCCTCTTGTTCATCCGGGATACCAACCCGTACCTGGAGGACTGGGCACGCGACTTGATGACGATCGTGCACGAGGCGACCCAGTACTTCATCCCCCAGATCGAAACCAAGATCATGAACGAGGGCTGGGCGAGCTACTGGCACTACAACATCATGAGCAACCTCGACACTCCCGAAGACATGCGGATTGAGTTCATCGTGCACCACAACCAGGTGCTGCGCCCCCACCCCGGCGGGCTGAACCCCTACCACATCGGTTTTCGAATCTGGAAATCGATCTACGAATCTATCGAAGGCGACGAGCCGCCCGACCACAGGCGCAAGACCGCGGGACGCGACGCTTTGTACGCGACCCGCGAGATCGATCGCGACAGCTCGTTTATTCGCCGTTTCCTCACCAAAGACCTCGCGAGAGAACTCGGCTTGTTCGAGTTCAAGGCGCGCCGCGGCGAGTACGTTGTCTCCGAGGTTGCCGACGAAGAGGGCTGGGAAGCGATCAGGTCGACTCTGATCCGCAGCGTCGGTACTGGTTCGATTCCAGTGATCCGCGTATCCGATGCCGACCACGAGGGCGACCGTTCGCTTCTATTAGAACACGAATTTGACGGCCGCGAACTCAGCCTGGAACAGGCCGAAAAAGCCTTGATGTACTGCCACCGCCTATGGGGTCGCCGCGTGGTGCTGGGCACCGTCCTTGCGGGCAAATCCACCGAACTCGCCTATGGCGAAGACGGCTTTACGACCAAGCGTCAGAGTTGAACAGGGGGCGTCAGTCGGCGATATCGACCAGCGCGATCGCGTGAGCCTCGACCGCGGCTCCTTCACCAACCGCCCCCATCCCCTCGGCGGTTTTGGCTTTGATTGATACCGCATCGATGTCCAGACCCAAAGCCTCGGCAACGGCGCTCCGCATCGAAACAATGTGATCGGCCAGTTTCGGGCGTTCGAGCACGACGGTGATATCGAGATTGATCACGTGCGCATCGCGCTCGGCAAGCATGGCGGCGACTGAGCGAAGGAACATCGTCGAACGCTGCCCTTTCCAGCAATCATCGCTCGGCGGGAAATGCGTGCCGATATCACCAAGTGCGAGCGCGCCCAGCAGTGCGTCGCAAGCAGCATGGGCGACCGCGTCGCCGTCGGAGTGTCCGACCGCAGAGACCTCGGCAGCGAGATCTACACAACCCAACCTCAGTGGGCCTCCAACGGCCAGCCTGTGAACGTCGTAGCCCTCGCCGATTCTCAGCATAGGCGGGATCCTAGCACGCCTCTATGAAAAATCCCGCGTTCGCCGTACCCTGACGGCTTCGGAGGACCACCTACCGCATTGGGCGCGCCAGCATCAAAAGAGTCACCGACATTGGATTTCGAGATGGTTGCCGCGGGGTTGATCGACGCACTCGTGGTCTTCTCGCTTGACGACGAGGTTGTTTGGGTGAACCAGGCCACCGAGCACCTGCTCGGACTGCCACGCCGCGCGCTGATCGGACGAAACGCCAAGCAAGCGCTGGCGATGGCACCGTGGACAGCCGAGCTGGTTGCACGGTTTCGCGAAAGCCCAGAGAAAAACCTGCGCGGTTCGGGTACGCTCGGGGTAGAGGCTGGTTCACGCCAAGTCGTAGCGGTCGTCTCGCAGTTGCTCGACCGCACCGGTTCGCCCCACGGGGTAATCGTTTCACTCGAAGACCACTCACCACGTTCGCGCATTCAGAACGACGATGAGCGACGTGTTCAGCGCGATGCGCTCAACCGGCTGGTCGCCTCGGTCGCCCACGAGCTGAACAACCCGTTGGCCGGCATCCGCGGCGCCGCACAGGCCATCGGCGGCAAAGCCGACCCTGATGGGCAACTCAGAGATTATGCCGAAATGATCGTGCGGCAATCAGATAGGATGTCGGACCTGATTGCATCGTTGTTGCTTCTCGAAGCGCCGCCAGCGGAACTTACGCCGACCAACATACACCGCATCCTCAACGAGGTTTTGTTCCTCGAAGAGTCGGTTGCGGCTGCAAAGGGCGTCACCCTCGGGCACGAATTCGATCCGAGCCTACCCAACGTACTCGGCGATGGGGCCCGCTTGCAGCAGCTTTTCTTGAATTTACTGAAGAACGCCATCGAGGCCTCCCCTGGCAACAACGGTCAGGTGTGGGTGCGCACGCGCATCGAGAACAGCTTTTACATTCACCGTGACGACAAGCGCGTGCGCTACATCGCTGTCGAGGTCACCGACAACGGGCCCGGGCTGGACGGCGAAACGTTGACCGAACTATTCACACCGTTTTTCTCGAGAACCGAAGGCGGCCACGGTTTGGGCCTCTCGATCGCGCACAGCATCGTCGACGCCCACGGCGGCAGGATCCGTGCAGAGAACCACGATGGCGGCGGCGCGTGCTTTAGCGTACTGCTGCCCGTGGCTGAGGAGGCTGCGGTTTGAGCACTCCGCCACTTCGAGGCATGGTACTGGTCGTCGATGACGAACCCGATGTACGCACGATCATCGCCGACGCGCTCGCCGACGACGGCCATCACGTCGACCAAGTAGGAAACGCCGAGGATGGTCTAAAAACACTCGAGCAAGGCGCCTACGATGTCGCATTTGTCGATATCAATTTGCCGGGCATGTCGGGGTTCGAGCTCCTCGAACGCTACACAAAAGGAGACGGCGAGACCGCGATCATCATAGTGACCGGCCGTGCAACCGTGGCCAACGCAATCGAGGCCACCCGACGCGGCGCATACGACTATGTAACCAAGCCCTTCGACCTGGACGACCTACGCTCGCTCACAAAACGTGTGGTTGAACGCCAGGCGCTGTACGCTTCAGTTCGCACCCTGCGCGAACGCACGCGCGCCGAGTTCGCACCGGGCATCGAAATAATCGGGCAATCGCCGGCGATGAACGAGATCTACAAGGTCATCGGCCGCGTAGCTTCGAGCCCTGCAACCGTATTGATCCAAGGCGAGAGCGGGACCGGCAAAGAGATCATTGCGCGAGCCATCCACGCCTTTTCTGATCGGTGGGAGGCCCCCTTTGTCGCGGTTAACTGCAGCGCGATTCCAGCCGACTTGCTCGAAAGTGAGATGTTCGGACACGAGCGCGGCGCTTTCACCGGTGCTACCGATCGGCGCATGGGCAAGTTCGAGCAAGCCGCCGGCGGAACGTTGCTGCTCGATGAAATCTCAGACATGCCTCTGCCGCTTCAAGCTAAGCTCCTACGTGTGTTGCAGGAGCGCGAGTTCTCCCGTGTCGGCGGACACGAAACGCTGCCCACCGATTGCCGCGTGGTCGCAGCGACGAACAAAGCGATTGAGAGAGAGGTCGAGGCTAAGCGCTTCCGCGCAGACCTGTACTTCCGGCTCAAGGTTGTGGTCATCGAGATACCGCCTCTGCACGAACGCCGCCGGGACATCCCGCTGCTGGTCGAGTTCTTCATTGAGCGTATGAACAAGAACCACGGCTTCAAGGTCAAAGGCGTATCACCAGACGCAATGTCACTGCTGGCCGCACACACCTGGCCGGGCAATGTCCGCGAACTCGAGAACGTGCTGATCCGTGCCGCCGCCCTTGCGCCCAACAGACTTCTCACCGGCGAAGACATCCCACTCGGCAACCGACCCGGTGCACATGCGATCAACGACTCGATGTCGCTGGGTGACGTTGTCGGAGTGAAGATCCGCGAGCATCTCGACAATCTAGGCGATATCGATGCACACGATCTCCACGACCAGGTCGTCGGTCTGGTTGAGAAGCCGCTTCTCGAAGCCGTGCTCGCCCGCACCGACGGCAACCAGGTGCGCGCAGCCGAGATGCTCGGCATTAACCGTAACACACTACGCAAACGCATCACCGAACTCGCCATTGAGCTGCCCAAGACCCGTGGGTGAATCCGACGCTGCACAGCCGCGCGCAAAACGGCTCGCTCTCCCGCCGTTGCTGCCGATCGTCGATGTGCGCGGCTGCGAAGCCCCGAGCGGTGTCGCCATTTCGGATCTGGTAGGATTCGCTACTGCGGTGGCCGAGGCGGGTTGCAGTCTGATCCAACTGCGCGGCAAAGAACTGCCCGCCGGGGCGCTGCTCGACCTCGCGGCTAGGCTGAGAAATGAACTCAGCGCGCACCAAAGCCGTTTGATCGTCAACGACCGTGCCGATATCGCCGCCGCGGTCGGCGCCGTCGGCGTCCATCTCGGGCAAACCGATCTCCCGGTCGAAGCGGCACGCAAAACTCTCGGCTCAGGAGCCCTCATCGGGCTTTCCACTCACACGCTCGAAGACGTCTGGGCCGCCGCCGCAACAAGCGGCGGCGCGCGGCCTGACTACCTCGGATTCGGCCCGGTGTTCGCGAGTCCGACCAAACCAGGCGCGCGCTCGCCGCGAGGCGTGGCCGTGCTGGCACAAGCCTGCGCCGCATCACCGCTGCCTATCGTAGCCATTGGAGGTGTTACGGTGGAGCACGCCACGCGGGTTTGGCGCGCAGGGGCCGCGTCGGTCGCGGTGATCAGCGAACTCGAACGGGCCACCGATCCGCAAGCGCTCGCGGCTCGCTACTTCGCAGCCTTCGCAGCCATATCAGCCGCCGCGAAAGACCAGCGGTAACGCCTCAGCCACACACGGAAAGAACGAAAAGTCGGGACGATACGCGCGCCGTCACTCAGCCGCGCGTATCGTCCCCAATGGCGTCTACAAGCGCTTGAACTCTATCCACCAGCACCCCTTACTCCGCCACCCACGCTTGCAACGCCAAGTCCTCAGCCCGCTCCCCCCCATATTCGCCTACGACGGTTCTGCGGAGAGCCCCCACTGCCCATCCGTCTCACTGCTCTGCGCCCTCTTGATCAGGCGGTCCGTAGTCACCGGGTTCGGAGTAAGCCCCGGGGTCGTCGCGGAACGAAAGGTTTCCGAACCTCGCGAATGCCTTCTCAAACGAAAGCTTCACGTCGCCGGTAGGTCCGTTACGTTGTTTGGCGATGATCACCTTGGCAGTACCTGCGTCCGCCGAGTCTTTGTGGTACTGCTCGTCACGGTACAAAAACGCGATAATGTCGGCGTCCTGCTCGATTGCACCCGACTCACGTAGGTCGGCCATCACCGGCTGTTTGTCTTGGCGCAACTCGACTTGGCGGTTGAGCTGCGAGAGCGCGATGACGGGGATGTTGAGTTCCTTCGCCAGTGCTTTGAGTGACCGTGAGATCGAAGATATCTCCTGCTCGCGGCTCTCTTCTCCGCCACCGCGCATCAGCTGCAGATAGTCGACCACAACCAGCCCCAAGTTTGCTTCCGGGTCTTTCTTCAAACGCCTAGCCTTTGCGCGCAACTCCATGACGCTGAGGCTGGGGCTGTCGTCGATATAAATCTTGGCCTGGCCAAGCTGGCCTGCCGCTTTCGCCAGCCGCGTGAACTGGCGATCGCGCAGCACTCCGGTACGAACCTTTAGGATGTCCAGCTCCGCGCGCGAACACAGCATCCGCATGACAAGCTGTTCTTTGGACATTTCCAGCGAGAAGATCGCCACGCCGGTGCCGTATTCGCATGCGGCGTTCTCCGCGAGGTTGAGGCAAAACGCGGTTTTTCCCATTGACGGCCTCCCCGCGACAATGATGAGGTCGGAGGGCTGCAAGCCCCCGGTGATCCTGTCGAGTTCGGTGAACCCGGTAGCGATGCCGGTAACTTCTTGTTTGCGCTCGTATAGCGCTTCTAAGCGCTGTACCGACTCGGAAATCAGACTGTCGAGCTTGTGCGGGCGCGAGCGGCGGTGGCCGTCAGAGATCCTGAAGATGGCCTGCTCTGCGCGGTCGACGAAGTCGGCCGAAGGGATGTCGCTGGTGTACGCCGAGGTGATCGTCTCGGTGCAGACACGAATAACCGCGCGTAGTGTACTGTCGTCGCGTACCACGTTCGCGTAGTACTCGATGTTAGCGGCAGTCGGCACGCGCTCGGTGAGTTCGGCCAGATAAGCGACGCCACCCACAGCCTGTAGCTCACCACGCTGTTTGAGCTTATCGGCGACCGTGACCACGTCCATCGGCAGACCCTGTTCAGACAACACCGACATCGCTTTGAAGACGCGCGCGAGCCGCTCGAGGTAGAAGTCGTCGTCGGTGAGAATGTCCGCGACACGGTCGAAGGACTCGTTGTCGAGAAAGATTGCGCCGATAACAGATTCCTCTGCCTCGGCGTTGTGAGGCGCGACTCGTGAAGACGGGTTAAGACGCATCGGGTACCCGCGGGTCTACACACCCCCAGCCGAACCCACAAGGATTTCCGACGATTTATGACACCGGTTGCGCACAGGTTGTGAACACAGAGCACAACTACGCGACGCAGCGAAGAAATTTATGCCGCCCACGTCATTGTGATTCCGAGTAAATCGTTTACCCGCTTGGCCCGCGCGCGCCAACTACTGGGGGTCGCGAGGTGCGATCGATGCTGACAACCGGCTGAGTGAGGCAAGCGCGTCAGGAATTCGCGGCCCATACCAAGCGATAGCTTTGCCGTCGATCAGCTTCTTGATACCGCTGACTCCGCTGCTGCTGAGTTCGTGGGCGTGTTTTGCCTCGAATCGGAAAGGTTCATCGGGCAGCAACACGGCATCGAATCGCTGCTTCGTAAGCTCGGTAAGGTCGACTTCAAAGAAGTCGGCCTTCGCCGCTTGCCCGCCTTTGCCAACACCGCCTCCGTAGACGTTGGCGAAACCCGTCACCCGCAGTACGTCGCCGATGTAGGTGTCCTCTCGAAAGGTCATCCAGGGCTTGCGCCAAATCGGGCAGAAGGTTCGCAGCGGCGCACGTGTCGCACACGCAGCCTCACAAGCGGCAAGTGCAACCCGTGCGCGGGCTGCTAACTCCACAGCCGGCGTATCGGCTCCGATCGCCTGCCCCAGCTCCTCTAACATCGTGATCGCCTGCGAAACGCTGCGCGGATGGGTTACGTGCAGTCGCAAGCCTCCGCTTTCGAGGCGAGCAGCATCTTCGGCGCGGTTCTCTTCCTTATTGACGACTACCAAGTCGGGCCTCAACGCCAGGATGCGATCAACGTCCGGGGTCTTGCTGCCACCGACGCTCTCGACCGCCTCAATCACGCCGACAGGTTCCTCGCAGTAAGAGGTTCGACCGACCAGCGCGTCGAACTTGCCGAAAGAGACAATGGTTTCGGTAAGGCTCGGGACCAGACTTACGATTCGCATGACGAGGCGCTCAGCGACGGCCAGCCTCGTCTGCGGGCCTCAACACGCAACGGCGGATCGGGACTAACGATCACAGGATGCCCCACCTCGAGAAGCACCGGCAGATCGCTAATAGAATCGGTATAAAAATAGCTGTCGGCAAACGAGATACGATGCTCTTCGGCGAACCGGCGAGCCTTGATGAGCTTACCTTTGCCATAGCAGATCGGCGGGATCGGATTGCCCGTGAACAGGCCGTCCTTCACTTCCAAAGCGGTCGCAACTACGTGATCAAATCCCAGTTCCTCGGCGATCAAGTCGTTTAGGTAACGCGTGCCGCTGGTCAGGATCACCGTCATGCGACCGGCCGCTTTGTGCTTGGCGATTTCGGCGCGGATCTCAGGCCGGATTGTCGAGCGAATCTCATCGGCGTACCAAAGCCGGCAGTGGTCGATGATCTCCTGCTCCGGACGTCCCTCGATCCAGCGCGACGTCAACCGCGCCATCCGTTCGAGGTTGACCCTACCCAAGCGGTAGGTGAGAAAACCCCAAACAAACATCGCAAAGTCGCCGAATCCGATCAGGCCCTCACGCCGCAGGTACCAGATGTAGCGGCTGGCGGAGTTCACGCTCAGAACGGTGCCATCGACGTCGAAGAATGCCGCAGCCACCACTGGTTGCTCACCATCATCGACCAGAGCGTACTCCGCCAAAGCCCCTATCCCGCCTCGGTCAGACGCGCTCGACGATCATCGCGATGCCCTGCCCCCCGCCGATGCACAGCGAAGCCAGGCCGAGCGACTGATCTTTGACCTTCATCGCGTTGAGCAAGGTGCATAGGATGCGTGCGCCGCTGGCACCGATCGGATGGCCGAGCGCGATCGCGCCGCCATGCACGTTGACCTTCGACTGATCGATCTTGAGCTCAGCCAATACGCCGAGCGACTGCGCGGCGAAGGCCTCGTTGAGTTCCCACAAGCCAATATCTTCTTTGGACAGTCCGGCCTTCTTGAGAGCCTTCTCGCTCGCAGGCCACGGGCCCATGCCCATGATGGCAGGATCGACGCCCGCACTGGCGACAGCACGGATCATCGCCAGAGGCACCAAGCCCTCAGCCTTGGCGCGTTCTTCGGACATGACCACGAGCGCTGCCGCTCCGTCGTTGATGCCCGAAGCATTGCCGGCGGTCACCGTACCACCGTCGCGCTTGAATGCGGGACGCAGACCGGCGAGCGCAGCAGCAGTGGACGAAGGGCGCGGGTACTCATCGGTATCGACAACTTTCGGGTCGCCTTTGCGCTGCGGGATTTCAACGGCGAAGATCTCACCTTTGAATACGCCGGCTTCTTGCGCAGCAGCCCACTTGGCCTGGCTGGATCCGGAGAATTCGTCCTGGGCCTCACGCGAGATACCGTACTTTTCAGCGACGTTCTCTGCGGTGATACCCATGGCGTAGTGGTTCATCGGACAGGTCAGACCGTCAGCCATCATCGAGTCGATGATTTGGTCGGGGCCCATCCGGTATCCAAAGCGTGCCTTGGTAAGCAGGTAGGGCGCCTGCGACATATTCTCCATGCCGCCGGCAACGATCGCGTCCGCGTCACCGCAGGCAATCGCCTGCGCTGCGAGCGCGACCGCTTTCAGACCCGATCCGCAGGCCTTGTTAACCATGAAGGTCGGCACCTCTATGGGGACCCCGCCCTTGATCGCCGCGGGGCGCGAGGGGTTGAGACCGAGATTCGCCGACAACACATTTCCGAGGATGACCTCATCCAGCGAGCCCGGATCAATACCCGCACGTTTAATCGCCTCCGCGACGGCATAAGCGCCGAGATCGGTTGCTGGGGTGTCGACAAAGGCTCCGCCGAAACTTCCGACGGCTGTGCGGGCTGCGCTTACGATAACTGCTTTGGACAAGGTGGCCTCCTAGACTGCGCGCTCAGACGCGCGCGGGAACATTCTCTCTGACCCACGCGACTATGTCTTCGGTACTCGCGCCAGGTGTAAAAATCTTCTTGATACCGAGCTTCGCCAGCTCTTTGATGTCCTCTTCGGGGATGATGCCGCCGCCGAACACGGGAATGTCATCGACGCCCTTCTCTCTCAGAAGCTCGAGGATCCGCGGGAACAGCGTCATGTGCGCGCCCGAAAGGATCGAGAGCCCAACGGCGTCTACGTCTTCTTGCACCGCCGCTTCGGCGATCATGTCGGGGGTCTGGTGAAGCCCGGTGTAGACGACCTCCATGCCACCGTCGCGCAGCGCACGCGCGATTATCTTGGCCCCACGATCGTGGCCGTCGAGGCCGGGCTTGGCAACCAATACTCGGATCAGTTTTGCAGACACTGAAATACTCCTTCAGGCGTGCGATCTCGCGCGGTCTTGCCGCCGAGCGGCTCGGTTCCGGCCTCGCCGCCGAGCGGCTCGGTTCCGAACGCTCGCCAGCTCGCGTTCTCACGCCGGCTCACACAAGAACGCATGGTTGTTCGCCGGCTCACAACCATGCGGGATCTCCGTAGACCCCAAATACTTCGCGGAATACGTTGGAGATTTCTCCGACGCTCGCGCCTCTGCGAACCGCTTCGACGATCGGCGGCATGATATTGCTGCCATCCTCGGCAGCCTTCCTAATGTCGGCGAGCGCCGCGGCTAGGGCTTTCGAGTCGCGAGCGGCCTTATGCTCGGCAACCTCGCGCTTGCGACCGGCCTCAAGGTCCATACTGATCTTCAAAATCTCAAGCGTACCGCCGGACTTCTCGTCCATCTCATAGCCATTGACCCCGACTGTAACATAATCGCCCGCATCGGTGGCCTGCTGAAACTTGTACGCCGCATCTGCAATCTCACGCTGCGGATAGCCGCTCTCGATGGCCTTCAAGATTCCGCCCATGTCGTCGATACGCGCGATAATCTCTTCGGCCTCGCGCTCCATGCGTTCGGTCAGCGCTTCCACGGCAAAACTGCCGCCAAGAGGATCGACGGTATTGGCCACCCCACTCTCTTCGGCGATGATCTGCTGTGTACGCAACGCGGTCGTCGCCGCTTCTTCGCTCGGCAGCGCAAGCGTCTCGTCCATCGAATTGGTGTGCAGCGACTGTACGCCGGCAAGTACACCGGCCAAGGCCTGAAGTGACACGCGCACGATGTTGTTCATCGGCTGCTGCGCGGTCAACGATACCCCGGAGGTTTGTGCGTGCGTGCGCATCAAGCAGGCACGATCAGTCTTGGCACCAAAGCGCTCGCGCATGATGCGTGCCCACAATCGTCGCGCCGCGCGGATCTTCGCGATCTCTTCGAAGAAGTCGTTGTGAACGTTAAAGAAGAAAGACAAACGCGGGCCGAACTCATCAACGTCGAGGCCACGTTCGATCGCAGCCTCCACGTAACCGATGCCGTCGGCCAAGGTGAAAGCCAGCTCTTGGACCGCCGTCGAGCCGGCCTCGCGGATGTGGTAACCGCTGATCGAAACCGGATGCCAGCGCGGCACCTGGTCGGTGCAGAACTCAATCATGTCGGTGACGATGCGAAGCGCCGGTGCGGGAGGACAGATCCACTCTTTCTGGGCGATATACTCCTTAAACATATCGTTTTGGATCGTTCCGCCCAGCTTCTTCCAGTCAAAACCGCGCCGCTCGGCGACGACTAGGTACATCGCGAGCAGGATCGACGCTGTACAGTTGACGGTCATCGAGGTGGTAACTTCTTCGAGCGGGACCCCGTCGAAGAGAACTTCCATGTCCTCGACTGTCGAGATCGAAACGCCCTCGCGCCCGACTTCGCCGAGCGCGCGTTCCGCGTCGGCGTCGTACCCCATCAGGGTAGGCATATCGAAGGCGGTGGAGAGGCCGTGGGTGCCTTCCTTCAACAGATACTTGAACCTTTGATTGGTGTCTGCAGCCGACCCGAAACCGGCAAACTGGCGCATCGTCCAGGTCTTTCCACGGTACATCGAGGGGTAAACGCCGCGAGCAAACGGATACTCGCCCGGCCGGCCGGGCCCGACGGTGAGGTCTTCGGCCTCGTAGACCTCATCGACAGGCATGCCGGAAATCGTTGAAAATCGAGGTTTTACCGGCTCAGATTCGAGCTTTTTTGCAGGTTTAGAGGCCACTCATCACTCCTAAAAAGGAACCTGGGAGTATAACCAAACGACCGCGACGTGACCAGCCTACGTCGCCTCGGATCCGTCGTCTTTGAAAACGACGGTGGTGACAACCTCGCCGAAGCTTCTCAAAAAGGGAGTCTCATTCGGCTTACGAGGCAGCCTGGCCGTCCTCGCTGTGGGGGCAGCATTCCATCTGTTGATCTGGTAGCCGGCGGAACAGCCCACCGACGCCCGATGTTGAACCCCGCCGACGCGGCTACAGTGCACACGGTCTTTACTTGTGCAGCCGGCGAGCTCGAGAGTGACGGCACCTTCGACGTAAACATCGACTGAGGGTTAATGCGGGCACCCTTGGGTTCAGCCGGGGCGCCCGCAAAAAAGGCTCAGTGCAGCGGCGCGAACCGAGCGCGGAAAGCTGCTCACGCTTCGGCGTCCGTCCGAGTCCAGGTGCCCGATGATGCTCACACAGGCGGGTACAAGTATCAGCGCGGCCACGCACGCGACAGCCATATTCCCCGCGATCATCCATCCGAAAACAGCGTTTGTCGGTGAACGCGACATTCCGAGCACCGCAAATCCGGTTACGACAACCAACCCATTAAATAGAATCGCACGACCGGTCGTGCGCATGGCGATGACCACTGCCGCATCGACCTCCTCGCCGCGTTCAACGAGGTCGCGGAAGTGTGCGAGCAGATGGATCGAGTAGTCGATGCCGATGCCGAGAGCAATGGCACTGACCATCGCACGGTCGGGTCCAAGTGGAATGCCGATCGCGCCCATGACCCCGAAGTTGACCAACGAAGTGAAAACCGGGGGCAGCATACAAATGAGCGCTACCGTCAACGACCCGAGCAATAACCACACGAACCCGAACACCAGCGAAGCTGCGGTGAGCAGCGATGCGACCTGGCTCGAGACAATCATGTTCAGCACGGTGTATTGGAACACCGCCGGGCCGGTGATGGTGGCCGATGCACCAAGGCTGCGCACGTGCAGGTCGAGTAGTCGCTCGGTCTCCAGGATCCCGCGCTCTACCTCCCTCATGGAATCTGTACGCAACAGAACCGAGAGGTTCGCCGATTGGTAGGCGTAGTCGACCATGTCGTCGAGTTCCGACGCGTCGCCCGAAAGCGAGTAGAGAAGGAGGTACTGCGCCACCAGGTCGCGGCTAGCGGGAATCCGCAGTTCTTCCGGACGGTCCCCGTTCATAGCCTTGTTCATGCGACGCACGTATTCGGCCAGCGAACGCGTGTCGCCGACCATTGGGTCACGTGCGAGGTCGTCCAGCACTGAATCCATCGCGCGCAACAGCACCGGATCCTTAATGCCCTCGGGCTCGCGCGCACGGACGATCACATTCAGCGGCATGGTTCCGCCAAGCTTGGAGCGCAGCACGCGGTCCGCTTCGAGAGCCGGGGTGCTCGGTTCCAGGCTCTCGACCCAGGAGTAATCCACGAACAGCCAGGCCGATGCGACCGCGAAGACAACCGCGGTTAACAGCCCCGACCCGACAACGCCGATGCGGTTGCGTTCAATCCAAGCGCCGAGTCCGGCGAGCGCCGAGGGTAAGAACTCTCGGCGGCGGTTTTGCGGATGCGGAACCTTGCTCAGCGGCACCATCGCCAACAGGGCGGGAAGCACGCTCAGCGACAGCAACATCGCGATCAAAATCCCGAACGCAAGCGTGAAGCCAAAGACTTGATAGACCGCCATGCGCCCGAGCACCAGCGAGCCGAACCCAACCGCTGTCGTGATCGAGGTAAGGACCACCGGCCGCCACACCTCCAACATTGCGGCGACGACGGTCTGCTCTGCCGACAGCCCCTCGCGTGCGGTCTCGTAGTAGCGCTCAAGAACGTGAATACCGTCGGCACACCCGATAGCGAGCAGCAAAGCCGGCACCATGGTTCCGGCAACGTAGACCGGCATGCCAAGCAGCGCCTGCAGACCCCAGGTCCACACCACCGACGTCGCCACGATCAGAGTCGGCAACGCAACCCCAGGGCCTGTTAGAAGTGTTCCCGCACCGACCGCCAGCACGACCTTCGTCCAAGGAACATCGTCGAAAAACCACAACGAGCACGCGATCGCAGCAACGGCGATCAGCGCGGCGCGGCGCAGTAGTACCATCGGCGTGGCGCTCGGGAAGCACAAAAACAGAACGGCGATCACGACGAAAAGCGAAAGCGGCACCAACTCGGTGAGTTCCGCGGCCATCTGGCGCCCGAACCAGTACTCGATCGCCGGATTTCCGCCGACCAGAATTCGCGTCCCCGGGATCTCGTGCGCCGCCACCCGCTCGGCGACACGCCGATAGATCTCCGACGGCTCCACCGGTCCCTGCTGATCCGCGCTGACGATAATGGCGGCTATCGAGCCGTCCTCAGAGACCAGACGGCCAACGTACACAGGGTTCTCAAAGACTTTGCCGCGAACCGAGCGCGCTTGATCCTGCGAGGTCAGCGGCTCGTCGTAGAACGGTTCGATATCCAGACCATCGTCGGTTCCGGTCACGGCTTCGGCATCGGTGAGACTGCGGACGTCGCCCTCATTGACGCCATCGATCTCCTTGACGGCATCGGTCAGCCCGGCAACACCGGCAAGAATCTCCGGGGTGAATACCCCCTCAGGTCCGTCGGCCTCCACGGCGACAATAATCTCGCGACCGATCCCGAAACTGTCGCGGGCTTCGTTCCAGAAGCGGCGGATCGGGTGGTGCTGCGGAACGTACGCCTCGCTGTCCGGGTCCATCCGTAACTGGGTAAGGCCCGCCGCAAATCCCGCGGTCAACAGCGCTGCAACCACGACGACAACGACCCGGTGGCGGACGACTCCCACGAAATACGGCTCGGCAGCCGCTTCCAGTCTCTCTTGCAGGTGGCGCCACCTACCCGCGGGCGTGATACCCTTAATTTCGGTGTTAGCCAGCCGCGCGCTCCTAGAAAGAATGCTGTTGCAAGTGTCATGCTAGGCTTCAGGACCGCACCGGAAAACAGACTTCGGTTGCGGCAATTCTTCACATTCGACACGACGCCGCGCCGCCATACACGGGCTCCCGAAAGCCGCATCTCCACTCGGTTCGCGCCTATCAATCCCCGACTCTGAGAGACACGACTATGGGCGTCTCTCACAAGTGGGAAATCAGTTATCGCCAAATCCCTTCTGCGTCGGTGATTTCACGTATCGCACTCGAAACCGCCTGGCACATGTCTTGCTGGATGCGTAGTTGTCATGATAAACGGTGCGTGCGACTAGTCGTTGTTCGGGAAAGAGGGAGGATCCATGACACGTTCACTGATGGCTCTCGGCGCAATCGCCTTGGCCGTGCTGGTTTATGCTTGTGTGCAGCAAGCGGGCCCTCGGCTGGTAGCACCACCGCAGATTGCAGACGCGGAATTCGTCGGCACCGAGGAGTGCGCGGATTGTCACGCCGACAAAGTTGAGCATTTCTCAACAGCCACCCACGCTGTCCTGGTCGTGGAAAGCGCCAACGCTACCGAGATCGGTTGCGAATCCTGTCACGGGCCGGGCAGCCTGCACACCGAGAGTGGTGGCGAAGACGGCACCATCATCAACCCCAAGGACTCGCCCGAAACCTGTTTCCAGTGCCACCTGGACAAGCGCGCCGATTTCGCGCTGCCGTACACCCACCCGGTGACCGGCGGAGCGCTGGGCCTGACCACGAGCAGAATGACTTGCTCGAATTGTCATGAGCCGCACCAAGGCCCGGCGATCGCAGGCGGCGGCACCGCGATGGCCTCTCAGGGAGACACGTGCACACAGTGCCACATCGCTCAGCGAGGCCCCTTCGTGTACGAACACGAGGCGCTACGCGAAGGTTGTACCACTTGTCATCGGCCCCACGGATCGCCGAATCCAAAAATGCTCACAGAGCGCAACCAGACCCTGTGCCTGAAATGCCACTTCCAGGAACAGACCGACTCGACGACTATCTTGATCGGCGGTCGCAACCATTCGAACCTCCTGTCGCGCGGGACCTGCGCGAGCACCGGGTGCCACGAAGCGGTGCATGGATCCAACACCAGTTCGTCACTGGTATTCTGACTACCGGAGGCACTCGACGATGACACTCAATCCATCCCGCAATGACCCGCCGAGCCTGCCTAGGATCGTCGCGGCCGCCACCTTAGCAGCGCTGGCCTTTGCCGCGCCTGCCGCTGCCGAGACCGAGCTGTCTGCATCGCGCATCGTATTGTCGGCAACGGGGTCGTCGGTCAACAATGACGAAGCGCAGTTCAAACAACGTAACCGGATCGACGACGACGCCATAGGTGGGGTCGAGGATCTCTATCTGGAGTGGCTGGTCGGCGATAACGGGACACTACGACTCAACGGTCGAGCGATCGCCGGCAACAACGACTATCTGCTCGACCTGAAATACGACCACACCGATGCCGGGTTCGTTTCCGCGGGCTACCGCGAGTTCAGAAACTGGTACGACGGATCCGGGGGTTTCTTTCCGCCGGGCAACACCTTCATCTCCTACTTCGACGAAGATCTGGCCCTGGATCGCGGCGCGGCTTGGTTCGAGGCGGGCCTGCGCCGACCGGGGATCCCAGAACTGACGCTGCGTTACGACCGGCTCACCCGCGACGGCATGAAGAGTTCGTCGCTGTGGGCGGACACCAATCTGACCGGCACATCAGGTACGCGCAATATCGTCCCGACCTTCCTCGACGTCGATGAGGAGCGCGACATCGTCAAACTGTCGGGTTCGCATACCTTGGGCAACACCGAACTCGGGCTCGGCCTGCGCTACGAAAGCTCGGATCTCAACAACTCACGAAACGCGCGCCGGCGGCCCAACGAGATCGGGCCGGACCGCTTCCTGACCCATCGCGATATGGTTTCCACCGACCTCTACCACGGTTACGTCTCCTCAAGTTCGAGCTTCAACGAGCAAAAGGCGATCCTGTCGACCGCGTATTCCTACACCAAGGTAAAGAACGATCTGGCGGGGACGCGTATCTACGGCAACTCCTTCAACGCGGGTTTCGACCCGCTATTCGCCAACCGTCAGATCTTAGATGAGGGGTTCATCGATCTGGTCGGCGCAACTGAGCTCAAACGTCAGGTCGGCTCGGTTAACCTCATGCTGCAGGTGACCGATTCGCTAAAGGCAATTGCGGCAGTGCGGGTCGAAGGCGAAGACACTTGGGCGGCGAGTGACTTCAGCAAAACCACCGTCGGCTTCCCGCCGACACTGACCACCGCCCAGGAGGAACTGGCGGTTTCAAGCAAGAGCGATACATCGATACTCGCGCAGCGGCTTGAGTTCCGCTATACCGGCATCGACAATTGGGTTTGGTTCCTGCGCGGAGAATTCGAACAAACCGACGGCGATCTTAGCGAGACTGAGACGGAGACGGCCACCTCCACCGTGGACATCGATCGTACATCCGACCGCGATACGCGCGACCAACGCTATACGCTGGGGTCGGTTTGGTATCCGCACCGCCGGGTCAACGTGGCCGCGCGTTACCGCTACGGCGAGCGCGAGACGGACTATGATCACCCGATCGACTCCACCGCCAACAACAGCAGCGACCGCTTCCCTGCCTTCCTGCGCGACCTCGACCGCCGCACCCATTCCGGAGACGTTCGTGTCGCTTGGACCGCCCGGGATGACCTACGCATGACCATCCGCTATGATCGCGTGAGGACGGAAGTATTGAACCGGTCGGACCTTTTACAAAGGGTCGAGAGCGCCGAGATCGATAGTAACCTGATCGGGCTAAACGCCACGTGGAACCCGCTCACCAACGCATACGTGCAGGCCGATGTGGCCTATGCGGAAAGTCAGACCGACACCCCCGCAGACACACTGACAGGCTCAGCAACCGGACTGGTAACCGACTTTAATAACGACTATTGGAACGCGACGCTGGTCTCCGGTATAGCTCTCAACGAGGATACCGAAGTGCAGGCCCGCTACTTCTTGTACAAGGCTGACAACTACACGGACAATTCCGCGTTCAGTCAACCCTATGGCTCGGATTCCGAAGAACACGGAGTATCTTTGGGGTTAAACCGTCGGCTGGGTGAGCACAACCGTGTGCGTTTTAACTACGCATATATTACCAACGACGAGGTTTTGGCCGGTGGCCGGGACGACTACGAGGCCTCAATCGTAACACTTTCACTGGAGACTCAATTCTGATGAAAACTTCCGCTACCCGCATCCCGCCCCTAGCGTCGACCACACTATTCACCCTCGTTACGCTCTCTGGTTTGGTCGTGCTCGGGTTATCCGCACAGCCCGCTTCGGCGGCAGACGCCGTCGAGGCCGTTGCCACCAAGAACGCCCCGGCTATTGACGCAACCACACTTTGGACTAAGAACTGTAAGTCGTGCCATGGTGAGGACGGCAAAGGCAAAACCAAGGCCGGAAGCAAGCTGCACGTGCAAGACTTGACCGCCCCTGAGGTCGTCGCCAAGTTCTGTCGCGAAGATATGATCAAGGCTGTCACCGAAGGCCTTAAGGACGAGAAGACCGGGAAGACTCGCATGAAGTCCTATGCCGAAAAGCTCAGTGCGGCCGAAATCTCCGCAACCGTCGACTACGTTCTCTCTCTAACTAAGTAACAAGGGACCGCAACGTCGGCGCTTTGCCGGTCGCGCTGTCGACAACCACTGCGGGTGACATGTGATCGGCGACTATACACGGCGTAGCTTCCTCGACGGCTTGCTTGGCGTGGCAACGTTGGGCTGGATCGGCAGCGTGCTGTATCCCGTTCTGAGTTATCTCAAACCCCCGCCCCCGCCGGTCCGCAGCGGGCCGGTGCGGTTGAGCCCGAGTGCAACCGAACGCATCGAGCGCGAGGCGTTTACAATCGTGTCGGCGGCGGGCAAACGGATTTTGGTCTTTCGCGACGGCGACCGAAACCTGCGCGCACTTGACGCCAGGTGCACGCATGAGGGCTGCACAGTGCAGTACGTTCCGAAGGAGTCGGTGGTCTGGTGCGCGTGCCACAACGCACGTTTTGACGAGCAGGGGCGCGTCATTTCCGGCCCCCCACCGAGGCCTCTCGGGCGCTACATAGTCAAGAAGGACGGTGCCGGCAACGTATTTGTCCACCAAGAGTCAGCATGAAGCCGGCCCGTACTTCGACAGGGCTCCGCGCGTGGCTGGAAGACCGCTACCAGCTGGAACCACTGTTTCAGTTTCTCAGCCATAAAGAGGTCCCAATCGGGGCGCACTCGATGGTTTGGTACTTTCTCGGTGGTGCAACGCTCTTTTTCTTTGCTATCCAAATCGCTACCGGCATCCTTCTGCTGATGTACTACCAGGCCGGCGAAGCCACCTCCTACGAAAGCATCCGGTACATTACTACCAAGGTTCCCTTCGGCTGGCTGATCCGCTCCATCCACTGTTGGAGCGCCCATCTGATGATCGTGTCGCTGGTAATTCACATGTTCAGCGTGCTTGTCCTCAAAGCCTATCGGCCGCCGCGCGAACTGACCTGGGTGAGCGGCTACCTGCTGTTCGCGATCAGCCTCGGCTTTGGCTTTTCCGGCTATCTACTCCCCTGGAACGAGCTTGCCTATTTCGCCACGGTGGTCGGGACCGACTCGGTCAAGTCAGTCCCCTTGGTGGGCGAGTGGATCCTCGAGGTGCTACGCGGCGGGCCCGACGTCAGCATCGCAACGCTTTACCGGTTCTTCGCGCTGCACGTCGTGATATTGCCTCTGGCGGCGATCGCGCTAATCGGATCGCACCTTCTGTTCGTACAGCGCCAGGGAATGGCCTTACCGGTAGGCTCCACAAAGGCGCCGCCCGGCATGCCGTTTTTCCCGTCCTTCGCGGTTCGCGACTTGCTGCTGTGGCTAGGCTGCTTGCTGGTACTGCTGAGCCTCGCGGTGTTCGTGCCCTACGGACCTGGGCTGCCGGGAGTCGACTGGGAACTGGGCGTCAAGGCCGATCCGTTGATGCCGGCTTACCCAGGCATCAAGCCCGAGTGGTACTTTCTGTGGGTCTACCAACTCCTCAAGGAGTTTCCGCCCCACCTGCTCGGACTGGAAGGTCCGCAGCTCTGCCTGCTGCTGGTCAGCGTGCTCATGGTGTTTTGGGCCGCGATCCCCTGGTTGGACAAAAGCGCTCGAAACAACCGCCCGTCGCCGATGTTCACCGATCTGGCCTTTGCGGCAGCCTACTTCCTGTTGTTCCTCACCCTCAAGGCCTGGGACATCGGCGCGCCTGAAGGCGCGCACGACGAAGCTGCGGCGTTGATCACTGCTCGGTGGTCGGCGTGGGCCGTGCTCGCAGTCGCGGCCGTGTTCAGCGCGTTCCGGGCAATCCGGCATGGCCACCACTACTACATTCTGAGCCTCGCAGCGGTCTTGCACGCCTTCGGTCACGGCATTCTCGGGTTCTCCTACCTTGTTGCCGGCGCTTCGACGGCGGCGATTGCACTGGGCCTTGCACTGGCTGGGGGTTTCTTCTCCTCGACGGCAAGTGCGGAACGAAACGGATGAACGCCGTGCCGCGAAAGCTTGTGGCGGCTGTCGCCGTCGTGCTCTGGAGCGTACTCGCCCCTGTATCACCGGCGCGGGCCGACGAAGGAGAGGCGATCAGTACGGTCAGCGAAGCGTTGACCGCGCTGATCGCCTCTAAAGACGACGCAGGGCGCCCCGTCCTGACTGAAGAGACGCGTGAGCAGCTCGCAGCACTGCCGACGCGGGTCAAATCCTTGCTCGATGATGCCGTTGCGAACGAGATGATCACTTCGGCCGAACACATTGCGACCATTCTGGGAGCCGGATTTAACTCTGACAAGCTCGAAATCGTCCTCTCGGATAACTGTTTCCTGTGTCACACCGACTACGAGAGTCAGGGTCCCGACCAACTTTTCTCACTCGATCCTGCAGCACAAGAGTCTCCACTTCACCTCAACCTGCGCAACTACGCCTCCGACGTCCACCTTCGAGATGGGATCTCTTGTGCCGGTTGCCACGGCGGAGACCCGCATGAGGACATGGGCCATGATTTTCCGCCCTCCTGGCCCACAAGTCAGAAACGGCGGACCGAAGACCGCAGCTGGATCCCCGAGTTCTGCGGCGGGTGTCACGCCGATGCAGCCGTCATGCAACGACTCGCCCCCAAACTGCCTACCGACCAGCTGAGCAAGTTTCGTACGAGCCGTCATGGCCTGGTCCTAATGGACGGCAAAGACAGCCGTGCCGCACAGTGTTTAAGCTGCCACGGCGTTCACGGAATCCTTTCGCCATCCAATCCGTTGTCATCGACGCATCCGACCAACGTCGCGGCAACATGCGGCACCTGCCACAGTGACGCGGAGGTCATGAAAGGGTTTGTACTTGCCGACGGAACCCCGGTCCCAACCGACCAGGTCGAAGAATATCGCGGAAGCGTTCACGATCGTGCTCTGATGGAGCGCGGTGACCTAGCAGCGGCGACATGCAACGATTGCCACGGAGGCCACACATCGGCGTCCGCAGAAAGCGGCGTGGCCTCATATGCCTGCCGGAGCTGTCATGCAGCCAACGCGATGCTGTTCGACGGCAGTAACCACAAAGACGCCTTCGACAAGCATGGGTGGTCGGAGTGCGTGACGTGCCACGGCAATCACGACATCTCAAAAACTTCCGACTCGATGCTCGACCCGAGCAAAAGCAAGCTTTGTGTGAGCTGCCACGACAAATTCTCCACTCCCGAGAAGGAGTGTTCAGCCACCGCCGAAAAATTCTTCCTGAAGATTGCATCCATGTCTGCGGCCGCTGAACAGGCTGAGCACGAGATCGAGCGCCTCGCCAAGCGCGGACTCGACGTCGAACCAATGGAAGCCGGACTCGAGCGCCTCGGCGACGCGCTCAAGCGTTCCAGGTCGACCATTCACGCCTTCGACCGTGACCGCTTCGCCGAGATAGCCGGCGAAGGCGACGCCGTCGCCGCCGAAATGGCAGGCTTCATCGACACTGCACGCGAGGATTATAAAACCCGTCGGCTGGAACTGTACGGCTCCATCCTGATGATCGGCCTGCTCATGCTTCTGATCTACATCAGACTCCGCGCTTGGGAGCGAGACAACGGGCGACCTGGCGCTTGACGCCCACCGTGCCCTACTCCTGGTATCACCAATGGAATCGCCTGTGTTCAACCCAACTCGGATAACGACCCCAGCAACAACATGAGTGAACAAGCAGCAGTACTGACCGAACGACGCGATCGGGTGTTACTGATAACGCTGAACCGTCCTGACGCTATGAACGCGATCAACGGTGCGCTGTCGTCAGGCTTGGTCGCTGCAATCGAAGAACTCGAGAACGATCCGGGTTTAACGGCTGCCGTGCTAACCGGCGCAGGTCGCGGCTTCTGTGCAGGGATGGACCTCAAAGCCTTCGCGCGTGGCGAAGACATTGGCCCGATGATGAAGTTCATCATACATGGTTCTAAGAAACCGCTGATCGGCGCCATCGAAGGGTTCGCCCTCGCCGGCGGTCTGGAGTTGGCGTTGAGCTGTGACTTGTTGGTGGCTGCAAAAGGCGCGAAGCTCGGCATCCCTGAAGCCGGTGTCGGCCTGTTCGCCGCTGCCGGCGGACTGCTCCGCCTGCCCGCGCGCGTCGGGTACGGCAAAGCCATGGAGATGGCCATCACTGCCGACCCGATCACCGCGGAACAAGCCGCCGATTACGGCCTGGTAGCACGCCTGGTCGACAAGGGCGGCGCAGTCGATGTCGCGCTCGAACTCGCTGCGCGTGTCGCGAAGAACGCACCGCTCGCCGTCGCGGCTTCCAAGCAGTTGATTCAAGCGACCCAAGGACTCACCGAAAAAGAGTTCTGGAAGTTGCAGGCTCCCGTGCAAGCGGCGGTATTCGCCTCGGACGACGCTAAAGAAGGTCCCAAAGCCTTCGCCGAAAAGCGGCCGCCGAAATGGTCGGGCAGGTAATTCGCGCTGCCGGTTCGACCGGCTACGACCTTCAAGTCGCGGAAGCTGACGACGGACAGCGTAGCCCCGACCACCTGCTATCATCCGCGAGCACGACACTGACGCGCTCCCGATCGAGTTGCGGCAGCTCGGCCACCTCACCGTGCTCCAGCTACCTACCTACGAGAATACACATCGAGGATTGCCAATGCTTAACAAGCTAGATGACTTCCCTGTTCATCAAACGCCCGAGCCGCTCGCCCATCCTCAGACGAGCGATCGTAACGCTTATGATCGTACCTGGTTCAACGGTTACGCCGCGGACGGCTCTTACTACTTCGCAGTCGGAATGGCCGTGTATCCGCATCGCGGCATCTTGGACGGTGCGTTCAGTGTCGTAGAGCCGGATTCGCGGCAACACTGCTTTTTCGGTTCGCGGCGCGCGCCGAGTGAACGCACCGACATGCGGGTCGGCCCGCTCCGTATCGAGGTAGTCGAGCCGATGCGCCGAACGCGGGTGATCTTGGACGACAACGAAAGCGGCATCTCATGCGACCTCACCTTCTCGGCACGAACGGCTTCGATTCAAGAGGCGCGGCAGATGCTCTGGTCGGGAGCGCGCCGCGTAATGGACGCAACGCGGTTCGACCAGTTCGGCCGCTGGAGCGGTGTCGTCAGTCATCCCGACGGAGAGATTAAAGTAGACGATGAGGTTTGCCGCGGCACCAAGGATCGATCTTGGGGTGTGCGTCGCGTCGGAGAGCCGGAAACGGGGGGCGCGCCGGCGCGTCCGGACGGGATGTTCTTCTTGTGGGCTCCGCTGTTCTGGGACGACCATATCTCACATGCAATCTTCTTTGACGGCGAACGCGGCAACGCGCTGGTCAGAGAGGCACTTGTAGCCCCACTCTACGCAACCGAAACTGAGATTCCTGGTGTGCAAGACGGGCGCGACGAGCGCATGGCGACTGCGCACCATCGCATTACCTACGTACAGGGGACACGGCTGGCCGCATCTGCCGAGATCGACCTGATCTGTCTTAACGGCGATACCCGCACGATCGCGCTTGAGCCGATTCTCAAGTTCCAGATGAAGGGCCTGGGATACTCCCATCCCGAGTGGGGCCAAGGGATGTGGAAAGGCGAGTTGGCGACCGGACACGAATCGTTCGACCCGAAGGCGCTCGACATGCTCGCGCCGATGAATCTACACGTGCAACAAGTCGTGCGAGCAAGCGACGGGAGACAAACCGGCATCGGCGTACTCGAGCAGGTAAGTATCGGACCCTATCTGCCCGCCGGCTTCAAGGACTTCTTCGACGGCGCTGGCAATTGATCGTCGAGCAAGGCTGCGCGGCGGGTCATGGAGGTTCCACATTCCGCGCGGAATGTGCAGCCTGGCCTGTCATTGACGGTGTCTCTCATCTTGCGAACGCCTGTAGAGCCACTCGCATCATGCTGGAGCCGGCGCCAAGGCTATCAGCCGCCGCAGGTTAAACGCACTGCATACCAATGCCCATTCGCCGCTGACCTTCGAGACGCTCCGCCTCGCTCATGCCGACGAGTCTACATTAGCGCCTCTGAAACTTTGAGCAGTCTTGGGGCAGTCTCCGGTTGCCACCGATTACTTGTAGTCAGGTCGGTAGTCGAACTTGTGGCGGGTGTCTAAAAGACGCACGGTGCCGCTCGCCGAGCGCATGACCACCGAGTTGGAGGTCGCGCCCCCTTTGAAGAACCGAACCCCGCGCAGATATTCACCGTCGGTCACACCGGTCGCCGCGACCAGGACGCTTCCTTGAGCCATCGCTTCGCTGTCGAGAATGACATCGACGTCGTTCACCCCACAGGCGTATAGCGCGTTGGCTTCTCCCTGACTGCGCGGCCGGAAGCGACATTGCATAAAGCCACCCATACACTTGATTGCTGCAGCCGAAAGAACGCCCTGCGCCGAACCCCCTGTGCCCATCAGTAGATCGACACCCGAGTCATCACGGGCAGCGGCCATCGCTGCAGCTACATCCCCGTGGGGAATTAGCTTGACGCGCGCGCCGGCGGTGCGCACGGCATCTACCAAGCTGTCGTGACGCGGACGGTCAAGGATGACCACCGTCAGATCTTCGACGTAGACCCCCTTGAGCTTGGCCAAGGCCTTGAGATTTTCGGCCGGACTCTTATCGAGGCTTACCTCGCCAGCAGCGACGCCGACGGTCGCGATCTTCTCCATATAGGTGTTGGGCGGGCAGTTCAGAAAACCACCGCGCGGCGCAAGCGCCATCACCGACATCGCATTCGGCCCGCCTAGAGCGCAACTGATACCGCCCTCGACCGCGTTGACGGCGATGTCGGCCTCGTGAGGTGCGTCGGGACCACCGAGGTCGTGGCCGACAGCTAGCTCATCGCCGTACTGAGTGCCGCCGACAACCACCCGGCCGCGTACCCCGATGGTATCGAACACCAGCTTAATGGCTTCGACGGCAGCGCGCTCGGGCGCCATCTCATCACCACGTCCGTTCTCGCGCGCAGCGGCCAGGGCTGCAGCTTCGGTAACGCGGCACAGTTCTAGGGCTAGATTTCTTTCCACGTGTTGCTGAGGAAACGGTCGAGCAAGGTATATCCGTCGTCGATCAGTACGCCCGTCGACACGGCCTCACGTTCGCCGTATGCGTGTCCGCTTCCCACCGCCTCGCTGGAGCCCATTATAGCGAACGGAACCGGATCCGCCGAATGGGTCTTAGTCGAAACCGGGGTGGCGTGGTCGGGCAATACCATCATCACCCAGTCGCCGTAGCGGTCGATGCCGTTCAAAATCGTACCGATAACCTTCTCGTCGAGTTCTTCGATCGATTTCACTTTAAGGTCTGCGTCACCCATATGCCCGGACTCATCGGGGGCCTCGACGTGGACGAAGACGAGATCGAATTTCTCGAGTGCGTTCAAGGCGTACTCACCTTTACCCTTGAAGTTGGTGTCGACGAAGCCGGTGATTCCGGGAACGTTGATACGCTCAAACCCGGCCAGGTGACCAAGCCCAGCGACGACATCGACGGCGGTGATTACACCGCCACGCAGACCGTAGCGTTCGGTCAGCGTCGGTATGGACGGACGGCGCCCCTGACCCCAAAGCCAGATATCGGTTACGCGTTTCTCACCGCGTGCTTCCCGCCGATCATTGACCGGGTGCCCCTTTATGATCTTGCGCGCTGCGGTCATCAGCTCGTGGAGCCGTTCGCTGCCCTTGCCGGAGGCGAGATGTGGCAGGACCTTCTGATCGGTGATGTCGTGGGGAGGCGTCGTTGCCATCGCCGCTTCACCGCCGTGCCATACCATCAAGTGGCGATAGCTGACGCCGGGATGGAACTCGACGTCGCTGCCACCGAGCCCATCCTCGAGCGCGCCGATGATCTCAGACGCATCCCCTGAACTCACGTGGCCGGCGGTAAAGTCGTTCATCACCGCCGCGTCACCTTCGCCGTCGAGTGTGATCAGGTTGCAGCGGAATGCGACATCGTCGTCGGCCAGATCGATCCCCATGCTCGCGGCCTCGATCGGAGAACGGCCGGTGTGGAACTTGCTTGGGTCGTAGCCGAGAATCGACATCGTACCGACATCGGTGCCCGGCGGAAGTCCCACGGGAATAGTGCGCACCAGCCCGAAGCGGCCTTCGGCGGCCAGTCGATCAAGATTTGGCGTGTGGGCTTTCTCGAGAGGGGTAAGCCCTCCGAGTGACTCGACGGGAAAGTCCGACATCCCGTCGCCCTGGATCACTACGTACTTCATCCGTCGCCTCTGAGCTCCAGCGTCCGGGCAGCGCGCCGTCTTGTCAACCCTTGCAAAGTGGGCCTGACTCCTTGACTAGAGGCCCATGACCTTGATGGCCGTAGCGACGTCGGCGGGAATCTTGGTCGACCCGCCGTTGACGTCGATGGCGGTGGTCGGGTCTTTGAGTCCGTGGCCGGTCAGCGTGCATACAACGGTCGCACCCGCACTGATGACCTTCTCCTCATGGAGTGCGATGAGTCCCGCAATCGAGGCTGCCGAGGCGGGCTCTGCGAAGACTCCTTCGGTGGCGGCCAGCAACTTGTAGGCGTCGAGAATCTTCTCATCGGTGACTGCATTGATCGCTCCACCCGATTCATCACGCGCAGCCTCGGCCTGTTTCCAGCTAACCGGGTTGCCGATACGAATCGCAGAAGCCACGGTTTCGGGTTTCTCAACGCGCCTGCCTTCTACGATCGGGGCTGCGCCGGCAGCCTGGAAACCCATCATTCGCGGTCGCGAGGAGGTGATCCCCTCGTCGTGATACTCGCTGTAGCCCATCCAATAAGCGGTGATGTTGCCGGCATTGCCGACCGGCAAGATGTGGAAATCGGGCGCCCGCCCGAGCGTATCGCAGATCTCGAACGCCGCGGTCTTTTGGCCTTGCAGACGATACGGGTTGATCGAGTTGACGACCGTGACGGGCCGCGCCTCGGCAACACCAGAGACAACTTCGAACGCCTCGTCGAAGCCGCCCTTAACCTCGAGAACTTGCGCTCCGTGCATCAACGCCTGCGAGAGTTTGCCGAGCGCAATCTTTCCTTCGGGGACAATCACAAAAGCCTTCATGCCGGCGCGCGCGGCGTAGGCCGCGGCAGCGGCAGAGGTGTTACCGGTCGACGCGCAGATCACGGCGCGCGAACCTGCGGCTGCCGCCATCGTAATCGCAACCGTCATGCCGCGGTCTTTGAAGGACCCGGTCGGGTTCAAGCCTTCGTACTTCACAAACACGCGGGCGTCGAGCCCGATCTCGCGCGCCAATTGCGGTACCTCTATCAAGGGCGTGTTGCCCTCGTGCAAGGTCACCGCCTGCGTGTCACCCACGGGCAATCGCGCGCGGTATTGATCGACTACTCCGGCCCAACTCATTTCAGTTTCGTTCTCCCAATCTTTCTTCGACTCGGATCGACACCGGCCTGGCACGGCAGTCCTTCAGCACGTCGATGCGGTTAAGGGCCCGTTTGAGCGCGCCCTCGACGACCCGGTGCGTGCGGATCACCACCGGCACAGCACCACGCACGGCGCGCTCTTCGTGTTGTGCGACAGTGGCAATCCCGATCTCTTCCTTGGCCAGTATAGCGGTAATTTTCGCCAAAACTCCGGGCTTATCCGCGAGCTTGAAGCGAACGTAATGCTCATGGGCCAAATCGGCCATCGGTAGCACCTTGGCGACACGAATTTCGCGCGCAGGCCGCCCAAACGGCGGTACCGAAGGCGCCCGGTGCCCCAAAACGCAGCGTGCAGCGTCGATCGCATCGGCAACCACTGCGGTCGCGGTCGGCATCATGCCGGCCCCTTGGCCGTAGTAGAGTGAGGTACCGAGCGCGTCGCCTTGCAAAGCGATGGCATTGAACGCCCCGCCGACCTGCGATAGCAGATGCGAGTTGGGCACCATCGTCGGGTGCACACGCGCCTCGACCCCAACCGGGGTGTCACGGGCAACGGCGAGCAGCTTGATCGTGTAGCCAAACTCAGTGGCATAGGCGATGTCGGCAGTGCTGATGTGGCGAATCCCTTCGACGTGAACCCGTGCGGGGTTGATTTTCTTCCCGAAGGCTACGGCGACAAGAATTGCCAGCTTGTGCAGCGAGTCGATGCCGTCAACGTCGTATGTCGGATCGGCTTCGGCCAGCCCCATCGCTTGCGCGCGCGCCAGTACTTCGTCGAAGCTGCCGGCACCCTTGGTCATCTGCGAGAGAATGTAGTTGGCGGTGCCGTTGACGATCCCGTAGACCTCGCGGTTACGGTCGCCGGCCAGCGCCTCGCGGATGCTGCGGATGATCGGAATGCCACCGCCGGTGCTGGCCTCGTAGCCGAGCAACGCTCCGTGTTTTTCTGCGATCTTGGCGAGCTCGAGCCCGTGCACACTGAGCAATGCCTTGTTCGCGGTCACCGCAGCCTTGCCCTGCAGCAAAGCGCGCGTAATGAATGACTTCGCCGGCTCGGTGCCGCCGATGAGTTCGACCACGACATCGACGCGAGAGTCGTCGATCAGGCCATGCGCGTCCTTACCTAGCACGCCCTTATCCATACGCACGCCGCGATCTGTCCGGGTGTCGAGATCGGCGATGCGCACGAGTTT
Organism: Deltaproteobacteria bacterium; assembly: GCA_029262415.1. GTDB lineage: Bacteria > Desulfobacterota > Binatia > UBA1149 > JAJCZL01 > JAJCZL01. Next base: position 51,620 of record JAJCZL010000078.1, on the reverse strand, counting down.
TAGTTGCGCGCCGAGACGAGCCTCGATGTCACGCGCGTGGTCGCGCAGGATCTTCACCACACCGGTTCCGATCGTGCCGAAGCCGATCAGACCGACGCCTACCTGTTTTTTCCGCGCCACCATCTTTATGCCCCCGCCCCACCGAGTACGTTCTTAATTCCGCGTATCGCCTGCCGTGTGCGATGGTCGTTCTCGATCAGCGAGAAGCGTACGAAGTCATCGCCGTAGGGTCCGAAGCCGATACCAGGAGACACCGCAACCTTGGCTTCTTTCAATAGCAATTTGGTGAACTCGAGCGACCCCAAGGCGCGGAACTCCTCGGGGATCTGCGCCCATACAAACATCGTCGCCTTCGGCGGCGCGACGTCCCAGCCGATGCGCCCGAGCCCGCGGACCAAGTCGTCGCGCCGTTGCCTGTAGATCTCACAGATATCGGCGACACAGTCCTGAGGTCCGTTCAGCGCCTCGATCCCCGCAACCTGGATCGGCGCGAACATACCGTAGTCGTAATAGGACTTCAGACGCGATAGCGCAGCAATCATTTCTTTGTTGCCGGCAACAAATCCGATACGCCATCCGGGCATATTGTAGGTTTTCGACAGCGTGTAGATCTCCACCCCGACTTCGCGCGCACCCGGCACCTGTAAAAAGCTCGGCGCTTCGTAACCGTCGAAGGTTAACTCCGCGTACGCGTTGTCGTGGATCACCAGCAGTTCGTGTTCACGCGCAAACTCGACGACCTTTTCGAAGAACTCCAGAGTCACCACTTCAGTGGTCGGGTTGGAGGGAAAGCTGATGATCAGCAGCTTCGGTTTCGGCCATGCGTCGCGCATCGAATCGACGAGCGACTGAAAGAAGTCTTCGCCTTGGATGAGCGGCACGTGACGAAGATCGCCGCCCGCTATGATCGCCGAATACTGATGGATCGGATAGGTCGGCGACGGACACAACACTGAGTCGCCTGGCCCGATCACGCAGAGCACCAGATGGCCAAGCCCCTCTTTCGCTCCCATGGTGCAGATCATTTCGGTGTCGGCGTCGAGATCGACATTCCACTTACGCTGGTACCAAGCGGTGGCGGCAAGGCGCAGCTTGTATAGGCCGCGCGAAACCGAGTAGCGGTGGTTTTTGGCCTTGTGCAACGCCTCGTCGGCTTTGGCCACGATGTGCGCAGGAGTAGCGCCGTCGGGATTACCCATCCCGAAGTCGATAATGTCCTCGCCTCTGCGGCGAGCTTGCTGTTTTAGCTCACCGACTACGTTGAACACGTAGGGTGGCAGGCGCTGCATTCGTTTGAACTCTGTTGACATTCCATTCCTCCGGCCCGGTCGGCACCGCTGATGCGCCTCCCCGCGAGAGCGAGGAGGCTCAACGCGGCGGACCGGTTGTTGATTGAACCTAGCCCGCCGCTCCCGTGTTGTCCGTCGCAGCAGCAGCCGCTGACGGCGCTGCAGCCGCAGCTGCAGCGAACAGACGATCGGCGCGGTACGACGACCGCACCAAGGGACCTGAAGCGACCTCTTTGAACCCGATCTCGCGCGCCTCAACCGCGATCTCATCAAATTCGCGTGGCTCCACGTAGCGATCGACAGGCATCTGCTCTCGCGTCGGTCGCAGGTACTGCCCAACCGTCAGCAGCGAGCAGCCGGTCGCGTGTATTTCGGCGAGCGTCTCGCTGATCTCGGCTCTGGTTTCCCCGAGCCCGACCATCAAACCGGTCTTAACCTGCGTGCGGCCGTCGTCGAGATTTGCGGCTAGTAGACCTGCCGTGTGTAGCACCTGCAAAGATCTTTCGTAGCCGGCGCGACCGCGCACGGAGGGTGTAAGCCGGCGGACGGTTTCCACGTTGTGGCCGAACACCTCGGGCCGCGCCTCGATGACGCGGCCGATGAGATCGCATCTGCCGCCAAGATCTGCGCTGAGCACCTCGACCTCAACCCACGGAATGCGCGTGCGAAGCGCGGAGATACAACGTGCGAACTGCCCTGCTCCTTGGTCTTCGAGATCATCGCGGGCGACCGTAGTGAGCACCACATAACGCAATCCCATCACAGCGGCGGCCTCGGCGATACGATTCGCCTCGTCGGCTTCGGGCGCCGACGGACGACCGGTTTTGACCGAACAGAAACCGCACCGACGGGTGCAGGTGTCGCCAAGGATCATGAAGGTGGCGGTGCCGCGGCTGAAACACTCGCCGAGGTTCGGGCAGCGCGCCTCTTCGCACACCGTGACGAGCTTTGCGCGGCGCAGACGGCGCTTAAGGTCGTTGCCGGGACCGAGGAGTCCGGTTTTGTTCGCCACCCAAGGCGGCAGGCGCGTTACGTCAGCAGTGTGCATTGTCCCGGACCGAAAAGGTCTAGCCGACCTTTATATTTCAACCCGGGCGGCTTTCAACCAAGCCCCTGTTTAAGTCGGATCGAGTCAAGCAGACTCAGGCGGAAACGGCCGGGCCTGCGCCCGCTTCGACGGTCGATTTCTTGTCGGCCTGCGCGCTTGCCGGGCCCGCCGGCGCCGCCCCAGCTGCGACGGTTCGACCGGAGGCACCAGCCGCGACTGTCGCCACAATGGGCACGGAGGCCTCGGGCATCTCCGCCGACGGTGGCGACTGGTTCTTGTGCGCTTCGAGGAAGGTCTTGGGATCGGAAAAGACCTTAGCGATGTTCATGCCGTTGCGAATCGCACTGAAGCTAACCTTGCCGGTGGCGAGCGCGCCCAACATCTGCACGTAAGTCTTGGCCTTGCCGCGGTGCTTGTAGCGAACCTGAAGCGACCAGTCCCACAGCTTCGCGTACTCGTCGTAGAATTCTTCGAGCGGCAGCCTGGTCGGCAGCACGGTATGGATAAGATCGAACATCTCCCAATCGTGCGTCGTCACATTACCCTTGGCCGAGTCCCAAAGGTCGGTGCCCGGTAGCGGCGTGAGGACGGAGAAGCCGCTGTTGTAGGCCGTGTTGCGGTCAATCCATTCGCGCAGTTTAGTGAAATCCGCGCGCTCCCACCCCGGGTCAACAATGAAATTGCAGGTGAACCCGACGCCGAGGTCCTTGAGGATCTTGATCGCGCGCACGTTGTTGTCTGCCGAGTTGTTCTTGTTGACTGCCATCAACCCTTCGTCGCTGACGCTCTCGACGCCGAGAAAGATCGCGAGATCACCGCACTCGGCCCACGCCTCGATCAATTCCGGATGGCGAACAATAATGTCGGTCCGCGTCTGCACGGTGTAGTACTTGCGAATCCCCGAGGCCTTGAGCTGCTGGGCCATCTCCAGCCCACGACGCGGGTTCAGCCAGAAAATATCGTCAACAATGAAGACGTTCGGCGCATCGATCTGTTCGAGCTCTTGAATGACCCGCTCACAGGATTTCTCGCGAAAGGTCTTCTCGTGGAACTTCCAGACCGAGCAAAAATTACAGCGATAGGGGCAACCGCGCGCGGTCTCGAGCAACGCGAGCGGCTTGCGGAAGTTGATGTAGTATTCGCTCGCGTAGTCTTTGATTAGATGCCTGGCGGGCATCGGCAGCTCGTCGAGAGGCCCTCGGTTGGGCGCCGGCATGGTGTGCTGTTGCCCTGTCGCGCCGTTCACAGCGATGCCCGGCACCTCGGCAAGCGAGCCGCCGCGTTCAACCGCATCAACGAGCGCCGGGATGATAACCTCTCCGTCACCTACGACCACGCAATCGACAACGGGATTGCTGAACCACGCCGGGTCGCGTGCCGCATCGTGACCACCCACCACGATGAACACATCGGGGAGCACCTCACGCACGCGACGGGCGAGCACCATGGTGCGGTTCCTCTCGGTGGTGAAGTTGCACTGGAGGCCGACGATAGCGGGCTCGAAGCGAATGCATTTATCCATGCCGACCGATTCGCCGTCGATTCGCATATCGACGATGAGACACTCGTGACCGTCTGGTTCAAGGGCACCGGCCACGCATTCGAGCCCGAGAGGCTCGACGAAGGTCAACATTTCAAGACCGAGAATTCCGCCGATCGGCGGTTTTAAGAACGCTACCTTCACTCTCCAACCCTCTCCCCCGCAGCGAGCCGTCTTCCGAGCGGCCTGCGATACCGTAGACGGGCGGCCCAAACGCCCGGAGCGTTCATAGCGCCACCATCGCCTCGGGCTGTCAAGTCAATGCGGCGCGGTGAGCCGGATTGAGGCTCAGATGATCTTCTTTTTGCGGAAAACCCAGATCTGTATGAGCACCAGCACTACCAGAGAAACAGTCACAACGGTGAACGCGCTGTCACTATCGACACCCGGCATGCCGCCGACATTGATTCCGAACAGCCCGGTGATGAAGCCGAGCGGCAAGAAAATCGAAGCAACCACCGAGAGCAGGTACATGTTCGCGTTAAGCCGGTCGGACAACTGCGACTGGACCTCTTCTTGGATGACCGCGGCACGTTCACGCACCGCATCAAGATCTTCGACGTAGCGCGTGACTCGGTCGGCAATCTCCCGACAGTGGTAGCGTTCGGTCTCCTCCAGCAGTGAGGTCCGTTCGGTTTGAAGCCTCGCCATCACGTCGCGCTGAGGTGCCAGGTAGCGGCGCAGCGCGATGGCCTGACGCCGCAAGGATCCGAGCACTGCGCGTACCTCCGACAAACCCGTATCTATGAGTTTGTCTTCGAGGTCGCTGACCTTATCGTCGAGGTCGGATACGATTGGGCCCATCCTTTCAACAAGCCCAGCGGCAAGGTCGACAAGTATCTCGCCCGCGTCCTTAGGGCCGAGACCCTGCGCCAAGTTGTCGCGAACCTCTTGGACCGCCATCAATTTCCGCGTGCGGCTGGTAACGACTCGACGGCTCTCGATGCACATCCGCAAGGCGACCATATCCTCGGGGTTTTCTCCCGGATTTAGATTGACGCCGCGCAGATTGACGAAGAGGGCTCCGTCGTGGGCTGTGACCCGCGGTCGGCTGTCCTCTTCCAAAAGCATGCCGGCGCCAAACTGATCGAATCCACTGTGCTCACGAACCCAGTTCTGGGCTTGCTCGGCCGCACGCGAGAGGTGGACCCACAACACGCCGTCACCCGGCGTCCAGGCCGCTACCCCTTCCCAGTCGAGTTCACGTGCCCCGCCCTTGCCGTCCAGGACAAAAGCCGCAATCAGTCCGTTTTCTTCCGACATCCTTCACACCTCGCTCGCTGCAACGATCGTCCCGGCCAACCCGCGGCGACCCATCCCCGAGCCAGCATCGCACGATGCCTCGCCGCGAGGCAAGTTCTTGGCAATTGAGCCCGACCGGGCGCGTCGCTATAGGGGGCCAATGGACTGGATCACCGAACCCCACGCCTGGGTCGCACTCACTACGCTGACCGGACTCGAACTCGTCCTCGGCATCGACAACATCATCTTCATCTCTATCCTCGCCTCCAAACTACCCGCCGCGCAGCGCGAGCGTGCCAGGCGCTTAGGCCTGTTCGGCGCAATGTTCATGCGGATCGCCCTGCTGGCCTCAATCGCATGGGTGATGCGCCTAACCACGCCTCTGTTTACCATGCTGGAAAACGAGATATCCGGGCGCGATATGATCATGCTCGTCGGCGGGCTGTTTCTCATCGCCAAGGCCACCTACGAAATCCACGACAAACTCGAGGGCGAGCAGCACGGCCATGCAGGCACCACGCCATCCGACTTCGCAGCCACGGTTGTGCAGATCATGATACTCGACATCGTATTCTCACTCGACTCGGTGATCACCGCGATCGGGATGGCCGAAGCGCTCGGAATCATGATCGCCGCGGTCGTACTCGCGGTAATCCTCATGATGTTCTTTGCGCGTCCCGTCGGCGAGTTTGTCGAACGTCACCCCACCGTGACGGTATTGGCGCTGAGCTTTCTGTTGCTCATAGGCATGGCCTTGATCGCCGACGGCCTAGACCGCCACATACCCAAGGGTTACATATACTTTGCCTTCGCATTCTCGGTCTTCGTCGAGATGCTCAATCTTCGCTTGCGGGGCGTCGCAACCCCGCCGGTCAGGCTTCACGACCGCTACGTGTGGGAGACTGACGATCCAAAGGACGGAGCCGGCACATAAGTCGCCCTCGGTGTGCCGGTGATTCCGCGGGCCTGGTCGCACCCGCAAGGACACCGGGCGCGCCTTCGCCGCCCGGACCCTGCTCCCGCCTGTGCGGCGCTGGATTACCGATTCGCACTCTACACACGCTCCTACAATTGGTTCCGCAAGCACTTGGTCGAAATTACCGGTGGAACTGTCGAAACTGTAACGATCGCGCGTTTGCCCCCCGGTCGGGTCTTGTTGCCCGGTCACGATGGCGCAACAGTCAACGCCATCGTGAAGCGGGTTTCTCCTCACTCAGTCAACTTAGAAATACGCAACGGATGGAAGGTGCGTGCCCACGAAGAGTGGCACACCCTAGACCGCGTGCTCGCCGGTCTGTATTGCATCGCGCTGATCGCCGCGACGCTATCGATGCAAGGCTGCGGCGATGGCTCGGCCGCAGCATCTGACAACGCAACGGTATCCGCCTCAGGTGGCATGCTGGCCGGGCGCCTTCCCGCAACCCATAGCTGCGAGGTGTATCTGCGCAGCAAGGGCGAAACCGCCTTCCGCGATTTCTCCTTCGACATCGTCTACCCCGCAGGCCTGGGCTACGGCGAAAACCAGACGGCCAACTCGTGCCGAGCGACTGCCCCCGGGGCGCACGTTCTGACCAGCGACGGCGTGTGCACCTCTGACGACACGCATTGCAGTTACGACCAACGAGTCTTACGCGTAAATTTCGATTCCAACGCCGTTCGTGCCGGAGCCAACGACCTCGCGGTCTGCCGGTTCCGTACCTACCGCCGTGCTGCCGAGGACAGTTTCAATCCGTCGGTTACGTTCTTCTCCAACGGCAGGACCGACGAACCGGGTCTCGGTGTCATTGTCTCAGCGGTAGACTGCGCCGAACTCCCGGCATCGAGCACGACGACCTTCGTACCGGTCACAACGCCTACGCTCCCGAACAATCCCGGCGTGAGCTGCGCCGGCAGCGGATGCGTCGACGGTGACCGCTACGGCGTCGAGATTGCGTTGGCATCGACAGCGGCCGTCTCTTCGATCCAGTTCGAGGTCGACTACGCACGCGCGCCAGGGAGTTTTCAAGGACAAGGCGGTGCGGTTCAGTGCACGGCCGGTGCGGAGATGACGGCTATCATGGGTTTCAACAACTGTACGGCACCGGGTCAGCCGGGATGCGATCGCGCGAAACTGCTGCGTATCGGAGTCGCTTCTGTCGACGTCCTAAACGCACCGTTGGTCGTCACCACGTGCGTCATGCGCGCCGCTGTCCGAGCACCTACCCCGAGAGACTTCAGCATACGAGTCATCGAAGCTGTCGACGAAGACTTCGCTCCCGTCACACCCGCGCAAGGGCTGATCGTCGTCACCGGTGTCTTCCCCCTGCCGTGAACAGCCGCTAGGTCAGCCGACCGCGGCAAGATCGAGCTTGTCGCCGAAGCGTCTCTCGATCGCGCTGCGCAACGCCCGCGACTCGTCGCGTTCCAAGCGCGGATCCTTGTATAACCACTTTGCCGCCTCGTCGCGCGCTTGCTCGAGCAGGGCTGCGTCACGTACCAAGTTCGCGGCGCGAAACGCCGGGGCGCCGGCCTGACGGGTGCCGAGATATTCGCCGGGACCACGCAGCTTGAGATCCGCTTCTGCAACATCAAAACCGTCCGGAGTTGACTCGAGAATACGCAGTCGCTCGTAAGAGTCCGGACCGAGACTGCGATCGGCCACCAGACAGCAAAACGACTCTTCCTGGCCACGCCCGACCCGTCCTCTCAGTTGATGGAGTTGGGCGAGGCCGAACCGCTCGGGATGCTCGATAACCATGATCGTCGCGTTGGGGACATCGATACCGACCTCGATCACCGTGGTGGCAACCAGGCAATCTATTTCGCCGGCACGAAACGAGCGCATGACTGCGTCCTTCTCGACGCTCTTCATGCGACCGTGCAGCAACCCGACGCTGAACCCGTGAAATGAAGTCTTGCGCAGTTCTTCGGCCATCGAGGTCGCATCGGCAAGATCCATCGCCTCGGACTCCTCGACCAATGGATAGACGATGTAGCACTGCGAGCCGCGCTTCATCGCAGCCGCCATGCGCTCGTGTAGGCGCTCACGCGCGCTAGCCCGGATCACCCGAGTGGTAACCGGCTTACGGCCTGGAGGTAACTCGTCGAGCAGCGAGACGTCAACGTCGCCGAACAGTACCAGTGAGAGTGTCCTCGGGATCGGAGTTGCCGAAAGTAACAAGGTATCGGCATCCGAACCTTTCAGGGCGGCCCTCTGCATGACCCCAAAGCGGTGCTGCTCATCCACGATAGCCAGCCCCAGCCGCGCGAACTCGGTGCTCTCCTGGACGAGCGCGTGCGTACCAACGACGATGTCGACTTCACCGGCCGCGACCGCGCTGCGCACCCGGCATGCCTCTGCGGCAGGCAGATTACCACTGAGTAAGGCGAGTTGGAGCTTCTCCTGGCCGGCCCAAGGGCGCATCGTGTTGGCGTGCTGCTCGGCGAGCAGTTCAGTTGGAGCCATCAGCGCGGCTTGGCGCCCGGCAGCCGCCGCCTGCAGCGCGGCGGCAAACGCGACGACCGTCTTACCTGAGCCGACATCGCCCTGCACCAGCCTATTCATCGGCTGAGAAGCGGCCATGTCGTCAGCGATCTCGCCGATCACACGCCGCTGAGCGCCGGTGGGCTCGAACGGCAGACGTTCGAGATACGCAGCGATGCGTCCATCCGCACGCGGCATCGCGATACCGGCAGTGCGTTTACGCTCTTCTTTGCGCAAGACCATTCCGATCTGAAGCGCGAATAGCTCCTCGAAAATCAACGTGCGGTGGTGCCGGCTTTCGAAGGCGTTCAGCGAATCGACGTCTGCATCCACGGGAGGCTCGTGCACGAAAGCGAGAGCGGCGGTGACGTCGGTCAGCCCGGCGCGCGTGCGGACGGCGGCGGGAACAATGCTTTGCACAGCTGCGGCGGCACCCGCAACCGCCCCGCCAACGATGTGCCTCATCGCGTGCACGCTCAGACCGCCGGGTTTTTGATAGACGGGCAGAATTCGCGCTGCGTTCTCGCCGCGCCCCTGACCGGCCGGATCGCCGCGTACAGTGTAGGGCTCAACGTCAGGGTGTACGATCTCGAGACCGCCGCGGCGGGCCGCCTCGACTTTACCGTACACCAGCCAGCTCTCGGCAGATTCGAGCTTCTTCTTAAAAAAGGCAGCCTGGTGAAACCATACCAAGTTGAGCCACCCCGCATCGTCGGTGAGGATCGCATGGAGGACCGAGCTTACGCGGCGGCCGCGGGTTCGCTGTTCGCGAATGCCGGTGATGCGACCCATGAAAGCGGCCTCGACGCCGGGCTCGGCAGCTGCGGTCGACAGGATCCGGCGCCTGTCCTCGTAGCGGAATGGGAGGTGCAGCACGAGATCCTCGACCGTGCGAAAACCCGCCGAGGCGAGTTGCTCGGCACGCCGCGGCCCTACCCCGCGCACAAACTGCAGCGAATCTTCGAGCCGCATCGCCGTGAATCCCGCTTAGAAATCGCCCGAGTGAAAATCCTGCAGCGCTCGCGCCTTGGAGTTGGCATCGTCAACCAGGGCAATGCCTTCGACCGCGGCCGCGGCCGCAGCCATCGTCGTGAAGTACGGGATGTTCAGTTCCAACGCCGTCCGTCGCAGCGAGAAAGAGTCCTGCACAGCCTCGGGCGTCCCACAGGTGTTGACGACCATCGCGATGCGTCCCGACGCCATCGCGTCGTTGGTATGCGGAGATCCTTCGCGAACCTTGTTGACGGTCTGACACTCGAGCCCGCAGCCACTGAGAAACTCCGCAGTCCCGCGCGTTCCGACCAGCGACATACCCACGCCGGCCAAGCCTTTGCAGACTTTCATGAGTTCTTCGCGGTCTTCTTCGCGTACGCTGACCAAGACGGCACCGCTTGAGCGGAGAATAGTCCCAGCCGCACGTTCAGCTTTGGCAAAGGCCACTCCGAAGCGGCGCCCTATGCCCATCACCTCGCCGGTCGATTTCATCTCGGGGCCGAGCAGCGTGTCGACACCGGGGAACTTGATAAACGGAAACACGGCTTCTTTAACCGACACGTAGGCGGGGCGCACCTCTTCGGTGAAACCCAACTCAGCCAGCGTCTCCCCGGCCATGACACGCGCGGCGAGCTTGGCGAGCGAGACACCGGTGGCCTTTGATACGAACGGCACGGTTCGCGACGCACGTGGGTTAACCTCGAGGACGAAGATCTCACCGTCGGCCACAGCAAACTGCACGTTCATCAGACCGAGGACTTTCAACTCGCCAGCCATCGCACCGGTCTGCCTACGGATCTCCTCTTGGGTCGCCTCATCTAGAGTCATCGGCGGCAGCGAACAAGCACTATCACCGGAATGGACGCCCGCCATCTCAATGTGCTCCATGATCCCGCCGATCACCACGCGCTCAGTGTCGGCGATCGCATCGACATCGACCTCGACCGCGTGCTCGAGGAACTTGTCGATCAGGATCGGATGATCTGGGGAACTCTTGATCGCATTCGCCATGTAACGGCGCAGGTGCTCGTGCTCACGCACAATCTCCATCGCGCGACCGCCGAGAACGTACGACGGGCGCACCAGCACCGGCAGACCCAAGCGGGCGACGACTTCCTCGGCTTGCTCGACAGTGCGTGCGATCCCGCACGGCGGCTGTTTCAAGCCGAGCTTGGCGATGACCTCATTAAAACGCTCGCGGTCTTCGGCGCGGTCGATCGAGTCGGGGCTGGTACCAATGATCGGCACGCCTTCGGCTTCAAGTGCTTTCGCCAGCTTGAGCGGAGTCTGTCCGCCGAACTGGACGATCACCCCCTGCGGGTTCTCGCGGCGCACGATCGCGAGTACGTCCTCGAGAGTAAGCGGTTCAAAGTACAGACGGTCGGAGGTGTCGTAGTCGGTCGAGACGGTCTCGGGGTTGCAGTTGACCATGATGGTCTCATAACCGGCTTCTTTGAGCGCAAACGCCGCATGCACACAGCAATAATCGAATTCGATACCCTGCCCGATCCGGTTGGGGCCGCCCCCGAGAATGATGATCTTCTTGCGATCGGTCGGCGGTGCCTCGTCTTCTTCTTCATAGGTCGAGTATAGGTATGGTGTAAACGCCTCGAACTCGGCACCACAGGTGTCGACCATCTTATAGACCGGCGTAACCCCTCGGCGCAGACGTGCTTCGCGAACCTCAGTCTCACTGCAAGCGAGCAGGTCGGACAAGCGTTTGTCTGCGAATCCGTACTGCTTGGCGCGGCGCAGTTGCTCGACCGAGAGCGCGGCAAGGCCATCGACCGCGCTGAGGTCGCTCTCCATGTCGATGATCTGCTTGATGTTGCCGACGAACCAGGGGTCGAGGAAGCTGAGTTCGTAGATCCGCTCGATGCTGTAGCCGCGCCGCAGCGCCTCACCTACGACCCAGATACGCTCGGAGTTGGCACGCCGCAGCTGTTCGTCGATTTGGGCTTCGTCCAGGTCGGGGCGCGGTTCGAAACCTGCGCTGCCGACCTCGAGCGAGCGCAGAGCTTTCTGCAGGCTTTCCTTGAACGTCCGCCCGATCGCCATCGCTTCACCGACCGAGCGCATTTGTGATGTCAGCTTGTCCTCAGCCTGCGGGAATTTCTCGAAGGTGAAACGCGGGATTTTGGTGACCACGTAGTCGATTGTCGGCTCGAAGCTCGCCGGCGTCTCGCGCGTTATGTCGTTGGAAATCTCATCGAGCGTAAGCCCGATCGCCAGCTTGGCCGCAAATTTGGCAATCGGAAAACCGGTTGCCTTGGATGCGAGCGCCGAACTACGCGATACGCGTGGATTCATTTCGATGATGACCAACTGTCCGTCTTTCGGATTAACGGCAAACTGGATGTTCGAGCCCCCGGTATCAACGCCGATCTCGCGGATCACCGCCAACGAGGCGTCACGTAGAATCTGGTACTCCTTGTCGGTCAGCGTCTGTGCGGGAGCGACGGTTATGCTGTCTCCCGTGTGCACTCCGAGTGCATCGAAATTCTCGATCGAACAGATGATGACCACGTTATCCTTGCGGTCGCGCATCACCTCGAGTTCGTACTCTTTCCAGCCCTCGATCGATTTCTCGACCAAAGCCTCCGTGACCGGTGAACAGTCGAGCGCGAACTCCAGATACTCCTCGAACTCTTCGGGGGTTTTTGCGATGTTGGCACCGGTGCCACCCAGCGTTCGCGACGGCCGGATGATGAGCGGAAGCCCGATCTCATCCATCACTTTGCGGCCTTCGATCATTGAAGCGACGTAGCCACTGGCCGGCAAGGTCAGGCCGATCTTCTGCATCGCGGCCTTGAACTCATCGCGGTCTTCGGCCTTCTTGATCGCGGCCAGGTCAGCGCCGATCAACTCAACGCCGTACTTCTCGAGCACACCGGACTCGGCTAACTCGATCGCGAGGTTGAGCGCGGTCTGTCCACCCATCGTCGGCAACAGCGCGTCGGGCCGCTCCCGCGCAATGATGGCTGTGGCCATCTCGAGCGTGATCGGCTCGACGTAGGTACGATCGGCAAACCCCGGATCGGTCATGATCGTAGCCGGGTTCGAGTTGATCAACACCACCCGGTAGCCCTCTTCTTTGAGCGCTTTGCAGGCTTGGGTGCCTGAATAGTCGAATTCGCAAGCCTGGCCGATGACGATCGGCCCCGCACCGACGATCATGATGGTCTTCAGGTCTTCTCGCTTGGGCATCGTGCCGGCTCCTCAGATGCCGCCGATCGCGTCGCCGCGTTCGGGAAGACCGCCATCGGCATCGACCGCGGATCGCGTTTTCAGCAGGTTAAAGAATCGCTTGAACAATGGGTTGGCGTCATGCGGCCCTGGAGAAGCCTCGGGATGGTATTGCACGGAGAATACCGGCAGCGTCTGGTGGCCCAGCCCCTCGACGGTTTGGTCGTTGAGATTGATGCGGGTAACGCGCACACCGGAGGGCAACGAGCCTGCGTCGACGGCGAACCCGTGGTTCTGCGAGGTGATCTCGATCGCTCCGGTGTCCAGATCGAGTACCGGCTGGTTGCCGCCGTGGTGACCGAACTTCATCTTGTAGGTCTTGCCGCCAAGCGCCAGCGCCAAGATTTGGTGGCCGAGGCAGATCCCGAAGGTCGGCAATTCTCCGTGCAGCTCGGCTACGGTCGAGATCGCAGACTTTACCGCGTCGGGATCACCGGGGCCGTTCGACAAGAACAACCCGTCGGGGTCGAGCTTCATTACTTCCTCGGGGCTCGTCGTTGCCGGGAGCACGACGACGCGACATCCGAGATCGGCGAGGTTACGCAGGATGTTGTACTTGATGCCGAAGTCGAGAGCGGCGACGAGCGGTCCCCTGCTCTCGGTTTTGTTGTGGCCGGCGCCGAGTCGCCACAGGCCGGTGACCCACTTGTAGCCGGCGTCTGTAGAGACGCCCGAGGCGAGGTCGATGCCTTCTAGGCTCGCCGCTGTTGCTGCCTCTTTGACCAGCTCACCCTCGTCGACTTCGCCGGTCGCCAGTACCGTCTGCTGCGCACCGAGTTCACGGATGTGGCGCACCAGCGCGCGGGTGTCGATGCTGTGGATACCGACGACCCCGGTGCGTTTCATATACGCGCCGAGAGATTCGTCGGAACGCCAGTTGCTCGGCGTGTCCCAATACTCCTTGACGACGAAACCGCGCATGTACGGACCACGGCTCTCCATGTCCTCGTGGTTGATACCCGTGTTGCCGATCTCGGGATACGTCATCGCGACGATCTGGCCGTCGTAGGATGGATCGGTAAGAATCTCTTGGTAGCCCTGCATCGAGGTATTGAAGACCACCTCCCCGGCCGCCTTACCCTCCGCCCCGAAAGCCTCGCCCCGAAAAATACGCCCGTCGGCCAGCGCCAGCGTCGCCTTCACGATTCGTCCTCCCATACCTGCCTGCCGCCAACCAATGTGTGGGTGACTTTGCCTTGCAGATCCCAACCGTCAAACGGGGTGTTGTGGCTCTTCGACGCGAGTTCTGTCGCGCGCAGCGTCCAACTCTTGCGGGGGTCGAAAACCACCACATCGGCGACGGCACCGATCGCGAGCGTCCCGCGGTCGATATTCAAGTTTCGCGCCGGGGCAACCGTCAAGGCTTCGATCATCCTTTCGAGTTTCAGTTCACCGCGCTGGACGAGTTCGAGACACAACGGTAGCAGCGTCTCCAACCCGACGATCCCGAACGCAGCCGCATCGAACTGTACGGTCTTCTCATCGCGGTGGTGCGGCGCGTGATCGGTTGCGATGGTGTCGATGGTTCCATCGGCAAGCCCCTCACGCAGAGCCGCAACGTCCTTGGCGGTGCGCAACGGCGGCTTCATCTTGGCGTTGGTGTTGTAACCGATAACCGCGCGTTCATCGAGCATCAGATGGTGAGGCGATACCTCGGCAGTGACGTTGAGGCCTTCATCCTTGGCACGCCGAACCATCTCCAGCGACTCGGCGACCGAGAGATGCGCGATGTGCAAGCGGCCGCGCGTGGCGCGTGCCAACTCGATGTCACGCGCCACCATCGCAGACTCACCCGCCGCCGGCATTCCCGGCAATCCCAGCTGAATGGCAGTGACACCCTCGTTCACCACTCCGTTGGCACACAAGCAGTTGTCTTCTTCGTGAACGATCACCGGGATAGCGAACAGCTTCGCGTACTCCAGAGCACAACGCATGAGATGGCTGTTCATGATCGAGAAACCGTCGTCGCTGACCGCGACGATACCTGCCTCGAACATTTCACCGAACTCGGCAAGCTTTTCGCCCTGCAACCCGAGCGAAACCGCACCGATCGGAAATACGTTGGCAAGCCCGGCTGTCGCTGCACGTTCACGGATAAAGCTGGTCACCGCACCGCTATCGTTGACCGGGTTGGTGTTGGCCATGCAGGCAACCGAGGTCACGCCGCCGACGACTGCCGACATACAGCCCGATGCGATGGTTTCCTTGTACTCATAGCCGGGCTCGCGAAGATGCACGTGCATGTCGATCAAACCCGGCGCGACTATCTTGCCGGCCGCGTCGATCACATCGGCCGCTTCGGCCTGAATCAGCCCGGGTTTGTCGATCGCCGCGATACGGCCGTCTTCGATAAGGACATCGGCGGTCTCGTCAAATCCCCTTGAGGGATCCAATACGCGGCCGCCACGAATAACCGTGGGCGGACGGGTCGCTCCGGCGCTCACGCCGCGCCTCCTGCGTCGAGCCGCGGTAGTGATTTTTTCGGCGGGTGGGCCAGCTTGCTGCCGCGGATGCCGTCGGCACCGGGAACGATCAGCTGGTAGAGCACCGCCATACGCATCGCCACTCCATTGGCGACCTGATTCATCATTACGGAATATGGTCCATCGGCGACACCGCTGGAGATTTCGATACCGCGGTTCATCGGCCCCGGATGCAAGATGATCACGTCGGGCTTGGCTTCGGCGAGGATCTCTTCAGTGAGGCAGTAGTAGTGGGCGTACTCATCCAGACTCGGGAAGAAATTCTCGCCCTGCCGTTCGCGCTGAATGCGCAGCATCATCACGACATCCGAATCGGCGACGGCTGCGGCCAAGTCGTACTCGATTTCGACGCCCAGTGCGGCGAACTCGGGTGGCAACAGCGTCGGCGGTCCCGAGACACGCACCCGCGCTCCGAGGGTCAGCAGGCCGAAGACGTTGGAGCGCGCCACACGCGAGTGCAGGATGTCGCCGACGATCGTCACCGTCAGACCCGCAATCTCACGTTTGTACTGACGAATAGTCAAGATATCGAGAAGCGCTTGTGTAGGATGTTCGTGCCAACCGTCGCCCGCGTTGATGATCGAGCAATCGACGATATCGGCAAGCAGACGCGCCGCTCCCGCCGACGGATGTCTGATCACAATCGCATCGGGCGACATCGCTGCCAGGTTGCGCGCGGTGTCGGCCAGCGTCTCGCCCTTCGAGATACTCGAACCAGCCGCCGAGACGTTGATAGAATCGGCCGACAAGCGCTTAGCGGCGATCTCGAAACTTATCCGCGTACGTGTGCTGTTCTCCATGAACAGGTTGATGACCGTCTTGCCGCGCAACGTAGGAAGCTTCTTCACCTCTCTACGCGAGACTTCTGCAAGCGCCTCGGCGGTATCGAGTAAGACTATCAAGTCGGCGGCGGAAACACCGTTGAGGCCGAGCAGGTGACGCCGTTGCCGTTCTCCTTCAGCCATCGGCAGCCTCCTCGAGGAAAACAGCGTCTCCGCCGTCGTCGAGCTCTTCCAGGTTTACCCGCACCCGTTGGTTGCGGCCGGTAGGGACGTTCTTGCCGACGAAGTCTGCCCGGATCGGCAGCTCGCGGTGTCCGCGATCGACGAGGACCGCGAGACGCACGCGTGCAGGTCGCCCAAGATCGACCAAAGCGTCGAGCGCGCTGCGAATCGTGCGTCCGGTGTAGAGAACGTCATCGACGAGCACTACGGTGGTGTCTTTGATGTCGAAAGGGATCTCGGTCGGTTCAATATGCGCCGAAGCACCTTGGCGACCGGTGTCGTCGCGATACAAAGTGATATCCATCGCGCCGACCGGAGGGTCGCACGACTCCAGTTGGCCGATCATCGCCGCAATCCGCCTGGCCAACGGGACACCGTGGGTACGGACGCCGACAAAACACAGCGTCTGCGGATCGTCGGTCTGCTCGACGATCTCGTGGGCAATGCGCGCGAGTGCACGGCGCATCTGCGCCGCATCCATAATGAGTTTGCCGTTAGCCACGCCTAGGAGTCCTCTCCTCGTCCGCCCGACCGGTCTGCGCTTTGGGCACAAAAAAACCCCACCGTACACCCGGTGAGGGTAGCTGAAGACAATCGAGATGGGCGAGATCTGTGTACCGCTTCACGAGTGCGACCCTTCCCGGCCTCTCACGGACCGGCTTTAAAGGCTCGTTCTTGTTCGAACTCGGCGATCAGTACTCCTTACGGCGCAGGGTGTCAACGATTGCACGGCCGGCCAACAGGCCCCAGTCCATCCAGCGAAGACGACTCACAGCAACCCATAGCCAGCCTGCCGAACAGATGGAACGCAGAGTTTTCAGGGGAGTACGTCACCTTACAAAACCGGTCTTGTAAAGAGTGGGCTCGAAGAATGTAGTCTAGGGACAGCATTTGTTGACGCATGGGAGCGCCCGCGCTCCCGCGACGTGCGTCGCGTTTAGGGGGCTTCGAAGAGGAAAGGAATGAACTCGCTAGGACCGTCGATGCGCTCGGCTGGGTTGAGACTGCACCAGTAGTTGCGCTCGGCGTGAGCGACCCGGTCGGTCAGGTTGTCCAGATCGCGCAGGCCACGGGTGAAGGCAACGTTCGCGCATAGGGCATTTTCGCCCGGGCTCGGTTCCACGCTGCCGTCAATTTCGACGGCGCCGCCACCGACATCGACGACACCGCCGTCGGTCACTGCAACACCACCGAGGCCCGCTTCCGAACTGATGTCTCCGCCGTTACCGACGATACGATTGCGCCAAAGCCGCGCGCGCGCGTTGCCCCCTACGAGCAGGCCGCGCAGAGCAGAGTCGGTGATCTCGGTTTGATTGATGAGACCTTGTGCGAACCCGGTGAAGCGCATGCCGCGACGGCAGCCGCGTATCTCTGAGCCCGTCACATGGACGACGAGCGGCTCGGTTTCCGGCGTACTAAAGCGCGGCCCCTGGCAATCGAACCCGGCTTTGCCTTCGTCGATCATACGCGCGCCATCAACAAGGTAACGCCCGCCACCGACGATGCGTAGTGGCTGGCTGCAAGAGAGGAAGTCGATGTCACGGAACGTGGTGGTGAAATGACCGCGCATACGTGGGTCGGCGTCGGTTTGGGTGATGTCGCCGTTGTTCTGCGCGCATTTGTCGCAGCCGTCTCGCACGAGAATGCGCTCGAATATATTGCCGCTTCCGTTGCCAATGTTGCCGAAGGAATCGTCGCACTGTCGGATGAATGTGACATCGCTCACTGTGGCGTTGCCGGCCGCGGCTTGCACTCCCTCGAAGAAGCCGTGCACCGTAAGGTTGCGCACGGTCATGTTGTCGCCCAAGAGCGTCAGGAACCCTGCCCCGTCGTCGACATTCGGGCACTCGCAGCTGCCGTCCGCGTTCGGCGTGCCGACGCAGTCGCCCGGAGGCAACGGCTTTTCGAAACACAGAGGAGCGAGTTCGAATGCGATGTTGCGGTCGAGGCCGTCTATGACCAGGCCGGGGCACGAGATGCGCCGGGCATCGCTGCCCGGAAGATGGACGATCGGAATCGTCGTGTCGCTACAGTCAAAGACAATGGTGCCGCTCGGTGCGCCACACACGGCCAGCGCGTCCTCGAATGCGTCTTGCGTGCAATCGATAGCACAAGCGTAGTTGCCCTCGGTGTTTACGCAGCGAGTCGCGTCGGCACAGGCGTCTGTGCCGAGCGCGCATTCGTCAATGTCGCTGCAGCCCGAAGCCGTCGCTGCGAAGCCGGGTGCGCACTCGCAGGCCGCGCGTGAAGCATCGGGCTGCATACCGTCAGGGCAGCCGAGGCAAATAACGGCGCCGCCGACGCGCCCGCAGTCCTCTCTCTTGCAGCGGTCATCGCAGCCATCCCCTGTGTCGGTGTTGCCGTCGTCGCAGTCTTCGAGTGGGTCGCGCAGACCGTTGCCGCACAGCAGCGACGGTACGCAATCCGGGTCGCAGCCGTCGCCGAATTCCGAGGCCGCAGCATCGCAAAGCTCGCCCGCTAGTACGTTGCGGAGCCCGTCGCCGCACACTGCAGCGCTACAGTCGATGTCGCAGGTCGTTGACTCGTCGATGTCGTCGCAATCTTCGCCGGCTCCGGGGTTGGTAGTGCCGTCGCCGCAGACCGCCGAGCTGCAGTCGGCGTCGCAAGCGGGTGAGTCGCCGGCGTCGTCGCAGGATTCCGCGGCGACCGGGTTGGTGTGGCCGTCGCCGCAGAAGGCTTCGGTGCAGTCGCCATCGCAGGCGGCTGTCTCGCGACCATGGTCGCAGCTCTCCTCGCCCGCCTCATTGATGGTCCCGTCACCGCAGACGCGTACCGTGCAGTCTTCGTCACACCACGGCGAAGCTCCGCCATCGTCGCATTGCTCGCCGTCGGTCACATGGCCGTTGCCACAGCCGGTCATACGGCAGTTCGAGTCGCAGCCGTCACCGTCGATGAGATTTCCGTCTTCGCAATCCTCGAGACGGGCGGCGTTGATGATGCCGTCACCGCACACGGCCGGCGTGCAATCGGCGTTGCAGTCGGCGGATTCGCCAGCCGCATCACACAGCTCACCCGTAGTAACGATGCCGTTTCCGCAGCCCGTGGGACGACAGTTGGCGTCACACCCATCGGCGTTGGCCTGATTGCCGTCGTCGCATTCTTCGCCGGCAGCGCCGTTGGTGATCGCGTCGCCGCACACTGCCGGCGTGCAGTCGGCGTTGCAGTCGGCCGAGTTGCCGCCGTCATCGCAGGCCTCGCCTGTCGTGGCGACAGCGTTTCCACAGGCGGTTACCGTGCAATTGGAGTCACAACCGTCGCCGTCTACTACATTGCCGTCATCGCAGACCTCGCCGGCTGCTACGTTCACGACGCCGTCGCCGCACACGACCGCCGTGCAGTCGGTGTTACAGAACGAACTGCCCGCGCCGCCGTCGTCGCAAACCTCGCCCGCCGCCGCGTTAGTCAGCCCGTCGCCGCAGGCCGGAGCCGTGCAATCGATGTCACAGTCTGCCGTCGCTGTCCCGTTGTCGCATGCTTCGCCAGCGCTGGAGTTAACGACCGAATCGCCGCAGCGCGCAGGCGTACAGTCGGCGTTACAGTCAGGGGATTCGCCGCCGTCGTCGCAAGACTCTTGGGCGAGAACGTTGAGAGTGCCGTCACCACAAGCGCTAGCCGTGCAATCGGCATCGCACGTTACTGATTCACCGGCATCGTCGCAGGCCTCACCGGCGGTCACGATGCCGTTGCCGCAGGCGGTCGGCGTGCAGTTACTGTCGCAGCCGTCTCCGTTGGTCAGGTTGCCGTCGTCGCAGCTCTCGTCGGCACTAGTGTTGGGCTTGCCGTCGCCACAAGTCGCCACTGTGCAATCGGTGTTACACAGCGCCGTCTCGCCTCCCCCGTCGCACTGTTCGCCGCTAGAGACGACTCTGTTCCCGCACCCGGTCGCTGTGCAGTTAGAGTCGCAACCGTCACCCGAGACGTCATTGCCATCGTCGCAGTCCTCACCGGAGGCGAGGTTGAGGGTGCCGTCGCCGCAGATCACCAGCGTGCAGTCGCCGTCGCATGACGCTGAGACGGCGGCGGTATCGCATTGCTCGCCCGCTGCTGCATTGGCTAGCCCGTCGCCACAGAGTGTCGGCGTGCAGTCGGGGTCGCAGGTAGCGGAGGCGCCGCCGTCGTCGCATTGTTCGCCCGTGGTCACGATGCTGTTACCGCAGGCAGTTACGGTGCAGTCGGAGTCACAGCCGTCTGCGTCGATGTTGTTGCCGTCATCGCACTGCTCGCCGGCAGCTGCGTTGGCAAGTCCGTCACCGCAGACCACCGCGGTACAATCAGCGTCGCAGCCGGCCGTGGCTGCTCCATCGTCGCAGAACTCACCGGCTGTGACGACGCCGTTCGGGCAGCCCGTGGTCCGGCAGTTCGAATCGCAGCCGTCGGCGTCGCCGCGATTGCCATCGTCGCACTGTTCACCGGCTGAGGTGTTTTGGGTCGCGTCACCGCAAGCCGCAGCCGTACAATTGGCGTCGCAAACCGCGCTCTCGCCGGCGTCGTCGCAGAATTCACCGAAGGTTACGATGCCGTTCCCGCAGGCCGTCAGCGTACAGTCGGAATCGCAGCCGTCGCCGTCAGCCGTGCCGCCGTCATCACACTGTTCACCCGCGGCGGGGTTCGCAAAACCGTCGCCGCAGGCGACGAATGTGCAATCGCCGTCGCAACCGACAGAATCGCCGCCATCGTCGCACTCTTCGCCCGATGTACGGTTACGCTTGCCGTCTCCGCAGACGGCGAAGGTGCAATCGGTGTCGCAGGCGGCGGACACACCAGCGTCGTCGCATTCCTCGGAACCGGCCGTGATCCCGTTGCCGCAGCGCGTGGTCGTGCAGTTTGAGTCACAGCCGTCGCCGTCGGCGAGACCGCCGTCGTCGCATTGTTCTCCGGCCGCGGTGTTAAGTGTGCCGTCGCCGCATTCGGCGAGCGTGCAGTCGGGGTCGCAAGTAGCTGCCTCGCCGCGCTCGTCGCACTGTTCGCCCGATGTGTTGTTAACCGTACCGTCGCCACAGCGCGACAAGGTGCAGTTGAGGTCGCAGGCGGCCGATTCACCGCCGTCGTCGCACTCTTCGCGCAGCGCATCGGTGACGCCGTCGCCGCAACCTTGCGTGCAATTGTTCGGACAGTCGCGCGGCACCTCGGCGCCCACGGCCAATCGTAAGACACCCAGCGCGTCGGTTGCTGAGATGGTGCCGTTGCCGTTCAGATCGCAGACACAGAGTTCGCAGACTCGTGAGCCTACGGCAGTGAGCAAAATGAAGAGCGAATCGGTTGCGGCCGGCACCGCACCGTCGGTGATGGGTTGGCCGCAGTCACCTTGAACGGCGTCGGCGGCGGTTGGAAGAGCGAGACTTAGCGCGATGGCAACGACCGCGACCGCGCCGCCGATCCGTCCGCGTCGGGTCCTACGTCTAGGTGCTGCGGCGCGTCGGAAGCGGCGCATGGTACTTTCTCGTTCCAGCATGGGCGTAAATCGCTTCGACAAGCACGCTCAACCCCGGTCGCAGCCGTCCACCACCACCCCTTCGCGCCGCTTCTATCAGAATCACAGGCCGCAGCGGTCGTAACAAGGGCCCGCGATCGTTATCGCCTAGATCGGCGAACTCTTAAGGTGCCAACCGTTGGCGCCGCCAGCGCCCCGCCTCCTTCGTGAAACGTACACGATCATGAAGCCGGTTGATTCGTCCCTGCCAAAACTCGATGCTGACAGGGGTCACGCGAAAGCCGCCCCAGAACGGCGGCAGCGGCACGTCTCGACCAGCGAACTCCCGCTCGCGTTTGCGCACGCGTTGTTCCAACTGCTCGCGGTTTGCCAGCACAGTGCTCTGCACCGAAGCCCAGGCCCCTATGCGGCTACCGCGCGGCCGGGATTGGAAGTAAGCCGCCGAGGCTTCGCCCGATAGCTTCTCGACCACACCTTCAACTCGTATCTGTCTTTGCAACGCCGGCCAGTGGAACACGAGCGCGGCCTTGGGATTCTCGTCCAATTCAATTGCTTTACGACTCCGATAGTCGGTGAAGAACAAGAACCCGTCTTCCCCGTGGCCTTTCAACAGCATCGTGCGAGCCGAAGGAACAGCGTCTTTGGTTGCCGTCGCCACGACAACCGCCTCGTACAGCGGAATTCCGGCTTTTCTTGCGGCATCGAACCAGCGTCCGAACAGCGCTATAGGATCGTTACCGGCCGACTCTTCCGAGAGGCCGAGCGTTACTCCGCGAGCCAACGTCAAGAGCCTGCGAAGAAATGCGGGTACCATCAGATTGAACCTCTCCCCGAGTATCTGTTGGGGAAGCAAAAAACGTCGCTGTCACAAATGCGGCCGATCACCACCAGAGCGACTTGGACACCGCACACTCTTGCAGACGTCGGTCTAAGGGATCAGGTGCCCGACGCGGCTCCAGCGCGGCCTGAATTCCCCGGCGTCCCACGACCAGTAGAGAAGAAATGCTTTGCCGAGGATATTGTCGATCGGGACGGTCCCCCAGAAACGGCTGTCGTGACTGTGATCTCGGTTGTCGCCCATCACAAATACGTGGCCTTCAGGTACAGTTATCGGACCAAAGTTGTCGCGCGGGCTGTGCATCACCCCGCGTTTGAAGAACGCGTGCTCGTCTGCGATCGGCTGACCGTTCACGAGCAGTGTTTTGTTACGAAGTTCAATCTTATCGCCGGGGAGGCCTCTGACGCGCTTGATGAAATCCTTGCTCGGATCCTCGGGGTAAATGAAAACGATGACGTCGTCTTGCTGCGGACTGCTGAACGCACCGATACGTGAACCGAGAAGCGGTAGCCGAACCCCGTAGATGAACTTGTTGACGAGCAGATGATCTCCAATTTCCAAGGTTGGAAGCATCGAGCCACTGGGAATCTTGAATGCCTGAACTACGAAGGTGCGGATGAACAAGGCCAAGAGGATGGCCATGCCGAGCGCTTCGGCGTACTCACGCAGGGAGGAGACCTGGCGCCCCTTGGCTGTTTCCAGCTGGTCCTCAGCCTGCTCAGATTTGAGGGGCTTCGAGGATTCGCGCCTGGTTGAACTCATTCGCGACCCACCTTGAGGACTGCAAGAAACGCTTCTTGCGGGATCTCGACCCTACCCACCTGTTTCATGCGTTTCTTGCCCTCTTTCTGCTTCTCGAGTAGCTTTCGCTTACGCGAAATATCACCACCGTAGCACTTAGCCGTCACGTTCTTGCGCAGTGCCTTGACGGTCTCACGAGCTACGACCTTGTTGCCTATAGAGGCCTGGATAACGATCTCGAACATCTGACGCGGGATCAATTCTTTCATCTTCCGCGCCAATTCGCGACCCCGGTAAAAGGCCTGGTCGCGATGGCAGATCATCGATAGTGCATCCACCCCTTCGCCGTTGATCAGCAAATCGAGCTTACACAGGTTCGACTCCTTGAAATCGGTCGGCTCGTAGTCGAGCGACGCGTAGCCGCGAGAAACTGATTTTAAGCGATCGTAGAAGTCGTATACGATCTCTGCAAGCGGAATCTCGTAGACGACGATCGCACGGTCGCCGCTACGTACGGCCAGGTCTTTCTGGGTGCCGCGCTTGTCCTCGCAGAGCTTGAGGACCGCTCCGAGATACTCTGAGGGAACGTGGATCGTAGCGAGGATGTAGGGCTCGGCGATTCCTTCGACACGAATAGCATCGGGCAGTTTGGCCGGGCTGTCTATTTCGACCTGGGTGCCGTCGGTCAGATGCACCTGGTAGGCAACCGTAGGCGCGGTGGTGATCAGATTGAGGCCGAACTCACGTTCGAGCCGTTCCTGGGTGATCTCGATGTGTAAGAGGCCGAGAAACCCGCAACGAAAACCAAACCCAAGCGCCGGCGAACTCTCGGCAAGGTGGCTGAACGAAGAATCGTTGAGTGCGAGCCGCTCAATCGCGTCACGCAGCGCCTCGTACTGGGCGCTGTCAATCGGATAGATACCGGCAAAAACCATCGGTTTGAGCTGCTTAAACCCAGGCATCGGTTTCTCAGTGGGCCGCGCGGTGTGCGTGACCGTGTCACCGACCTTTGCATCCTGGATGTTCTTAATGCTCGCGGCCACGAAACCGACCTGACCGGGCCCCAGAACGCTGATCTCTTTAGGATATGGCGAGAACACACCGACGCGCGTGACCTCGTGATCTGTGCCCTGCTGCATCAGGCGGATTCGATCACGTTTACGAAGTTCGCCCTCGAACACCCGCACGATGAACATCGCGCCATGGTAGGGGTCGAACCAGCTGTCGATCACCAGCGCTCTGAGTGGAAGACCAGGAGTCGTTACCGGCGGGGGAATCTTGGCGACGATAGCTTCGAGAATCAGATCGACGCCCACGCCGGTCTTAGCGCTGACCTCGATCGCTTCGCCGGCATCAATACCGATTACGTCTTCGATCTGGGCTCGGACGCCGTCAGGATCAGCGCTCGGGAGATCGATCTTGTTTAGGACCGGGATAATCTCCAGGTTGCGATCGAGCGCCAGGTAAACATTGGCGAGAGTCTGCGCCTCTACGCCTTGCGTGGCGTCAACAACCAGAAGCGCCCCCTCGCAACCCGCCAGCGCGCGTGAGACTTCGTATGAGAAGTCAACGTGTCCGGGGGTGTCGATCAGGTTCAACATGTACTCGAGTCCGTCTTTGGCCTTGTAGGAAAGTCTTACCCCGCGAGCCTTAATCGTAATGCCACGCTCGCGCTCGAGATCCATGTCATCGAGGATTTGCGCCGACATATCACGGTGGGCAACAGTACCGGTGTCTTCGAGTATACGATCCGCTAGCGTCGATTTTCCGTGATCGATGTGCGCAATGATCGAGAAGTTACGTATCCGTTCCGGGTTCAAGAGGGTTCCCGGTCAAACACGCGAGGCAAAGAACTCGACGGTCGCATCGAAACCCTCGTCCAGAGAAAACCGGGGTTTCCACCCAAACGCGGCCCCGGCGGCGCCGGCGTCGACGGCGGAGCGGCGAAGCTCACCAGCCTTTGCCGGCACATGGCTGCTCGTCCCCGGCCCGCCCGCGCGCTGCTTCACGCGCTCGTACAACTCGACAACCGTCGTCTCCACACCCGTGCCGATGTTAACTGCTCCCACAAAGGAGCCGGTAATCGCCGCCATATTGGCGGCGACGACATCGGCTACGTAGACGTAGTCGCGGGTTTGCAGACCATCGTCGTTGATCGTCACGTCCTTGCCGGCAAGCAGTTGCTGACAAAAGATTGCGATCACGCCTGCCTCTCCGTGCGGATCCTGGCGCGGACCGTAGACGTTGGCGTAACGGAGCGCGATGTACTCGAGGCCATACACGCGCTGATAGTAAAAAAGGTACTGCTCCCCGGCCAGCTTCGAGACCCCATAGGGACAGATCGGACGGGTCGGCTCGTCCTCCGGGGTCGGAAATTTGCCGGGCTCACCGTAAACCGCGCCCCCTGAGGACGCGAAAACGATACGCTTGCAGTCCGCCTTGCGCGCAGCTTCGAGCAAATTGATAAAGCCGAGCAAGTTCACATCGGCGTCGAACGACGGATCCTCGACCGACCGCCGCACGTTCATCTGCGCGGCGTGGTGGTCGATGATGTCGGGCTTTTCGCTCTCGATCAGGCGTGCGGCTTCCGGGGAACGGATGTCGAACTGCTCGAGCCGGGCTTTCGGGTTTATGTTGTCGCGGCGGCCACTCGAGAGGTCGTCTAGTACTATGACCTCGTGGCCTGCATCAACGCATGCATCGACGATATGAGATCCGATAAAACCGGCTCCCCCGGTGACGATGATCTTCACGCCTCCAACCCCAACTTAGATTTGAAGTACCCGATCGTCTTGCCCAGCCCCTCGTCTAAGGAGACTTTAGGACCCCAGTTATCGAGAACCCGTTTGGCCTTGGTGATATCCGGCTGGCGAACCTTTGGATCGTCCTCCGGCAACGGACGGCGCTCAATCGGAGACCTCGAACCCGAAAGTTTGATAATCTTTTCAGCGAACTGCTGGATGGTCATCTCCGACGGGTTGCCGATGTTGACCGGATCCTGCTCGTCGGACCACAACAGCCGCGTGATACCTTCAACCAGGTCGTCGACGTAACAGAAGCTGCGTGTCTGAGAGCCGTCGCCGTACACAGTGAGCGGTTCGTTCTGAAGTGCCTGACACATGAAGTTTGGAACTACACGTCCGTCACGCATACGCATACGCGGACCGTAGGTATTGAAGATCCGGACAATCCGAGTGTCGACGCCGTGGCTGCGACGATACGCCATCGTCATCGCCTCCATGAAGCGTTTCGCCTCATCGTAGACACCGCGCGGGCCGATCGGGTTGACGTTCCCCCAGTAGGACTCTTGCTGGGGATGCACCAAGGGGTCGCCGTACACCTCGGAAGTCGAGGCGACAAGGATCCGGGCTTTCTTCTCTTTGGCCAGACCCAGCGCCTTGTGGGTACCGAGCGAACCGACCTTGAGCGTCTGGATGGGCAGCTCGAGGTAGTCCACGGGCGAGGCAGGCGAGGCAAAATGCATGATAACGTCGAGATCGCCACGAACGTACAAGTAGGTCGTAATGTCTTGTTCGAGGAACGAAAACTTCCGGTTCTCAAACAGATGGGCGATATTGTCACGGTCACCGGTCAGCAGGTTGTCGACCGCGACCACTTCGTGGTTCTCGTTGAGAAATCGCTCGCAAAGGTGAGAGCCAATGAAGCCCGCGCCGCCGGTTACAAGTATTCGCGCCACGCCCCTTTACCCGGCCTTTTCCACCGGCGGACGGCCGATCGGAAAATACGCGAATCCTTGTTTCGCCATGTCATTCGGCTCCCAGATGTTGCGGCCATCAAAAACAACCGGCGCCTTGAGCATGCGCTTGATACGATCGAAATCGGGGCGGCGGAATTCGTTCCACTCGGTTACCAGCAACAAGGCGTCGGCGCCTTCCAGGGCGTCGTAGTTGTGCCGGTGGTAGGAAATACGATCGCCGAAGATTGCGCGTGCGACTTCCATCGCCTCAGGGTCGTGAACCGCAACCTTACAGCCCGCAGCAAGAAGGTCTTCGATCAGGCCGACAGCCGGTGCTTCGCGCATATCATCAGTGCGCGGCTTGAAGGCAAGCCCCCAAACACCGAACGTACGGCCCTCGAGATTGCCCTTGTAGTACTCACTTAACTTCTCGAAGATCTTGCGCTTCTGTCGGTTGTTTACCGTCTCAACAGCGTTCATTAGCGGAAATTCGAGGCCGACTTTCTCTGCCGTCTTGATGATCGCCTGCACGTCCTTGGGGAAGCAAGAACCGCCGTAGCCAAGGCCTGCGTACAAGAAGTGCATGCCGAGACGCCGGTCGAGCCCCATTCCTTGACGCACGTGGTTGACATCGGCACCGACCCGCTCACAAAGGTTCGCGACTTCGTTGATGAAGGAGATCTTGGTCGCAAGCAGCGCGTTGGCAGCATACTTGGTCATCTCGGCGCTGGCGTTGTCCATGACGAGAATCGGCGCCCCACCACGGACGAAAGGCGCGTAAAGGTCCTTCATGATGTCGGCGGCTTTCGAGCTTGCCGCCCCAATCACAACACGGTCGGGCTTGAGGAAATCCTCGATAGCCGCCCCCTCTTTCATGAACTCAGGGTTCGACACCACGTCGAAGGGATGATTGGTGTTTTCAGAGAGAACTTTCGCTACTGAGATGTGGGTACTCACCGGGACTGTACTTTTGGTTACGACAATCCGGTAGCCGTCCATCGTTTTCGCGATGTCCTCGGCCACCTTGTGGACGGCGCTAAGATTCGCCGACCCGTCTTCACCGGGAGGCGTACCGACCGCGATGAAGCACACCAAAGCATGACGCACGGCGCCACGCAGATCGGTCGAAAAGGCCAAGCGGCCTTCAGCAACGTTGCGCTTGATCAGTTCTTCCAGGCCCGGCTCGTAGATCGGTACGCGGCCCTCGCGAAGGGTTTTAACCTTAGCCTCATCGATATCAACACAAATTACGTCGTTGCCGCTTTCCGCAAAGCAGGTACCTGCCACCAGGCCGACATAACCAGTTCCAATTACTGAGATTTTCACAGAACCTCCCTAGAATACCCCACCAACTACGCAACCCCTTCGAGGGTATCGCGCCATCGTATCAGCACAGGACGGGGCCAACAATCGACGCTTCCGGTTGCGCGGCGGGCTTTCCCGGTGGACCGACACCGGTGCCCCATCCTACTATTTCCGGTCGCGGACAGCCGTCTCGTCGATAACATAGGTCGGTTTGCTCTGACTCTCGTGATAGGTGCGCACCAGTAACTCGGCCAGAAGCCCCATCGTCACCAACTGGACACCGGTGATGACGAGCAGAATCGACAGGAAAAGCAGCGGCCGCCCCCCTATCTGAGCCCCCGCGCCCAATTTCTGCAGTATCAGCCAGCCGATACCCGCCAAACCCACACCCGACAGCACCAGGCCGGCAAACCCGAACACGTGGAGTGGGCGGGTGGCGAAGCGGCTGAGGAAACGGACGGTCATGAGATCGAGAACGACGCGGAACGTGCGTGAAATGCCGTACTTTGAAACCCCACTGACCCGCGCTCGGTGGTTGACGACGACCTCGGTGACCGCCGCGCCCATGTCGGAAGCAAGCGCGGGGATGAAGCGGTGCATCTCCCCGTAAAGCCTGAGGTCACGGGCGACATCTCCCCGGAAGGCCTTAAGCATGCATCCGTAGTCGTGGATCTTGACTCCGGTCGACCAGCGGATCAGTCGGTTGGCTATGACCGAAGGAATCCGTCTGGTCAGCATCGTATCCTGGCGGTCCTTGCGCCAACCCGAGACCACGTCGAAGCCGTCGTCGAGCTTGGCCAACAGTTTGGGGATATCGGCGGGGTCGTTTTGCAGATCGGCATCCATGGTCACCACGACCTCGCCGCGGCAGACATGAAAACCTGCGGCCAGGGCGGCGGTTTGCCCGAAGTTCTTCTTAAACGCGATCACGCGCACGCCGGGAGCGCGTTCGGCTATCGCATCGAGGCGTTGGCGTGACCCGTCGGTCGAGCCGTCATCGACAAAAATGATCTCATAGCTACGTGCGGTGCTTTCCAAAACCGCGCTTAACTCGGCAAACATCGGGTCGACGTTATCGAGTTCGTTGTACACCGGCAGGATGACCGAGATATGCAGCGTTGCCTCAGCGTGACGCATTGCCGCAAGCTTATCCCGGCGACGAGCACCGACCAAATCGCGCCGGGTTCCGTGCTTCAAGCGGCGCTCTCGCAGCCGGCGGTCGGCGCTCAGCTGTGGAAATCGGTGAGCGCCATGAACTGCCTATAGCGCTCATCAATCTCGTCGCGCGTAAGCGCCTTGAGTCGGTTGAGGCTGAAGGCCTCAACGGCAAACGACGCGACGACGCTTCCGTGCACGATCGCACGGCGCAACGAACGCCGGGTTAACTCACCGGATTCGGCCAAGCTCCCGAACAACCCACCGGCAAAGCAGTCGCCCGCACCGGTCGGATCCTTGACGAACTCGAGAGGAAACGCGGGCACTGCGAATACGTCGTCGGACGCGAAGTGCAATACGCCGTACTCCCCTCGTTTCATCAGAAGGTTGTTCGGGCCCATGGCTAAGATCTCGCGCGCTGATGCGACGACGTTGGACTTGCCCGACAGCAGCGCCGCTTCGGCGTCGTTGATGCTGAGCATGTCGATGCGACCGAGCATTGAGACGAACGCATCGCGCTCCTGGGTGATCCAGTGGTCGATGGTGTCTGCCCCACTGATCTCCGGAGAAGAGAACTGGTCGAGCACCTCCATCTGCAACGTTGGCTGAATGTTACCGAGGAAGACGAGCTCGCTCTTCTTATAGGAGGCGGGGAGTTCAGGCTTAAAGTCGGCGAATACGTTGAGCGCAAGTTCTAGTGTGTCACGGACATTCATGTCCTCGTGATATCGTCCGCGCCAACGGAAGGTGTCACCGTCAACCGTCTGTAGGCCCTCGAGGTTGATCCCTCGGCTGGCGAGAAAATCACGTTCCGCGTCGGGAAAGTCCCGGCCTACTACCCCAACCAGATTCACCGGTGCAAAAAAACTTGCGGCCGTCGCGAAATACGCCGACGAACCGCCGAGAACATTCTCGGCGACACCGTCTTCTGTTTCAATGCTGTCGAGCGCCACCGACCCGACTACGCAGATACTACTTGCCATTTGCTTCTCCGGTTTCTCCGAGTGCCCTGTCGAGCAAGAGTTTCAGTTCGGCGCGCTTCTCGCCAGGGATGGCATCCGGCGCCGTGATGATTGCGTGATCGAGCGCCTGCCGGCAGCCACAGGCGCGCGTGTCGTCTATACCGCCGACGGCCCCGGCGATCGTTTTCTTTGCAACCGACACGTTGGCAGCAAGTGTCGCGAGGATGTCCTCGACGTCAACGTCGTCTGACTCGCGCCAACAGTCGTAGTCGGTAACCAGTGCCGCGGTAGCGAAACAAATCTCCGCTTCGCGCGCAAGCTTCGCCTCTTGAAGGTTGGTCATACCGACGACGTCCGCGCCCCAGCTGCGATACATATGCGACTCTGCGCGTGTCGAGAACTGCGGGCCTTCCATACAGACGTAGGTACCGCCGCGATGCACGGTCGCTCCGGCCGTAGATGCGGCGTCCGCGACTACGCGGCTGAGCTCGCCGCAGGTCGGGTCGGCGAACGAAACGTGCGCGACGATACCACCAGAGAAAAACGTAGATATACGCCCGCGCGTCCGATCAATGAACTGATCGGGGACGAGCATCTGTCCCGGCGCGACGTCTTCGCGAAGGCTCCCAACCGCTGAGACCGAAATAAGCGCGTCTACGCCGAGCTGCTTCATAGCGTAAATGTTAGCGCGAAAGTTGAGTTCGGTCGGCGAGATACGATGACCCGCCCCGTGCCGTGCGAGAAAAGCCACCGGCCTCCCTGCGAGTTTTCCGAGGGTCAAAGGACCCGAGGGCTCTCCGAACGGAGTTCTTACACACACCTCTTCGACTTCGGTAAGCGACTCGACCGCGTAGAGCCCACTGCCGCCGATGATTCCTATACAAGACTGCGAAGACTCGCTCACATGCTAACCCCTGGCTCCTGACGCGGTCCTAACCGCAAATGAACGATACCCGTGGCCCCGACTCGATTTCCAGCGCATCGACCGGGCCCAGCAACTCACCATTGATCGTAAAAGACTGAGGCGAAGCAAACTCCAGTCGTACCCGCGCCGCGATTGTGTCGTGCAGCGTCTCGAGCCCCGACGGAAAGCCTCGGAAAAAGCGCGGAAGCTTACTGAGAAGCTGCCACGTCGTGGCCGGCCCCGCAAGCAGATGGAAAAACCCGGGTTTGCGCGCGCTCAGGTAAAACGGCCTGACTCCAAGACCGATGTGCGCAACCGTACTCGCCAGCATCATGGTGAAACTGCGAAACGGGAGCCGCTCACCGTCGCATGTGATGTCGGCTTCGAACGGATGCACAACACCTCTTATCAGCGTCGTGCCTAGCACTTGAGAAGCGGCGAGCTTGATCAGCAAGTAAAACGCGCGAACAGGCCCCGGACGGTCGCCACTGTAGTAGAGCCGCAGAAAGTTCACGATCAGGCCGCAGCCGACGATGTAACCGTAATGCTCACCGTTCACCTTGATCAGCTCGCGCTCGGTCACCTGGTGGGTTCGCCCCTGACGAAAATCCTTCATGACGTGCATCAGCATCGACTCCGGCCGTTTCCGACGTGCACCGATCGTGCGCGAGAGGTTGTTGATCGTACCCGCACGCAAGGGAAGCATCAGCGGGAGCCTGTCGTCTCCCCAAATCTTCACGGCTTCGGAAACCGCATGAAAAAAACTGCCGTCGCCACCACAGACGCACAGGATGTCGATCTTGCTGTTGTGAAACCCCCGTAGCACCTCGCGCATGTGTGTGAGGTCGCGGGTCGCCACAACCGTTCCGTCGTCGCCGGTGATCTCCGCCAAGCGCCCTTCCCGTTTCGGGTTGCGCTTGTTGCCGCTGGCTTGCGGATTGATGATGATCCCGAGTCCTGCCACGCGGCCCTCTCAACCCTGGTCGCGCGGCGGCGAAGCGGCAGCAAGCTGTCCACAAGCGGCGTCGATATCACGGCCCCGGCTGGTACGCACAGTGGTATGAACGCCCGCAGCCAAAATACGCTCCTGGAAGTCACGGGTGTGCTCATCGCTCGGCCGCTCGAAACCACTTCCGGGATAAGGGTTGAACGGAATCAAGTTGAGCTTGACCGCGAGTCCGTGGAACAGTCGGATCAGATCTTCGGCGTCTCGCTTCGTGTCGTTCACGCCGGCAAGCATAACGTATTCAAACGTCACACGTTTGCGTTTGGGCAGACCTAAGCGCTTGCACGCACCCATCAACTCGGCGAGCGGATAGCGCCTGTTTACCGGCATAAGCCGATCGCGCAGCTCGTCGCGGGCTGCGCTGAGAGACACCGCGATGTTTACATTAGTCTCAGTTACCAAGCGTTCGAGCTGCGGAACCAAGCCGACGGTAGAGACGGTAATTCGTCGTGGCGAGATCCCCAGGCCCCAACGCGCCGTCATTATCTCGATCGCCACGAGCAGACGATCGTAGTTGGCCAGCGGCTCACCCATGCCCATAAACACGTAGTTGGTCAGTGGGTGGCCGGCAGAGAACTCGCGTGCGCGTAAAATCTGCCCGACGATCTCCCCCGCTTCTAAGTTGCGCAGCAGGCCGAGCGTAGCCGTCGCGCAGAATTTGCAGTCCATCGCACAACCGGCCTGCGCGGAGATACACAGCGTCAGCCGTTCGTCGCGGGGAATGATGACGCTCTCGACTATGCGCCCGTCTTCGAACTGAGAGAGAAACTTACGGGTGCCGTCGACCGACAGCTGATTCCCCGGCAACCCGGGCACCGAGCAGACGAAGTCTTCGGTTAACGCCGCGCGTACCGCCGCAGGCAGAGTGTGCATCGCTTCAACGGGCGCAAGCGGACGGTTGTATATCCAGCCGGCAACTTGCGAGGCACGGAAGTCTTCGAAGCCGCGCTTGGCCGTCCACACGGCCAGCGACTCAAGGGTTTGCGAGCGTAGATGCGTGCGGCGGTCGTCCGGCGTACGGCCCGCGTCCACCCGCACAATCCTAGCGCGAGAAGAGCTGCAGGCCGTTAAAGAAGTAGCCGATCTCGAAAGCAGCCGTCTCCGGCGCGTCCGAACCGTGTGCGGCGTTGCGTTCGATGTTGGTACCGAACTTCTTACGGATGGTCCCTTCGGCGGCCTCTGCGGGGTTGGTCGCACCGAGCGTGTCGCGCCAGGTCTTAATCGCGTTGGCGCCCTCCATCACGAACACCAGCACCGGGCCTTCGGACATGAAGGCGGTCAGTTCACCGAAGAAGCCCTTATCGGCGTGGACGTGGTAGAACCCCTCGGCGTCTTCCTTCTTCATGTGGATCATGCGTGCGCCGATGATCTTCAAGCCGGCTTTCTCGGCCATGGCGAGGATGTCACCGGTCGCACCGGCCTTGACGGCATCGGGCTTTACAATTCCAAACGTGCGGTCGGACATTGTCTTTGTTAACTCCTTACAAACCCTGCGGCTCAGGCCGCCTGTAAGTCCAGGCCGGCTTTCTCCGCCGCTTTAATCATCGCAGTGCCCATGTCGGCCGGGCTCTCAGCAACCGTGATGCCGGCGGCTTCCAGTGCCGCGACTTTCGATTCCGCGGTTCCCGAGCCACCCGAGATGATCGCGCCGGCGTGGCCCATGCGTTTGCCTGCAGGCGCGGTCTTGCCGGCAATGAACGCGGCCACCGGCTTGGTCATGTTCTCTTTCACCCACGCGGCGGCGGCCTCTTCGGCAGTGCCGCCGATCTCGCCGATCATGATCACTGCATCAGTATCGGGGTCGTCGTTGAATAGTTTCATCGCGTCGATGTGACGCGTTCCGACGATCGGATCGCCGCCTATACCGATGCAGGTCGATTGGCCGATGCCCGACTGCGTCAGCTGGTGCACCGCCTCATAGGTCAAGGTGCCGCTGCGCGAGACGACACCGACGCGTCCGGGCTTGTGGATATACCCAGGCATGATTCCAACCTTGGCCTGTCCGGGGGTAATCACGCCGGGACAGTTGGGGCCGATCAGGACGCAGTCAACATCTTCAAGGAATGCTTGAACTTCGACCATGTCGTTAACCGGGATCCCCTCGGTGATGCAGATGATCACGCCGATGCCGGCTGCGGCCGCTTCCATAATCGCATCGGCCGCACCGGGCGGCGGGACATAGATCACCGAGACGTCGCAGCCCTCGGCCGCAACCGCCTGCCCGACGGTGTCAAAGATGGGGGTGCCTTCCCAGTCGGTGCCACCCTTGCCGGGCCGAACCGCGGCGACCATCTTGGTGCCGTACTCCCTGCAACCCTTGAGATGAAACTTACCGGTTCCCCCCAAGCCCTGCGTTAACACTCTACTTTCGGAATTCAGTAGTACACTCATCGAACTATTTTCACCTTGCTCGCGCGGTCCGCCTTGCCCACCTAGCCTGCCAGGCCTGCCGCTTCGACGGCTTTCTTCGCGCCGTCGGTCATGTCGGTCGCGTTAATCACCTTGATTCCGGATTCGGCGAGGATCTTGCGGCCCTGTTCAACATTGGTGCCTTCGAGACGCACCACCAAAGGGATCGAAAGCTTAACCTGTTTGGCCGCCTCGACCACACCCGTGGCCAGCACGTCGCACTGCATGATGCCGCCGAAGATGTTCACAAACACGGCTTTGACCGCGTCGTCTTGCAGAATAATCTTAAACGCTGCCGCGACTTTTCCAGCATCTGCACCGCCCCCGACATCCAAGAAGTTGGCAGGTTCGCCGCCGTGGTGATGGATGATATCCATCGTCGCCATCGCCAAACCCGCACCGTTGACCATGCAACCGATGTTGCCATCCAGCGCAATGTAGCTCAGATCAAATTCGGCGGCTTGCTGCTCGCGCGGATCCTCTTCGTCAGAATCGCGCATGTCTTTCATCGCAGGCTGGCGGTAAACTGCGTTGTCGTCGAACGACAGCTTACTGTCCAACGCGATCAGCGTTCCGTCACCCTTCAACACCAGCGGGTTAATCTCCAGCATAGAGGCGTCGAGCTGCAAGTACGCTGCGAACAGGGTCTTCAGGAACTTTACCGCGTCGCTGATCTTCTCGGCAGGTACCCCGAGCGCAAAAGCAACGTCACGGGCCTGAAAGTCGCGCATCCCGACTGCCGGGTTGATCTCCGCCTTGAAGATCTTTTCCGGTGTCTGCTCCGCGACCTTCTCGATGTCCATGCCACCCTCGGTGCTCGCAAGCACCATGTGGCGACCGGTCTCGCGGTTGAGCAACATCGAAATGTAAAGTTCTTCTTTAATATCGATTCCCTCTTCGATGAGGACACGATTCACCCGTTTACCCGAGGCTCCAGTCTGCTTGGTGACCAGCAATCCGCCGAGCAAGACCGCGGCGATCTCGCCAGCCTCTTGCGGAGACTTGGCGAGCTGCACGCCGCCCGGTTTGTTGTGTTTGGGTAGGCCTTCCTTTTCGAGGTTAGCTCGGAAAACTCGGGCGGCTTCTTGCTCATCTGCGACGATCGCTCCTGCGCCCCTGCCTCCGGCGTGAATCTGCGATTTCACGACGACGACTTTGGTGCCAAGTTCTTTCGCCGCAGCCACCGCCTCGGATGCCTTGGTTATCATCTTGCTGCGCGGCACGGTGACACCGAAATCGCGCAACAGCTGCTTGCCTTGATACTCGTGGATGTTCACTGCACTCAGACCAGACCTTCAACCATTTGCCTTACGTGTCCGGCAGACTCTTCAAGCTGCTTCTTCTCGTCTGCGGTCAATCGCAACTCGATGACTTGCTCAACGCCGCCGGCACCGATGCGGACCGGTACGCCGAGGTAGAAACCTTTGTAGCCATACTCGCCGTCGAGGTAAGCCGCGCAGGGCAGAACCTCTTTCTTATCGTTGAGGAAGGAGTCGGCCATACGAATCGCGGCGTGCGCAGGCGAGATAAACGCCGAGCCGGTCTTGAGCAGTGCAACCACTTCGCCGCCGGCCTTACGAACACGCTCCTCAATCTCGGCGAGCCGATCCTCTTTGATGAAACGTGTCACCGGCGCACCGCCGACCGTGCAGCCGGAACGCACCGGCACCATCTCATCACCGTGCCCGCCAAGTACCATCGCTTGAACGCTCTCAACCGATACGCCGAGTTCCAAGGCGATAAAGCTACGATAGCGCGCTGAATCCAGCACTCCTGCCATCCCGACAACCCGGTGTTTCGGAAAGCCGGTCAGCTTCTTGCAAAGGGTCACCATCACATCGAGCGGATTGGAGACAACAATGACGAACGCGTTTGCAGCGTGCTTCTTGATGCCGTCGGCCACGCTGGTCATGATCTTGGTATTGATGCCGAGAAGATCGTCGCGGCTCATGCCCGGCGTACGCGCCTTGCCTGCGGTGATAATGATGACATCGGCACCCGCGATATCGGCGTAATCGTTTGATCCTTTGATCTGACAGTCCCACGGGGCAATCGGCCCGGCCTCCATCAGATCCAGCGCCTTCCCTTGCGGCATATCTTCGACCACGTCGAAGAGAACAACGTCGCCAAGCCCCTTGAGCAGGGCCAGATGAGCCAAAGTTCCGCCGATGTTTCCGGCGCCGATAAGTGCGATTTTCTTACGTGCCACTGGTGTCTCCTCGGGAAAAAGCCTCGCGCTGCACCCACTCTCAACTCGGGTTCACCACGCGGGTAAGCAATGTTTGCTATCCAAGGAGGGGGCGTTAGTCAACGCGCTGCAGCACCAGCGATGGGTGCGTCTGCAGCAAGGCCCTGCCGGTCGCCACAAACGCCGGTTCCGGCCGCCGCGGTATCCGGGGACCGACCAATCGGCGATCGCGCGCCGGGGTTGCGGCTTCGGCTCCTCCGCGGCCTTCCGTTGCACCCCGGATCATGATCGGGTGTCGATCACATATGGTACGCGTCAGTTTCCTCGGCGGAACCGGGACGGTAACCGGGTCTAAATACCTGGTGGAACACCAGGGCACCCGGGTTTTGGTCGATTGCGGCTTGTTTCAGGGCCGCAAGGAGCTGCGCACGCGCAATTGGGATGCTCCCGGCTTCGACCCCGCGACATTGGATGCCGCACTGCTCACCCACGCACACCTCGATCACAGCGGCTACCTCCCTTTGCTGGTAAAACGCGGATTCAAGGGGCGCGTGTACGCAAGCGAGGCAACCGCAGACCTGTGCGAGATCATGCTTCGCGACGCCGGCTACCTACAGGAAGAGGCCGCTCGCTACGCAAACAAACACCAGTTCTCCAAGCACAGCCCCGCCCTGCCGCTATACACCGCACGCGACGCCGAGACCTCGCTCAGGCACCTGGAACCGGTCGCGTTCGATGCCGACGTGAGGGTTTCCGATCACGTCCGAGCGCGGTTTTGTCGCGCCGGACATATCCTCGGCGCAGCCTCCGTACATCTGAGCGTAGGTGGCCGTCGCCTGCTATTCTCGGGTGATCTCGGCCGCCGCGTCGACCCTGTGATGAATCCCCCGGCTGCCGCAGGAGAGGCCGATGTCATCGTCGTAGAGTCTACCTACGGTGACAGGAAGCACCCGGATGCCGACGCTCACGATCTAGTCCAACGGGTGGTTTCCAAGACAGTCGCTGGTGGAGGGGTGGTGTTGATCCCCGCGTTTGCGGTCGGGCGTACACAAAGCATCCTCAGAATTCTCGCCGACCTTAGGCGCGAAGGCCGAATCCCCCACGTCCCCACTTTCCTCAACAGTCCGATGGCGATCAACGCGACCGAACTCTTCTGCCGGCATCACAGCGAACACCGACTCTCGCCCGCGCAATGCACAGAGATGTGCTCCGGGGTCACGCTGGTGAAAACCGCGGAGGAGTCGAAGGCGTTGAACCAACGCAACGGGCCGATGGTCATCGTCTCGGCGAGCGGTATGGCCACCGGTGGGCGCATCCTCCATCACCTCGTCCGCTTCGCGCCCGACCCGGCCAACACGGTGATGTTCACCGGCTTCCAAGCGCCACAGACCCGCGGCGCGTCCATGGTACAGGGAGCGACGAGCGTCAAGATACACGGCTCCGAAGTCCCGATCCGGGCCACGATCGTCGAGCTCGACTCGCTCTCAGCTCATGCGGACGCGGACGAAATACTCACGTGGTTAAGCACGACGACGACCACGCCCTCCCAGGTCTTCGTTACCCACGGAGAACCGGACGCCGCCGAAGCGCTCG
Organism: Deltaproteobacteria bacterium; assembly: GCA_029262415.1. Lineage (GTDB taxonomy): Bacteria > Desulfobacterota > Binatia > UBA1149 > JAJCZL01 > JAJCZL01. The sequence continues at coordinate 13,062 of JAJCZL010000078.1, read as the reverse complement.
CAGCAAGGATCCGCGGCGAAATCGGCTGGAAAACCATAGTTCCGGCTTTCGAGTCGATTCACGAAGTCTAACGCGCGTCGAACGCGGTGCTATCGCTACCAAAACGACCACCCCGGTTCGGCCGCTGTCGATAGATTCTCACCGTCAACCCCCGCTCCTGATCGTCACCGAACCGCACGCTGCATGGCCAGGTTGACGATACGCTGGATCAGCTCTTCGTAGCTCAACCCCGCGGCTTCGGCCGAAGTGGAGACTTCTTCAGAACGGGCGATCTCCGGGTTTGGATTGGCCTCCAATACGAAGGGCATACCGTCGGCGTCGAGCCGGAAATCGACACGCGCGTAGCCGCTCAACTGGAGAACGCGAAACACCCGCTTGGCCAAACGTTCGAGGGTTCGCAGGAGCTCCGGTGGGCCATCGAACAGCTTGATGTCGACCCCGTGCCGCTCCTGGTATCCGCGGTCGTGCTTGACCTTCTCGGTCGCGATGAGGAACTCCCCCTCGGCAAGCCCTGAAATGACAAGCTCCTGCGGCGGCAACACGGTGAGACGGTGGTTGCCAATCAACCCCGCATAAACCTCCCTCCCCTCGACGAACTCCTCCACCAATGCGTCGGTTTTGACGCGTTCGTGGATGATGCGGACGCGCTCGATAAGCTGTTCTTCGTCACCAACCACCGACGCCTTGGCAATCCCAAGTGAGGACTCCTCGATCTGCGACTTTACGATCAGCGGATAACTGAGCGCCTTCGGAACCTTTACCTTACGCCCCGTTCTGATCACGGCGAATTTCGGCGTCGGAATCCGATGGTATGCGAACAGCTTCTTTGACAACGCTTTATCGCGAGAAATGACCAGGCCGCGTGGATTGCAGCCGGTGTAGGCGACACCAAGCAATTCGAGGTAGGAGACAACGTGATGATCAAAGGCCGTGTTGCCGTCGAACTCTTCGAGCAGGTTGAAGACCACGTCGGGTTTGTGTTCCGTCACCGCATGGCGGATCGGCCGTATTTCGTCGCCGACTCCGAGCACGTGCACGTCGTGTCCGATGCGACGCAGCGTATCGACGACATCGAACTCCGTTTTGATATCGTAAGCTTCCGCCTCGCTGAGGCCCTTGAGCGTGTCAGGAGGAACCAACTGGTAATGGACGAGCACCATGACGCGCAATGACTTCATCGCGTCGACGGCGCCTCGCCCTCGTCCGTTTCACGAATCACATCGCGTGCCATTCCCGCCCCCTGTAAAGATACTCAACCGATCGCGCAGCCAGTAGGATCGCCAACCGCACAACGAGGTCGTCAGGGTCGGCGGCCGTGCGCAATTCGAGCTCGCGGCTCCTCTTCATCATCTCTTTGAGGAGTAGGTCTACGGCGTATTCGTGCCGTCCCGTTCCAGCCGCGACCATGCGTCGCACCCGCGCGCGGCTGCGGTGTAGAAACTGCGACGCTGCAATCCCCTTGCCGGCCTCGCCCGCGAAAAGGCGGCGCAAATCGGCGTCGTAGACGTTGGTCGTCAGCGATTCGAAGCGCGCGTGCTTTGAGTCATAGTACTCCCCGAGGGTTTCGGTCAGCCGATTCAATGGATCGACCTTTCGGCGGCTGCGAACCCGCGCAGGCTTGCCGGCGAGGCCGGCCATCAACTCGTCGACGTAGACAAGCTTGCGTAGCGCCGGCCATCCCTTGTAGCGCTTCTGCCATGCAGAGCCCGGCGCCAGCCACACCGCAAACGTCTCGGCAAAATCCTCGTCGGGGTGCGCCTGCGCGTACCAATAGTCAAGATGGAGAACATAGTTGCGGCTGGCCGGATTCGGCCTGTACGCATCCGGGTAGCGGCGCGAGGAGCTACCAAAGACCTGCTGCCAGCGGCGGCGACGGTGCAACAGATAGGCGTGTTGTACGGCGTGGCCAACCTCATGCCGGAGAAAACGCAGGCACTGCGACCGTGTCGCCCCCTCGATCTCGAGCATTTGTTTCTTCTCGAGTCGCATCAGGCGGGAATCGGCGAGGAAGAAAGGGATAGCGACCCCCGGCACGCCGTCAGGAGAGAACCATTCGCCGGAGAGCCAGTAGTGAGGCTTGAAGCGTATACCCTTGGCTTCGAGTTCAAGCTCGACGCGCCGCAGCGGCTGCTCCAGCCAAGACCCCTCGATCTGGAGACCGAGATCGCAAAGCCTCACCTTGAGCAGACGCTTGTCGGTCGCCTTCGTCCACCGCCCCGCTTGCGTCGCCGCACCCATCGCAGTGTTTACGCGCGTTTCTATTCTTCGACGATCTTGATCGCTTGGCGGGGGCACATGCGTACGGCATTTTCGGCCTTGGTCTGCAGATCGTCGGGGATGGTTTCCGTCAACAGGTGCAGGAGGTCCTCGTCGTCCACTTTGAATATCTCCGGCGCTGCAGCCATGCACACGGCGTTGGCTTCACAAAGATCGAAATCGACTATGACTTTTCGGCTCATGCGAACGATTGTTGTCCGGTGCCGTGCTTGGGTCAATGCGCGCGAAAGACGTTGCGCCGGATCTCCCGATCGATCGAGGTGTTACGCCGGATGACGTCTGATAGCCGAGTGCCTCGGACCATCCGGCGCTCCGGCTTGGTCAGTTCGCGCCGCCACCACAAACGGTCACCGTCACGAAGAGCCTCAAACTGCTCACGCATCATCCGATAAGCAAGCGGCCCGACGAGCGAACGCGGCAGTTTATCTTCAGCGAGCAATCCTACCCACAGATCGACATCCTCCGGCGCACGGTAAACCGAGGCGAGCCGTTCCTGCATTTCGCGATCGCGGGTAATGTCGCCAAACGATCCGACGCGCTTAAGCCCGATAGCTGCACGGGCATCGTCGTACGACGGCAACCCGTGGTCACGACCACGTTGGATGTTAAGCGAGGCGAGATCAAATCCGCCCGAGCCGGGGGGTCCGAACAAAAAGTTCCGCACGTCGTCGACGATCATCGCATCGACTTCCTGACACCTCTGGCTCGCGAGCCCGCGCAGTATCGGTTCGATGCCACCTTCGTCCGTGATCCGATGCGGGGCGAAAAATGCTTCGCGCAAAGCCAGGTGTCCCTCGGCGATCTCGTTGCCAAGGGCGTCCAAGCGTAACAGCTGCGGGCTGAGAGCACTATGGCCCCAACGGTAGGCCGCGGTCGAAAACTCGTTCATGATCGCAGCGCGCCTCGCCGGCTTGTACCCCCGGGACACCGACATACGGCCGCGGCCGAACAGCGTCGGCAAGTACTGGCGGTAGGTGATCACCTGCATCAACGCGCCAACGATTCGTCGGCTGCGCTGGTAGACCTCCTCTCCACTCATCTGCGGACTCGCATCGGCGATGAGCCCGGCGATCCGATTGTGCTCTCTTACGAAGAGCGTGTGCATTGTCGTCAAGCCAACTTGTTCGTTGGCACGGATGTCGCCGGCCAAAAACAGATTAGCGCCGGGTCCGCCCGCATTTGGCAAACCGGCGGTGTTCCGCGGCAGCAGTCCGGACTCGGTCATCTTCAACCGGCCGCTACCATCGTTGGTACGCAGAGCGGCAGCGCGCTCGCGGTCGGACCCATAGACGTTGGAAGCGTCAATCCATGCACTGATGCCGTTGGTTTGCTCGCGCATCCCTGTCTGAGCAGCCATCGTGCGATCGTACCCGGAGCGGTTGAACCCGATCACCGCCAGTCCGGTCGAACCGGGATCAAAGAACGGATCACCCATCGGCACCGGGATATCAGCCGACTCAACGGGTGTGGCCGACTCGGTCAGGTCGATGTCGTGGTCGAGGAACTGCCCCCACTGCCAGAGAAAATCCGACGCGCCGGCAGCGTTGGGAGAGTCAGCGGTCTGCATGCAGACCGCATTGCTAACCTCACGAGCGCCCGCGCGGTGCGCGCCCCCCATCGAGGAGGCACCGTCGCCGTAAGCGTTGGTCATACGCCGGATCAGCATCGTACCAGCCGCCCCCATTGCGGGGTCGGCCAGGTTGTTCCCGCTGCCGTCTATGGTCCGGAATTCGAACGCGTACGCCGCCGGAGACTGAAAAACCAGCGCCGCCATAAGGAGCGCAGCCACGACCCCCCGCGACACAGTTCTGTTCCCGATCGACCACATAGGCGCGGCGAGTATAGAACACCCCTGCATGTCTTAGAAAGGCGCAGGGCGCCTGCGGCCTACCCTTCTTTGGCCTTGCCGGAGCTTTCGACCAATTTCGCAACCAGGTGATCGGGGACCGGCTCGTAGTGGGAGAACCCCATTTCGAAAGCCCCGCGCCCGCTTGTCAGACTGGTTAGATCGGGCGCGTATCGCAGTACTTCGGACATCGGCACCTTAGCCTTGATCACCTCGTTGAGGCCGACCCGTTCCATGCCCTCGACTTTACCCCGCCGTGCGTTGAGGTCGCCCATGACGTCACCCATACAATCGTCAGGAGAGGTTATCCCCATCGAGACAATCGGTTCGAGCAACACCGCGTGGCCCTGCTCCAGGGCTTCCCTGAATGCCATCGATCCTGCGACCTTGAACGCCATCTCCGATGAATCGACATCGTGGTATTGTCCGTCGTAAAGCGTCACTCGAACGTCCACCACAGGAAAGCCTGCCAGCGTGCCCTGCTTCATCGCCTCGCGCACACCTTTTTCGACCGCGGGGATGAAGCCGCGCGGAATCGTACCGCCGACGATTTTGTCAACAAACTCGAAGCCACCGCCGCGAACAAGCGGCTCGACCTCAATGTGACAATCGGCGAACTGTCCATGACCGCCGGATTGTTTTTTTAGCCGACCATGGGCCTTGACGGCCTTGCGAATGGTCTCGCGGTAAGGGACCTTCGGCGCCTTGAGCACCACCTCAACCCCGTACTTGCGGGTGAGCTTCTCGCATGCAACTTCGACGTGCAGCTGCCCTGCACCCGACAACAGAATCTCGCCGGTGGTTTCGTCGCGTTCCACACGAAGAGCGGCGTCCTCTTCGGTGAGTTTGTTAAGCCCCTGCATCGCCTTGTCTTCTTCGCCACGTTTCTTCGCTTCGATCGCAAAGGAGATGACCGGGGAGAATTCGGCGAATGGACGCACAACGTCATCAACAGACGCGTCCGCTAAGGTCTGCCCTCGATGAGTACCTTTCAACTTTGCAACGGCGACAATCTCACCAACCGTCGCACTGTCGACTTCCTTGGTCTTGGCCCCCTGCAACTGGAGGATATGACCCAAGCGCTCTTTCCCACGCGTAACTGTGTTGTGAACGTTGGTGGTGCTGTTAACCGTCCCCGAAAGAACGCGGAATACCGAGAGTTGGCCGGCGTGAGGATCAACGATGGTCTTGAACACGAACCCGGTAAACGGCGCCGAGGGATCCGGCGCGATCTCAACCGCTTCGCCGTGCACATCGGTCGCCTGCTCGGTATGCCGTTCGGCTGGGGACGGCAAGAGTTCAGCCACGGCGTCGAGAAGCTCGGCGACGCCGATACACTGCGATGCTGCCCCTAAGAGTACCGGAGCATAGGTGCGCGCGGTGATCCCAGCACGCAGCCCTTTGCGCATGTCATCGACACCGAGTTCGCCCTTCTCCAGATAACTCTCGAGCAACTCATCGTCACCTTCCGCGGCGTCCTCCATAAGCGTTGCGCGGATCTCTTCGGCTGCTGCCGCTGCGGCGCCGCTGGCCTCAGAACTCGCGTACTCGCCGGACTCACCGTCGTAGATGTGGGCCTTGCCGGAAAACACATCGACCACACCGACGAACCCCTCACCCGCACCAATCGGCACCTGGACCTGCACGGCGCGCAGGCCGAGCTGGTCGTGCAGCGAGGCGAGAAGTCCGTCGAGGTCGGTTTCAGCCTTATCCAATTTGTTGACAAAGATCAGCGCAGGGAGACCTTCTTCTTTCGCCCACTCCCAAACCTTCACCGACTCGGCACGAAGCGCCGCGGACGCATCAACGACAAAGACAAGCGCCGAAGCGCCACGCAGCGCAGAGCGGGTGTCGTTGACGAAATTCCCCTGCCCCGGAGTATCGATGACAGTGATTTGGTTTTTGTCCCAACCCAGCGTCAGGATCGAACTGGTGATAGAACAATGGCGCGCGATCTCCTCCGGTTCGACGTCGAAAAGCGAAGAGCCATCTTCGACCCGGCCGAGCCGGTTGTTCGCACCGGCGACAAACGCGAGCGCATCGGCCACCGACGTCTTACCAACACCGCCTTGACCGGCGATAGCGACGGTCCTGATCCTGGAAGGTTCTTGAGCCACGTTTTCCTCCCTACTACTGCCCGTGGGGATTACGCTCGTAGACCAAACGTAGCCCCTCCAGGGTCAAAAATTCATCCACTTCACGAATCCTTTGCGAGTCCGACGCAATTAAAGAGGCCAGGCCACCTGTTGCAAGCACTTGCGCCTCAACTCCCTCTTCGTCCTCTATCTTGCGCACCAGACCATCGACCATTGCAACGTATCCATAGATTACGCCGGACTGGATCGCGTTGACGGTGTTGCGTCCTACAACACGGCGGGGCCGAACCAGTTCGACACGGGGCAGACGTGCGGTGCGCAAATACAGGGCATCCAGCGATATCCCAATGCCGGGAACGATAACACCGCCGACATACTCGCCTTTCGCACTGACAAAATCGAAGGTCGTAGCGGTGCCGAAATCGACGACTATCGTCGTGGTTTTGGTTCGCGCATAGGCAGCAATCGCGTTCACGATGCGGTCGGCGCCGATCTCACGCGGATTGTCGTAAAGAATCGGCATGCCGGTTTTGATCCCCGGCCCGACAACGAGTGGGTCGATTTTGAAATAGGTTGCACACAGTTCTTCCACCGTCGCGAGCATCGGTGGGACCACGCAGGACACGGCGATAGCCGAGACATTCGGCTCCGGGATCTCCGCGGCGTGATATAGGTTCCACATCAACATGCCGTATTCGTCCGCAGTGCGTCCGGCCTCGGTGACAATCCGCCAATGGCGGACGAGCTTCTTGCCCTGAAACAAACCAATAACGGTGTGGGTATTGCCGACGTCAATCGCCATCAGCAGCCCGGCGGACCTGCTCACAGTGGTATCCGCCGTCGCGTTCATGCGTACGATCCTTGCAGCGTCACGTCGCCCGCAATGATGCGAACGGGTTGCGCCTCGCCCACATCGACCAGCAGCGCTCCCTCAGCGTCGATACCCATACAGGTGCCGCTCAAGCTTTTTCCACCTCCCACACCGTCGACATCGACGCGTCGACCGGTCATGAAACACCTGCGCTCCCAACCGGGAGCAATCGCCGCAAAGCCGTCACGCTCATACAGCGAGTAGAGTTGATCGAATATGCGCAGCAGATCCTGAAGAAACGCACCGCGGTTGACAACAATCCCTGTCTCCAACTTGACCGAGGTGGCCTTCGCACGCAGTTCCTCGGGAAAGTGTTCGCCGCTTGCATTCAGGTTCACTCCGATACCAACCACTACGTGCTGGACGCGGTCGGTCTCGGCGGCGATCTCGGTCAAAATACCGCACAGTTTACGACCGCCGACAACGATGTCGTTCGGCCATTTGATGTGCGCCGCCACTCCCAGCTTCTCGAGCGCTGCGGCGACGGCCACCCCCGCCAGCAAAGAAAGTTGCGGGGCAAGAGCTGGAGCAATATCCGGCCTCAAGAGGATCGAAAGATAGAGGTTCACCCCGCGCGCCGACTCCCACGTCCGGCCTAATCGGCCACGACCTGCGGTCTGCTCTTCGGCGACCACAATAGTTCCATGAGGCTTGCCCGCGCTTCCCAACGCCATCGCGTCGGTGTTTGTCGAAGCCGTCGTGGTCTTGTACACCGCGCCGGCGCCGACGCTACCGTCGGTGCCGGCCAGCGCTGCGACGGCACGATCGAGACGGTCAGGAGTTCCGACCAACTTGTAGCCCCGCGCGTGCCCCGACTCGATTGAATATCCGTCGCGCTTGAGCGCTTCGATGTGCTTCCAAACCGCGGCGCGTGAAACGCCGAACTCGCCTGCCAGTTTTTCGCCTGAAACATAGTCGCCTGATTCCCGGAGCACGGCGGCGATGCTCCGACGGATAGCGGTCATTTCAGCACCAACTCCATGCTCAAGTCTGCCGCCGGGGCCGAGTGGGTCAGGCGTCCTACCGAGATGTCATCGGCTCCGGCGCGCGCATAGGCCTGAATCAACTCCAAGGTGACACCGCCGGATACTTCGATGCGAGCCTTGCCGTTGATCACTTTTGCGGCCTCTTGCACTTTCGCCGGAGTAAAGTTGTCCAAAAGGATCGCACGTGCACCGTTGCGCAGGGCTTCCTCGACCTGCGCCATCGTATCGCACTCTACTTCGATCTGGACGCGCGGATTGGTGCCGACCTTAGCAGCCTTGAGCGCAGCGAATACTCCACCCGCGATGGCGATGTGGTTGTCCTTGATCAGCACACCATCGAACAAACCCATGCGGTGGTTGGTCCCGCCACCGGCACGCACAGCGTACTTTTCGAGAAGCCGGTACCCGGGCGTCGTCTTACGAGTATCCAGGATACGTGTGCGCGCGCCGGCCTTGGTGACCTCATCAACGTAGGCTGCCGTCAGTGTCGCGATGCCGGAGAGCTTGGCGAGAAAATTCAAGAAGATACGTTCGAAACTCAGCAACGCGCGCGCGCTGCCCCGCACGCTACACACCGTCTCATCACGCGTCGCGTGCGCACCGTCCTTGAGCGACTTGACCATCGCCAGGCTGTCGGCCTCTTCGTCGGGTTTTTCCCGCTCGAGCAGTGCGGTGACGATCATCGGAAAGAGTGGCAAGCCACACACGACCAGGTCGTGACGGGAGACGATGCGGGCTTCGGCGCGCCGCTCGGCACGCACGACGTTCAGCGTGGTCAGATCGCCGGCGCCGAGATCCTCCGCGATCGCCTGGCGCACGATCGCCATGATGCCGTGATCTGCGGCCGGAAAAGCAAGGTCAGCCATCGGCTCCCAGTGCCTCAAAACGTGCCAAGCTCTGCGCCAGCGTGGCACGTTCTTCGTCTGCGGCCCGCGCACGTGCGCGACCCTTCTCTACAACGTCATCCGGCGCTTTCGCCAGAAATGCGGGGTTATCGAGTTTTTTCTTCAATTGCTCCGACTCTTTGTCTACGCGCGAGATCTCTCGACGCAAGCGATCGACTTCGGCCGACAAGTCGACGTGACCGGCAACCGGCACGAAAAGCTCCGCACCGGCCGCAATCGCGGTCGCGCAACCGCGCGGTGGGACGCCTCCGTAATCTATCGCACCGACACGCGCCAGCCGGCGGATCATTGCTTCGTTCGCACGGACGCGCGCGCCCACCTCGCGGCTCGCGCCGGACTCTCCCAAACGAAGGTCGAGTTCGATTTTCGGTGCCAGGTTCATCTCTGCGCGAATATTACGGACCGACCGAACCACGTCGATCAGGGTCTCCATTTCTGCGTCCGCAGCCGTGTCGCGCCAGTCGGGTTGCGCGGTCGGATACTGCGCGGCCATCAGCATACCCTCAGCGCGCCCCTTGGTGGGCAAGGACTGCCAAATCTCCTCGGTCACGAAAGGAATGACCGGATGGATAAGGCGCAACAGCTGCTCCAAGACCGCGACGAGCATTCGGCGCGCCTCGTCTGCCCCCTCACCGCCGGCATCAATTTCGATTTTCGAGATCTCAATGTACCAGTCGCAGAACTCGTGCCAGGTGAACTGATACAGACGCGAAGCCACATCGTTGAAGCGGTAAGCGTCCATGGCCTCGCGTACGTCGTCGATCGCGGCGGCAAGCCGCGAGCGGATCCAGCGCGAGGAGACCAGCTTGGGCTCAGTAGGCATCGCGCATGAGGCATCCGGCGCCCTAGCGGTGCCCCCATCGATGCCGGCCTCCCCATCGCTAACCGTTTTCATCGCGACGAAACGCGCGGCGTTCCAGATCTTGTTGATGAAGTTCCGGTATCCGGCGATGCGGTCTTCGGAGAGCTTGATGTCGCGACCCATTGCCGCAAACGCGGCCAGTGTGAATCGCATCGCGTCGGCACCGTACTTGTCGACGATCTCCAACGGGTCGATTACGTTGCCCTTGGACTTCGACATCTTCTGCCCGTTCTCATCGCGGACCAGAGCATGAATGTAGATGTCGCTGAAGGGCACCTCGCCCATGAACTTAATACCCATCATCATCATTCGCGCGACCCAAAAGAAGATAATATCGAAGCCCGTCACCAAGGTGCTGGTCGGGTAAAAGCGCGAGAGATCTTCGCTCTTCTGCGGCCAGCCCATGGTCGAGAAAGGCCAAAGCGCCGAGGAGAACCAGGTGTCGAGGACGTCTTCGTCCTGGCGAAGCGCGCCGTCACATTTGATACAGGCGCCGGGCTCCTCGCGCGCGACGATGGTCTCGCCGCAGGAGTCGCAATACCAAGCCGGTATCCGGTGTCCCCACCAAAGCTGGCGCGATATGCACCAGGGGCGGATGTTCTCGATCCACCCGCGGTAGGTCTTTTCCCAATGCGCCGGTACAAAACGCGTGCGGCCGTCGTCGAGCGCCTTGATGGTTTCGTCGGCCATCGCGCGCACCGCCAAGAACCACTGCAAGGAGAGCATCGGCTCGACCACACTGTGGCAGCGGTAACAGGTTCCGACCGCGTGCGCGTGTTCTTCAGTCCGTTGCAGCGTAGCATCGTTTTTGAAGCGCTCGATTAGCGCTTCGCGACACGCCGAGATCGAGAGCCCACGATACTCACCGGCCTCGTCCGACATCGTACCGTCTTCATCCATGACCGAGATCATCGGCAGCGAGTGGCGCTGCCCCATCTCAAAGTCGTTGGGATCGTGCCCCGGGGTGATTTTGACCGCACCCGAGCCGAACGAGGCGTCGACGTAGGTATCGGCGATGATCGGGATAACCCGACCCACAGCCGGCAGCACCACGTTCTTACCAACCATGGCTTGGTAGCGCTCGTCGTCGGGGTGTACCGCGACTGCAGTGTCTCCGAGCATCGTTTCAGGGCGCGTGGTCGCAACCGAGACATAGCCACTAGCGTCTTCGAGCGGATAGCGTAGGTGCCACAGATGGCCCGCACGGTCTTCGTGTTCGACCTCGATATCGGACAACGCCGTGCGACAGCGCGTACACCAGTTGATAAGATATCGGTCGCGCGCGATCAGGCCTTCTTCGTATAGCGAAACAAAGACCTCGCGGACCGCGCTCGAAAGCCCCTCGTCCATCGTGAAGCGCTCGCGACTCCAATCGCACGAGACCCCCAGACGACGCAGCTGTTTGGTGATGCGGCCGCCCGAGCGTTCCTTCCAGGCCCAGGTACGTTCTATGAACCCCTCACGTCCCAACCCGTGGCGGTCGCTGCCCTCTTCCATGAGCTGGCGCTCGACCACGTTCTGGGTGGCAATGCCGGCGTGGTCCATGCCGGGCACCCACAGAGTCGCGTAGCCGTCCATGCGCTTGTAGCGCACCAGGATGTCTTGCAGCGTGTTGTTGAGCGCGTGGCCGATATGCAACGATCCGGTCACATTGGGCGGAGGAATCACGATCGAGAAGGTTTTCTCGCCGTCCGTCGGCCGAGCGGGCGCGAACGCGCCGCTTTCGGACCACTGCTGATACCACTTTTCTTCGAAGCTTTTTGGGTCGTATCCGGCCATCGGGGTCCGCGACTATAGCACGCCGTTGCTCCGTGAAAAGTCACGCTAGGACGCGGGGTTGGCCGTTCGCCTGGAAGCGGCCACAGCTTCGGGCACACTTCGGGTACGCGGCGGGTACGCCGCGGGTACGCCGCGGTTGAGATGCTGCCCAAGCGTGGCTAGAGTCCCCCGCCATGAGCGACAGACCTTTTAAAGTACTCGGTATTCAGCAAATCGCCGTGGGCGGCCTCGACAAGGGACGCCTGCGCAAACTCTGGGTGGACACACTCGGACTCAGCCTCGACAGTGAATTCCAAAGCGAAAGCGAGAACGTCGATGAGGACATAACCTCGATGGGAAGAGGCGCATTCAAGGTCGAGGTCGACCTCATGCAGCCTCTGGACCCCGAGAAAAAACCCAAAGTGCAGGACCCGGCTCTGAATCACATCGGCTTGTGGATCGACGACCTCGACGCGGCGGTCAAGTGGTTGGGCGGGCAAGGGATGCGTTTCACGCCCGGCGGCATCCGCAAAGGCGCGTCCGGCCATAACGTGTGCTTCATCCACCCCAAGGGCAACGAAGCACTCCCCATCGGCGGCGAAGGGGTACTGATCGAACTCGTGCAGGCGCCGGAAGAAATTATCGCCGCGCTCGGCTAGAACACCGCCGGGTGTTTCAGTCGCGCAGTCGACGGTAGCCGCCGCGGAAAAAAAGCAGCGGGGCACTTTCCTGGCGGATCGCCCCGCCGATCACCGTGCCGATAAAGATGGTATGGTCGCCGCCGTCGAGGAGATCGCTGACCTCGCACTCGATCGAGGCGATGGCACCCTCGATCAGCGGCGCGCCGGACTCCCCTAAGCGGAAATCAACACCACGCAGCCGATCGGCTTCGGGCTCGGCCGATTTAGCGAACAGGTTGGAGATCTCTTCTTGCGCCTCCGAAAGGATGCTCACGCCGAACTTAGCGGCGTTCTTGAGTTCACCGTGCGCGGTCGCGCCCTTATCTACACAGACCAACAGAAGCATCGGATCCAGTGAAACCGAGGTCAGAGAGTTGGCCGTGAATGCGTGCAGCCTGCCCTCGGCCGCCGTCGAAACCACCGTAACTCCGGTGGCAAAGTTGCCGATCAGGCGGCGGTACTCGTCGGCGGATATCGGCATGAGGCGGGTCTCGTTACGGTCGGTTTTGGCGGAAACTGGGCTCGCTTGCCAAGCCCACCCCCGTGTCTAACCAAAGCAGCGAGTTATGCAAGAGGTCCAAGCGTACGCCTAATTACCAGGGGCGGCGCCGATGAGCTGAACTACGACGGGATTCATCTTGGTCGCGGTGCTGATGTCGGCTCCTCGCCATCAGCGCGGTCGAGCGGTTCAAGCTCTACGATCAGGATCAAGGTCAGCTATTGCCTGCGCATCTGAGCGAGCAGCGAGCGCGTGCATGGACCGTACGCTGAGGTTGCCGTG
>JAJCZL010000077.1 GCA_029262415.1 Deltaproteobacteria bacterium | reverse complement strand
GGCGGCTGTCGGCCGTTGCACCCGATGGTCTTCCCGGTCCCAGGGCCATTCAAAGATTGAAGCTGGGGAACCTCGTAACCCGAAGCGTCAGCGAGGGACGAATCGCTCACTCACGTTCGCTTCCTCGCTGACGCTTCGGGTGACCATTGAGCTTGTCCCGGCCGGTCTTCTCCCAAGTGAAACTTTGAATGGCCCTGGGTCCGCCTTTGACAGGCGCTCGGCCCTCTGTTGTAATGGGCATTCGGACCGACATTGGCGCAATGCGGCACCATTGGGGTGCGGCACGAATGGAGTCCCTTTCCGACGCGTCGTCGTTTCGACGAACGTCTTTTTGGCGCAATCCGGATGGCAAAATCCTGGCGGTTCGCCCCACATGACACGGCTGTCGTCGGTCGGCTCTCGCGGGAGCTGAACTGTTCCCCTCTGCTGGCTCTCGTGCTCGCCGCGCGCGGATATGCAACCGGCGAGGCGGCCCGCGGCTTTCTCAAGGCCGACATCGGGGATCTGCACGCTCCTTCCCTGTTGCCTGGTGTCGACGAGGCGGCAGAGCGCATCGTTGCGGCAATCAAGGCCGGGCGGCAGATCACAATCTATGGCGACTACGATGTCGACGGCGTGACCGCAACCAGCATTCTCTGGCACTGCATCAAGTTGGCCGGAGGACGCGTCGACTATTACATCCCCAGTCGGCTCGAAGAAGGGTACGGCCTCAACTGCGACGCCCTCCGTTCACTGCATGAGGAGGACCCGCAGCGGGTGGTGGTCACGGTCGACTGCGGCATCGCCAGTGTCGAGGAAGCCGCGCTCGCCGGTGAGTTGGGACTCGAACTGATCGTCACCGATCACCACAACTTCGCCGCCGACCTTCCGCCGGCAAGCGTCCTCGTGCATCCGCGGCTGCCGGGCGGCGAATGCCCCTTCACGGATCTGTGCGGAGCGGGCGTCGCCTTCAAGCTCGCCTGGGCCGTCTGCCAGCAGTTGGGCGACGGCAACAAGGCCTCTCCCCCAATGCGGGAGTTTCTCATCTCCGCGGTCGGACTGGCCGCCCTGGGAACCGTCGCCGACGTCGTTCCGCTGCATGGGGAGAACCGCATCCTCGTCAGTTATGGGCTTCAAGTCCTGCAGAAGACGCAGGGACCCGGATTGGAGGCGTTGAAAAAAATCGCCGGCATGACGGACAAGGCCCGGCTCACGGCGGAGGACATTGCGTTCGGCCTCTCTCCCCGGCTGAACGCCGCCGGCCGGCTCGGACAAGCGCGGCTCGCGGTCGAACTGCTCACCACCGACAATCATCAACGGGCCGTCGGGCTCGTCGACTACGTGGACCAACTCAACAAGAGCCGGCAAACGGTCGAACGCCGCATCCTCAAGCAGGCCAAGGAGCAAGTCGCTGAAAACGACAGCTGGGACGCCCAGGAGGCGCTAGTGCTCGCCCATGAAGATTGGCATCCCGGCGTGATCGGAATCGTTGCCAGCCGCATCGCCGAACACTTTGAGCGACCGGCCGTGCTCATCGCGCTCAATCAGGAGGAGGGCCTGGGCCACGGATCGGGCCGGTCCTTTGCCGACTTCGACCTGCACGCCGGACTGACCGCCTGTGCCGGTCATCTGGAAACCTACGGCGGACACCGGGCGGCAGCCGGGCTCCGCGTGAAGATCGGCCGCATCGACGATTTCCGCGACACGCTCGTCGCCTACACCCGTGAACATCATCAACCGACCGACCGGGATGTCGAACTCAAAGTCGACACGGAAATCTCGCTGTCCGACCTGACCCCCAAAGCCGTGCATGAGTTGGAGCGGCTCGGGCCGTTCGGCGCGCAGAACCGGCGGCCCGTCTTCTCCGCGACCGGTGTGCAATTGGTCGAGCCGCCCAAGAAGATGGGGGGCGGCGACCGGCATCTGTCCGTCCGGGTCCGGCAGTCGGGGCGGGTCTTCCGAGCCGTCGCCTTTGGCAAAGCGGACTGGGCGGAACCGATGGCCGCCGCCGACGGACCGCTGTCGCTCTGTTTCGAGGCCAGCATAAACACGTTCGGCGGCTACGAACGGGTCGAACTGCGTCTGATCGACTGGCAAGCTCCGCATCTCGACCCGCAGCCAACCGCCAGCGTCGCCGCCACGAATGGCTAACTTCTCCGCGCTCGGATCCAGGTGTTGGAGTTCAAGCTCTAGCTTGCCGTCGCAGCGGGTAGCACCGGTTGTCCCAACCGGTGCCGCGCGGCGGCAGCAAGCCTGTCCTTAACCGGACACGATCCTGAATCGGGCGGCTTTTCCGGAGGCTTCTTGTCGCGTTGCGACACGGGTTGGGACAACCCGTGCTACCTTCCGATCTCTTCAAGAACCGGTCGATTGAATGTCATCTCAGCAAAGCTTCGCCGAGCAACGAGCGAGACTCGTCTCCGCGCTGCGGAACCGTGGCATCTCCGACGAGCGGGTCCTCTCCGCCATTGCGGTCGTTCCCCGCGAGCAGTTCGTTCCGGAGCCGGTCCGCGGCGACGCCTATCGGGATACCGCCCTCGCTGTGGCGGAAGGACAGACGATCAGCCAACCGTTCATCGTCGCGCTGATGACGCAGTTGCTGTCGCTGCACGGGGAAGAAACCGTGCTCGAAATCGGCACCGGCACCGGCTATCAGGCGGCCGTTCTCACCCGGCTTTGCCGTCGCGTCGTCTCGATCGAACGACTGCCGACGCTCGCTGCAGAAGCCGCCGCGCGGCTCGCCGCCCTCGGATACAAAAACATCGAACTCCACACCGGCGACGGCACGCTCGGCTGGCAACCAGCCGCCCCGTACGACCGCGTCATCGTCACCGCCGGAGCCCCGGAGGTCCCCGCGCCCCTTTACAACCAGCTACGCCTCGGTGGCCGTATGGTGATTCCCGTCGGCGATGAGCAGTCCCAGGACCTCGAAGTCATCGTGAAGCGTGAGGAGGGCCCGCAAGTCGTCGACGCCGGCGGCTGCCGCTTCGTCAAACTCATCGGCGACGCCGGCTGGGAGATCCCATAACGGCGATCCCGAATGGCCCCCCACAACGACGACCGGCGCCGGAGTCAAACCGGCCCGTCGCAGCGCACCGGAGTTTAGCCGCTCATTTCAAATGTGCGGCTAAACTCCAACTGGCTCCCTGATGATCCGCCCGGATTCACATACGCCGCAGCGAAGACACCCGGTGTTTCGATCGTGTCGCGACCAGTCGCGAAGAGCGGTGGCGATGAACTCCGGACCGTTGTCGCTGCGGATGCCCTGCGGAACGCCGCGCATGGCGAACAGCGCGGCCAGCGTGTCGATCACCTCCTCGCTCGTGATGCTGCGATCCGCCTTCAAAGCCAA
>JAJCZL010000076.1 GCA_029262415.1 Deltaproteobacteria bacterium | reverse complement strand
GGAACCTACCGGGGACTGATCGGCCATATCGACCGCAAGACTCCCGCCGAGCGGCTCGCCGAAGGGCCCGCTAAACGGATGGTCTGGGACCTGTCCTAGGCTTTGCGGTCCCCTTTGTCCTAGGACTGAAGGTTATCGATTTCCACCGCACCCGCGTGCATTTTCGTCCACCGCCGCCTAGCTGCTCGTGTAAAATTACCTACGAGGCTTGCGCGCCGACGGTGCAACCGAATAGGAATCGATGGAATACCTCTTGATGGCCGTTGGCGGCGCCGGTGCCGCGATTCTCTACGGGCTACGTATGTGGCGCGCACGAACCCCCGTCCGGAAGAAACATCACGACGGTGATTTTGCGTCCGCGGCGCGCGCCTCGGTGATGCACGCCATCGCCAGCAGATTCCTCGTTTCGCTTGGAAACCAGGCGGGCGGGATCTTGGTTCTGAACGAAGTCTACCCATTCGACGAATACGTTCGCCTGCGCCACCATACTTATGAGCAAACGCTGGGGCGCAGCAACGCTGAACGCACCATGGGTGAGCGCTTCGCAGCGGCCCGCGAACGTTGGACCGATGCGCAGCGCGCGGCGGTCGACCGCCTCGAGCAGGCCTGGCCGGGCTGTGAAGAGCACCTGGCCGACCAAGGCATGGAAGTGACTTCAGCAGAGTTCGCCGATGTCGTTCTGATCACGAAACTTTGCCGTCTTCTAGACGGACCCATCGCGAAAAACCACGCCGCGATCATTAACGGGTTTCTGAGCCGCCACTCAGTAGAGGAAGTCGATAACAAAGGGCTGATCATCCAGTTTGTCACCTACGCGGAGAGTTGCCGGCTCTTACCGAACACGCGCGAGATCGGTGCGCGGCTGTGCGTACTTCGTGCAACAACGATGTTGGTCGACGGCGAAGGCGATCTCCGGGGGGTGTGCGAAAACTGGGGCGAGCAGTGGTCCAACCACTTCCCAAAACACTACGTGGGCGACGACTCGGTTTACGTGCACGAACTCTATCTGTGGATCCTGGCCGAGCTGTTCGCGCAAACCGGACGCGAGATCCCCTATCTCGATTTGCGCTCGGGGGTGTTCGCCGAAGCAGTCGAGGAGCTTCAACTGCAGCGTGACTGTGCACGCACAGCTGCCGCACTCAGGCCGCGGCCGCAACTCTGAACAGAGAGGTATAAGCGCGACACCCGTCCGCACGCGCCAAGGCCAAGTCAGGCGTCGTAGCCGAGATTGGGTGCGAGCAGTCGCTCGGCAGTTGCAAGCGTAATCCCTTTACGGCGCGCGTAGTCCTCGACTTGGTCCTTGGCAATCTTGCCGATCCCAAAATAGCGCGAGTCGGGATGGGAGAAATAGAACCCACTGACTGATGCGGCCGGGAGCATCGCGAACCCGTCGGTAAGTTCGATGCCGCTGCGCCGGGTTACCTCGAGAAGCGAGAACAAGGTGGTCTTCTCACTGTGGTCGGGACAAGCGGGGTAACCAGGCGCCGGACGTATCCCTTGGTAGCGCTCGGCGATGAGGCTTTCTTTGTCTAGGGTCTCGTCCGGCGCATAGCCCCACAGTTCACGCCGCACCAGCTCGTGCATCCTTTCGGCGAACGCCTCGGCAAGCCGATCGGCCAAAGCTTTGACCATGATCGCTCCGTAGTCGTCGTGCGCCGCTTCCAACGCCGCAACCGGAGCATCGATGTCGAGCCCCGCAGTGACGGCAAACATCCCAAAGTAGTCGCTCACACCAGCATCGGCCGGCGCAACGTAGTCGGCCAAGCACAGGTTAGGCTGCCCGGCAGGCTTGAGAAGCTGTTGGCGCAGGCAATGGATACGACCGATGGGTTTGGCCGGGTCAAGCGCATCGAACACCTCGATATCGTCGTCGCCGGCTCGTAGTGCCGGCCAAAATCCGACCACGGCATTCGCGCGTACGAGCTTCTCGGAAATGATGTGGTCGAGCATCTCGCCGGCGTCTCTGAACAGGTCGCGGGCTGCCTCTCCGACCCGTTGGTCTTGGAGAATCTTCGGGTAGCGCCCTGAAAGTTCCCATGTTTGAAAGAACGGAGTCCAGTCGATGTACTCACGCAGTTCATTAAGCGGATAATCGAGGAATGTATTGATCCCGGTAAACGAGGGCACGGGCGGAGTGTAGCCGGCCCAGCCGCCATCGAAGCGGTTTACGCGCGCGTCCGAGAGTGAGGATTGACGGCCGCGCGCGGTCTTCCCTGCGTGTTTGGCTCGTAGTGTGTCGTACTCCGTGCGCACCCCCGAGACGAAATCGCCGCGTTGCTCGTCGCTCAACAACGCCCCGACCACGCCGACGCTTCTCGACGCGTCGGGCACGTACACGGTCGCGTTCTCGTAGTTCGGCTCAATCTTGACCGCCGTGTGCACACGCGAAGTGGTTGCGCCGCCGATCAACAGAGGCAAGGTAAAACCCTCGCGCTGCATCTCTGCGGCAACGTGGCGCATCTCTTCGAGCGACGGCGTGATCAACCCGGACAGCCCGATCACGTCGACCTTCTCGGCACGTGCGGTATCGAGGATTTTTTGGCACGGGACCATCACGCCCATGTTGACAACGTCATAGTTGTTGCATTGGAGAACCACGGCAACGATGTTCTTGCCGATATCGTGTACGTCGCCTTTAACGGTCGCGAGCAAAATCTTTCCTTTAGATCTGGTATCGCCCGAGGCTTCCTTCTCCTTCTCGATGAAGGGTACCAGATGGCCGACCGCTTTCTTCATGACGCGAGCGCTCTTGACGACCTGGGGGAGAAACATTTTTCCGGCACCAAAAAGGTCACCGACTACGTTCATGCCGTCCATTAGCGGACCTTCGATGACCTGGATGGGCCGCTCGGCGGCCAAACGGGCCTCTTCGGTGTCTTCGATAACGTAGGCGTCGATGCCGTGCACGAGGGCGTGTGTCAGCCTCGCGCCGACGCGGCTTTCTCGCCAGCTGAGGTCAACCACCCTGGATTTGCTCGAACCTTGCACGCTTTCGGCGATCTCGAGCAGACGCTCAGTCGCGTCAGCACGCCGGTTCAGTAACACGTCTTCGACGCGCACCAGAAGGTCGGCTGGGAGGTCTTCGTAGACACCCAACTGCCCGGCGTTAACGATGCCCATGTCCATACCCGCGCGGATGGCGTGGTAGAGAAACGCAGAGTGGATGGCTTCGCGCACGCCGTCGTTGCCGCGGAACGAGAACGAGATGTTGCTCACGCCGCCACTGACCAACGCATGCGGTAGATCCCGCTTGATGCCTCGCACCGCATCGAAGTACTCGACCGCGTAGTTGTTGTGCTCTTCTAGGCCGGTGGCGACCGCAAAGATGTTAGGATCGAAGATGATGTCTTCGGGCGGGAAGCCAACCTTCTCCGTTAAAAGCTTGTAGGATCGTGTACAGATCGCGATCTTTCGCGCCGCGGTATCGGCTTGGCCCTGCTCATCGAAAGCCATCACGATAACGGCTGCACCGTAACGCCGGACCAGTTCAGCCTGCCGGAGAAAGGATTCTTCCCCTTCCTTCATGCTGATCGAGTTGACGATTGCTTTGCCTTGAACGCACTGCAGACCCGCCTCTATGACCGACCATTTCGAAGAGTCGATTACGATCGGAACTTTAGAGATGTCCGGCTCTGAGGCGATCAAGCGCAAGAACGTCGTCATGGCGCTCTCGGAATCGAGCATGCCCTCATCCATGTTGATGTCGATCAGCTGCGCGCCGTCTTCGATCTGACTACGTGCAACGGCGAGCGCGGCGTCGTAATCGCCCGCGAGAATGAGCTTGGCGAACTTGCGCGAGCCGGTAACGTTGGCGCGCTCGCCGATGTTTACGAACAGCGAGTCCTCACGGATCTTGAGCGGCTCTAACCCCGACAAGCGGCAGGCCGGTTCGGGAACAACCGGTTCTCTGCGGGCTATCGTCGCGGTAACCTCGGCTATCGCGCCGATGTGTTCCGGCGTCGTGCCGCAGCAGCCACCGACGATATTAAGGAACCCCGCGCGGGCAAACTCCTCGATCTGCTCGGCCATCGATTCGGGAGTCTCGTCGTACTCACCGAACTGGTTGGGCAACCCTGCGTTCGGGTGCGCGCTGACGTAGGTACCCGCAATGCGTGACAACTCTTCAACGTAGGGGCGCAGCTGGCGCGCGCCCAGCGCGCAGTTCAGACCTATAGAGAGTGGCCGCGCGTGAGCGACCGAGTTCCAAAACGCCTCTGTCGTTTGTCCGGACAAGGTCCGGCCGCTGGCATCGGTGATCGTCCCTGAGATCATGATCGGCAAGCGCACGCCGTCTTCGGCGTACACGGTCTCGATGGCGAACAGCGCGGCTTTGGCGTTCAACGTGTCGAATACGGTCTCAACCAGCAGAATGTCGGAACCGCCGGCGATCAGCCCCCTTGCGGCTTCGCAATAGGCCTCTACTAACTCGGCAAAAGAAATGTTACGGAAGCCGGGGTTCTCGACGTCGGGTGATATCGAGGCTGTTCGGTTGGTTGGGCCCAACACGCCGGCGACGAAGCGTGACCGTCCGGGCGTGGCCGCCTCCGCGTCG
Organism: Deltaproteobacteria bacterium; assembly: GCA_029262415.1. GTDB lineage: Bacteria > Desulfobacterota > Binatia > UBA1149 > JAJCZL01 > JAJCZL01. Next base: position 85,260 of record JAJCZL010000076.1, on the reverse strand, counting down.
GCGGCCGCCGCACGTGCGAGTTCTGCGCCGGCCCTGTTGAGTTCGAAGACCAAATCCTCCATCGCGTAGTCGGCCATCGCGACAGACGTCGAGTTGAAGGTATTGGTCTCTACGATGTCGGCACCCGCGGCGAAGTACGCACTATGGATGTCGCGGATGATCTCGGGCGCGCTCAAGGTGAGCAGGTCGTTATTGCCCTTGACGTCGCTAGGGTGATCTTTGAAGCGTGCCCCACGGTACTCGGCTTCGCCGAGGTTGTGGGTCTGGATCATGGTGCCCATGCCGCCGTCGAGTACGGCGATGCGGGTGTCCAGAAGCTGCTTGATTGACTCGAAACGTGAGGCTGCCACGCACAAAGACTAGCGTGCGCGGCCGCTGCGAACAAAAGGCGGGAGCAATACCGCTACGGCTACCAGTCGCGCTCGGTGCAAATCCCGCCTGCGCTCATCTGCAAGTGCACCGTCTGCAATACATCGATGCCGTCCGCACCGGGAACCTCCTTGCCCGTCATGCGGACTTTCCAATAGCCCTTCTTCGCGGTTTTATCGAGTAGCTTGATCCATCGGAACTTGCTTGAGTGAAGCTTGGACTTCCAGACGAACTTGCCCTTGGCCGGGTTCGAACGTGACCAATCGATATCGCCGGCGAGCAGGCTCACCGAAGCAGCGGCGCCCCCCTGCGAGGCGACAAAGTCGAACGCTTCGAGGTCCGGCCTCATGCCGAGGTAGTCACCTCCACTGCTGTCGAGGTTAAATTTGACGCGGATCCGCTTGAAATCGGAGCGCATTCTAACGGTATCGAAGACAATGTCGTCTTGGAAACACGCCTGCGGACAGCCACAACCACCGTCGCATTGGCCGGGACAGGCACCATCACTGGTCCCGTCGCAGTCCTCGCCGGTCTCGACGATGTCGTTGCCGCACACCGGCGGCGGGCAGTTACAGTCGCCGCCGCAGGTAGCGGTCGGACACGTGCCCGGATCGCTGGAATCGCAGACCTCGCCTAGCTCGATAATACCGTTTCCACACAGCGGAGCCGGACACATGCAGTCGAGCTGACAAAGCGTCGGGCAAGAAGCATCGTCGGTTCCGTCGCAGTCCTCGCCAGGCTCCTTGATGACGTTTCCGCAAATCGGAGGGTCGCCGCCGAACCTCGTGGTGGTGACTTGATATTCGCCGCTTCCCGCAGTCCTGTCCACATATACGGACCAATCGCCGTTCGCGGGTGAAGCGAAGCTGCAGCCACCGAAATTGGTCGTGCCGTCTTCTTTGCAGTCAAAGCTGGACGCAGACGCCCCGAGTCCGTGTTTGACATAGTAGTCGACACGGAACGCGCCGTTGTCCTCGCCGTTGAAACCAAATCGCAACTCTTGGACGTTGACGGGTACGTTGACGACGTAAGAGTCATCCGGATTGGTTCCCGACAGCGTACCGCTATTGCCGATCACGTCGACGCCGGCATCCCCTACCGGCGGAATCGATCCGCAGTTTGTCGTAGAATCGGCGCCCAACTCGGTCTGGATGAAGGCCCGGTATGTGTAAACGTTGGCATCGTAGCTGCTGTCGGTCGGCAAACACGAGCTGTTGTTCCCACCTGAAGTGATGCCCGCAACGACGGTTCCCGCGCCGAGGTCCATGAACAGCGGTCCGCCCGAGTCTCCGTTGCAGGTGTTGGAATCGTCTCCCGCCGCACCAACGGGGGCCTGGTAGTTCCAACAAACGAGCTCGGTGTTGCCGCTCGGAGCTGAGCCGCTACAGCTTGCCGTTGAGATACTGCCCTCTCGCTTGATCCCGTAGTCGTCGTTGTTGCCGCCGGTACGTCCGAAACCTGCAATATCGCCCGCAAGACCGAAGCCGATGTTGTGCGGACTGGCTAAGACGTTTATCTCGGTCGGATCGATTCCAGTGACATCCGTGCTGAGCTCAAGCACGGCCACATCGGCGACCGGAAAGCTGAAACTGGGATGGAAGTTGACACCGATGACCTGCGCAATTCCGTAGTTTTGGAGATAGACCCAGTAGTGGTTAGGGTCTGTATCGCCATCGACGCAATGCGCAGCGGTGAGGAATGTGTGACAGCCGATCAATGTGCCGGAACACCAGCTGCCGGCGTTGCTGGTCGAAATGTTGCCACCGCCCGAGAACAGCAGTTGACCCGTGGTCGGATACGCATGCGTGGTGAGTCCGTTTACGATTCGCGCTTGCGCAGCAGCCTGGGACGCACACAGTGCGAGAATCGCCACGGTGAACACGCTGTACGTAGCCGCAGGCATGAAGAGCACACGTGCCCTGATCGGCTCCGGGGAGGTCCGCATAGAATTATTTCCTTCCTGTTAGCCGTGCACGCGCAGACAACCGCGTGCACGGCCTCACGAGTGTAACGGCGTATAGGAGGATTTGTCTATACTGAAACAGCCACCCATTCGGGTGAATATCAGCAAAGGGCAGCCAACCGCGAGCGCGCGGCCCGCAGCGCCCGCGTGCGCGCCCGTTGCCGTCAGTGACCGATGTCACTGCGATAGCGCTGTCTACGCAAGCCAACCTGCCCAAACCGGATTCACGTCGCCCACCTGAACGGGGGGTGACGCGCTCGCTTACCGCATCAGACAACTGCACTGAAGGAATGCCGGGACCGGGACTTGAACCCGGACGGGCTTTCGCCCAAGGGATTTTAAGTCCCTTGTGTCTACCAAATTCCACCATCCCGGCCGATGGGCGAGCGAGGCTAGGAGACCCGTCGTGTATGGCCTCGCCAGTATGGCTCACGCAGGTCCTTTTTGAGTACCTTACCACTGGGGTTGCGCGGTAGCTCATCGATGAAGTCTACAGTACGCGGCTGTTTGTAACCCGCGAGCAACCCTTTGCAGTGCGCAACGATATCTTCGGCCGCAGCCGTCGCTCCCTTTTTTAACACCACGATCGCCTTAACGGACTCGCCCCACCTTTCATCGGGAACGCCGATCACTGCTGCCTCGGCGATGGCCGGGTGTTTGTAAAGCGCATCTTCGATTTCGCGCGGATAGACGTTCTCGCCACCGGAGACGATCATGTCTTTGACGCGGTCTTGGATAAACACGTAGCCCTGCTCATCGATTATGCCGGCGTCGCCAGTGTACATCCAACTGTCGCGTAGGGCTTGAGCGGTCGCCTCGGGCAGGTTCCAGTAGCCTGTCATGAGCTGCGGGCCCTTGCCGCAGATCTCACCGACGGTCCCGCTGGCCACGCGGTTGCCGTCGTCGTCAACGATCTTGACGTCCGTCCCCGGCAATGGGCGGCCTGCCGAGAGTAACAGCTTGGGTTCACCGGCCATCGCGCGACGATGGTCGTCGGGCATCAGGAAGGTCAACGCGGCGGTGGTTTCGGTCATGCCGTAGCCTTGCGCGAAGTCGCAGCCGAAGACCTCAATAGCGCGGGCGAGCGTTTGCTCGGCGATCGGTGAGGCCCCGTAGGTCATCGAGCGCAACGCATCATAGTTGCGCTCGGCAACGTCGGGCACCATCACCAAGCAGGCCTGAATCATCGCCGGAACCAGAAGCGCACGCGTTATTCCCTCTTCACTTAGTGCACGGACGGCTTCGGCGGGGATAAAGTCGGATTGGAGAAAGAGAGCAGCGCCACCATAGGTCGTAAGAAAAGCAGTGACTGCCGCAGCTGCGTGATAAACCGGCGCGACAATCAGCACACGGTCCCCCGGGCCCACGGGCATGGCCATCTGGAACTGTTCAACGTTCGAGACCACCGCACGATGGGTAAGTACCGCACCCTTGGGACGTCCGGTCGTCCCCGAGGTGTACATCTGGTAGAGGTCCATTGCCTCGTCGATTTCACGCTCGGGTTTGCTATCAGGGTGCGTATCGATCCAGGCCGCAGCGTCGATCCAGCCCGCAGGCCCAGCGGCATCCGTGCACAAGTATTCTCTTACTCCGGCTAGTTCGCCGCGCACCGAGTCGACAGCTGCGGCGAACTCGTTTTGGGAAAACAACAACTTCGCGCCCGAGTCAGACAAGATGTAGGCCCATTCCGGCGCTGCTAATCGGTAGTTCAGCGGTACCGGTGCCAGGCCCGCTTTGGCCGCCCCGTAGTAGAACAAAATGTAGTCGGCGCTGTTCTTTGAGAGATAGCCGACCCGATCTCCCAACTGCAGCCCCTCAGCGATGAGTGCGTTGGCGATCCGATTGCTGATCAACTCAGCTTCGCCGTAGCTCAGCGTACGATCGCCGTCGATCGCGAAATCCAGGTCTGGGGTTCTACGGGCATGGTACTCGAGTGCATCTTGAAGCCGCATGTTGGTCTCCCTTGCTGTGTCTACCACCACGCGCGCATCTGACCAATCTATTTTATTGGATGGCGCGCCGTCTAGTGGGGGGTTGGCTGTTTGACTGGGCAGCGCAAGGTTCGGACAATCGCCGCCCCACCCCGTTACCAACCGATATTTTCCCAGCTGGGCGAGCGAGCCCCGGCACGCGCGGCGATTTGAATCGCCCGGCCCGCTTACAGCGGCGCGTAAAAAATGGAGGCGCCGAGCGGATTCGAACCGCTGAATGGAGGTTTTGCAGACCTCTCCCTTAACCACTTGGGTACGGCGCCGTAGGCCGACGGAGTCGCGAAGACCGCGAGTATTGCAGCACCTTGACTCATTCACAAGCCTGCCTGCTTCGCCCCCTCGGATGCTGAGTGCGAGTGGAAAATCCCGCCCGTGACCTTTAAAGTCGCGGGCTACTTGGAGGAGATAACCCTTGCATAAGATCGCACTGATTCCTGGGGACGGTACCGGCCCCGAGGTGACGGCCGAGGCCGTCAAGGTACTCGATGCCGCAGCAGCAGCCTGCGGTTTCAAATACGAAACCACTAACTTCGACTTCGGCGGCGACCGCTACCTGGCAACCAACGAGGTCCTGCCGGAAACGGCCGTCGATGAGCTGCGCGGATTCGACGCTATCTTGCTCGGCGCGATCGGCCACCCCGGCGTCAAGCCGGGCATTCTCGAGAAAGGGATCCTGCTGCGCCTGCGCTTCGAACTCGACCTCTACATCAATCTTCGGCCGGTCAAACTCTACGCCGGCGTCGAGACCCCACTGGTCGGCAAGGGGCCTGAGCATATCGACTTCGTTGTTGTCCGTGAGAACACCGAAGGGTTGTACGCAGGCGCCGGCGGCACGCTCAAGAAGGGCACACCCGACGAGGTCGCCGTGCAGGAGTCGATCAACACCCGCAAGGGTGTCGAGCGCTGCCTGCGCTACGCGTTTGATTACACACGCTCGCGCAACAAAGAGAAAACCCTCACGCTGTGTGGCAAGACCAACGTCTTGACCTTCGCCTTCGACCTGTGGGAGCGCGCGTTCAACGAGGTCGGTGAGGCCGACTACCCCGACATCAAGCGTGATTACGCACACGTAGATGCGACCTGCATGTGGATGGTGAAGAACCCCGAATGGTTCGACGTTATCGTCACCGACAACATGTTCGGAGACATCATCACCGACCTTGGGGCCATGGTGCAGGGCGGCATGGGTATCGCAGCCGGTGGCAACATCAACCCGGACTCGGTTTCGATGTTCGAGCCGATCGGTGGATCTGCTCCTAAGTATACCGGTCAGGGCGTGATCAACCCGATGGCCGCGATCTCCTCGTGTCAGATGATGCTCTCCCATCTCGGCGAGCGCGAGGCCTCTGACCGCGTCGAGAAAGCGGTGATCCACGTGTTGTCGAAGAAGCTTAAATCGATGAGTGCGGGAAAGATGGGGTATACGACGGCACAGGTCGGAGATCTCGTTGCCGAGGCGGTCGCCGACCCGCCTTCATGATCCGGGCAGCGCGGCCGCGACCGGCCGCCGCTTTTAGCGGACCGGCTCCAAACGAAAGGCTATTTGCTTGCCGCCGCGCTTAAAGAATTGCAGCAGCCTGCTCATGACCGGGTACTTCTTGTTTACCGCTTTGGTGAAACGGACGAGTTCGCGCGAATTCGCGATCCAGAAGCACTTGTATTCTTTCGGCCCGTTGCCGAAATCCAGATGCGCGTGGCCCGTCGCGCGAACGTTGTGAACCCAGCTGCGCTCGGAGTCTAGGCTACCGACCCAGTAGTACCCTTCGATCTGTACAAACCAGACCTTGATTGAGTACGGTTCTCCGGACTTGCGTCCGTGGTGGGTCAACTCGACGACTTTGGCGTTGTCAGTCTCATCGGGCACGGCTTTCTGCGCATACGAGAGGCGTCTCATGCGTTCTGCGTCGGGGTGTGACACGGCTGATCCCTCAATTGTTGAACGCCTCTCGCACCGCTGCAAAACCAGCGGCTGCTGCATCCAACGCTTGGTCGATGTCGGTATTGCTATGCATAGTGGAAACAAACCAGTTGTGCACAGGGTGCAGGAACACCCCGCGTCGGATACACGCCGTCGCAAAGACTCTGCTGCGCTCGAAAGTACCCATATCTTCGTCGAACGTCATAAAAGGTATCGCTGGAGGACCACTAATTGTGACTGGAATTCCAGCCTCCTTCGACAAGCTGCTTAACCCCATGCAAAAACCACTCCCGGCCTCCCGCATCAAGGCGATTCCGTTCTCTGACTGCAACACCTCCAGTGTGGCAAGTGCTGCAGCAATAGGAACGGCCTGCGTGAAGAAAGTCCCGGTTACAAAGACTGCTTCGCATGCAAGACGCAGCTGGTCGGTTCCCAGCATTGCCGACAGAGGGTAACCATTGGCCAACGCCTTCGAATACAGCAGTAGGTCAGGGGTTATGCCGAAAAGCTGTGTCGACCCACCGATGTGGAGGCGAAAGCCCGCCCTGATGTCGTCGACGATCATGACCGTTCCGTGGTGCGCGCTCAGCGCGCGCACCGCCTCTAAGAACCCCTTGGCCGGCATCACGCTGTCCGCACCGGCTTCGTGACGGAACGGGGTTATGATGACCGCCGCCAACGAGTCTCCGTGGGCGTGAAAAAGGTCGGCTAGGCCTTGCAAATCATTCCACGCGAATTGAACGACACCGGCGCGGTCGGTATCGGTAAAGCCTTTACCGAGGTGATTGCACCACCCGTGTACGCCGTGGTAGGCGCCCGCCGCCATCGCGATGAGTTCGCGTCCGGTATGCTGGCGCGCGACCGCCAGTGACCAGGTGGTGACATCGGATCCGTTCTTCGCGAACACTGACCAATCGGCCCCGGGAGTCAGCGCGACGAGTCGTTCTGCCAGCTCTATGATGTTCGGCGCGGGCAGGTTGCCGCTATCGCATCGGCGGCGTTGGCGCTCGACGGCGCGCTCGACAACCGGGTTACGGTAGCCGACGACCATCGGCCCATAAGCGCACAGGAAATCAATGTAGGTGTTACCGTCAGGGTCGCGGACGCGACACCCCTCGGCTTCGGTGAGGAACACCGGATAGTCGCCCGCAACAAGATAGGCCGGATTCTGATGGCCATAAACCCCGCCTGGGATTACACGCCGGGCACGTTCGAGCAGTTCCCGGCTGCGCGAGAGGTCCGGCACATCCATCGCATCCATGCTGTAATTTTAGCCAATCCCACCTACGATGGCGACGGTTCATCGGATTCCCGCTCAACCCTGTCGGCAAGCGCGCCAGCCCGTCGGCGGCGACCGTCAACAAACTCGGCCGCCGTGAGCACCAGTCCCAGTAGCGCTGTGGTGCGCAGTTCGAGCCAATCTGCGGACTCGGGCGAGGTCGCCCACCCCCGTGAAAACGGAATCGTCGCCCACAACCCGGCTGTTGCCCAAATAGCCAGGACCTGGAATTGGCGACCCAAGCCCCGCCCGAATTCACCGATGGTAATCAGCGGCAACCCCGCTACCAATCCGAGCACGCCGAATACCAGCAGTGTCGGTGCGACCGTCCGACTCTGCGTGCCTGCATCCAGTAGTTGGTACTCGTAGTAGGCAAGACCGGCGAACGCGATGCCGGCGGCTGCCAGCACCCTAAATCCCAATAGCGACCCACGCGCGCGAAGTCGAGACCAACTACCGAACAGTGCGAGCGCGACTACCGCTAGGATCGAAGCCAGGAAGGATGCCGAAGAATGGCGTACCGCCATCAGCGTGCCCAGCGCAGTAAGGACGCAAGCGAGCGTCCAAGCCTCACGACGCGGCCAGCCGTGACGGATGGCGCCGACAGAAAAGGCAAGGAGGACCGGCAGGCCGATCGCAAAAAAGGCCACAAGCGCCGGCACCATGACGAAAAAGAAGTGGATGGCCCCGAGCGTCTTATCTGACAGACTCGGATCGAACCCGATACGTGACACGAGAGCCGCCCCGGCAGAACCCTCGGCAGCCCAACGCACGAGCACCTTGACAGGAGCACCGGCGACGAAAGCCCCCGCCAGGGCGAGGACGCACAAGAAGAAAGTCTGTGCGTCGCGTTTCAGGTCCTGTCGCAAGCCGTTCAGCTCGGGTCTGCCGAGGATTCGCCGGGCGCAAATGTTTCCATACTCAGCGCATGGATCAACCCCTCGCCCATGACCTCTGATAAAGCGTCATACACCAAGCGATGCCGCGCGAGTGCCGCCTTATCGGTGAAAGCCTCGGCGACGATCCGGACCCGATAATGGCCCCCTCCGGTGTTTCCCACGTGCCCGACGTGAGCCGCGCTTTCATCGACAACATCAAGTTCGCTCGGCGTGAGCTTAGCCGTCAGCCCCTCAATGATTCTATCCCGGGTGTCCACGCCTCCCAGCTTGTGGCACTCTGCCGTGATGCGCAAGCGTAACCTATTGCTGTGCAGGCCGACCACCGCGGCCGAGGCGAACTCTGTTGCTGCGTTGATGGCAGCGATGGCAATCGACGCCGAGGTGCACCCGGATGGGGCAGTCTACGAGGTCTACGTCGACCACCAGCACGCCGATGAGGCGCGCCGTCTCTTGCGCGAAGAATACCCCGACGGATTCCCCGGCGTCGGCGTGCTGTCGAAGGCAACCGGGATCAGCAGCGTTTTGCCGGTGCCCCCCGAAGCCTGGTTCGGACGTGGGGCGGTTGCCGTTTTGGCGGTGATGGCCGTCTGCGTTGCAATGCACATTTACGTTCACGCTGGATCAGACATCGTCGTTCGCGCGCGGATGATCGAAATGGGCGCAATCAGTTACGCGCTTGTCGAGAGCGGCGAGTATTGGCGATTGCTGGCTGCCGTCATGCTGCACTTCGACTTCGGCCACCTGCTGTCGAATATGGCGGTGATGCTCGTGGTGGCACCGCCCTTGGCCCACCAAGCCGGTCCGATGCGGTTTCTGGCGATATTTTTTGCCGCCGGGGTTAGTGGCAACATCGCTTCCCACGCACTGTTCCCGACCGCAGGACTCAAAGCCGGAGCCTCTGGGGCCATCGCCGGAGTGATCGGAGGGCTTGGTGCTTACGGGCTCCGCTATGCCGAACACTCGCGTTTCAAGCACTGGCAGGTCTTCGCTGCACTGTTGGCATTCTACGCCATGGTGGTTGGCTTCGGACCCGGCCGCGATAACACCGCGCATCTTTTCGGATTGCTCTCCGGTCTGCTTTACGGACGCATTCTCAACGAGAGGTCTTGACCGTGCGCAGCGCTCGCGCCGTGGTGCTTGCTCTCGGGGTATTGCAGCTATCGGTTTCCCACGCCTCGGCAGCGCTCGAGGATCCCCCTGTCGGCACCGTAGTCGAGCGCGCCAACATGACCGACTACGAGCATCTACTCGGCCCCGCTTTGCAGTATGCGCTCGAGCGCGGCCTGCGTATGCGCGTCGTCAACAACCGGCCTATTCCGCTGGAGCCTGCGCGCGAACTCGCAACCGAAAAGTACTCCTCGCAGGTGCGCCTCGCCGACGACAAGATCCGCCTGCTTAACTACGTGGCAGGGATTCCCTTTCCGTTGGTCAACCAGAATGACCCCGACGTCGCGATCAAGCTGATGTTCAACTACGAGAACCGCATTGCCTTCGATGACTTGGACCTTCGCAACTTCGATTGCGACACCGGACAAACCGGCGACGGCAGCGATCCGATGGTGGTCGAACGGCACTTCATCATCGGCCACTTCCGCCGTCTCTATCACGTCGGGCGGCTCTATCACGAGCCGAAACCCACCTGGCAGACCACCGACAACGCCCGTTATCGCGAGGCTCTCTCTCCGATCATCGAGCCGTTCGACCTGAAAGGGGTCGGCTTCACCTACAACCGCTACATCGACCCGACCCGCCAAGACGACAGCTGGCTGTACTTCCCATTGCTCAAACGCGTTCGGCGTCTGTCCACAGCGGCGCGCTCAGAAGCGCTGTTCGGACAAGACACCGACATCGACAGCTATGGTGGCTACGCAGGAAACGTCGCGTGGATGAACTGGAGGCTGCTCGGCACACGTAAACTACTCGCCGCGATGCACACCGAGAACTTTCCGGCCCGATGGTCATCACCACCCGCCGACTTCATGTTCGCCGATACTTGGGAGGTGCGCGAGGTGTACGTGATCGAAGCAACGTCAAAGTTGCCGGGCTATGCGTACTCCAAACGCGTTATATATCTGGACAGGCACTCTCTCGTGATTCCGTACACAGAACTCTACGATCAACAGGGTCGGCTGTGGAAAGCGTGGGTGAACCAATGGAAGATCGGCCGCAGTCCGTTTCCCGGCGCCAAGCGGGCGGTGTACGATTACGACCAGCAGTTTATCCCAGCGATCACGATGTTCGACATGCAATTGGCACACGCGACAAAGTGCCGCCTGCCCTCTCCGGATTTCCCCGGCGAGGAGGGCTGGTATTTCAATTTTGGGGACGCCGAAGGCACGACCTTGGATTCGTTCACAATCGCCAACATCATTGCTCAAGGACGCTAGGCGTGGCACCCGGGGCCTGGGCGTGACGCAGGAGGATCAATCGCACGGGAGTCTGCGTGCTCACAGCCTGCGACGCGGCGTTTGGCAACGATTCGAGAAGCTGTGGCTCGACAAGGGAGCCGCGCCCGGTGCCGCAGCCGAAATTGAAACCGGCCTGGACGCCAAGCTCGAGCAGCTCGAGGGACGCAGCCTCGGCTATCGCGATCAGCTGCGATCGGCGGTCGAACAGGCGCGCGAGCTCTGGGAGCAAAGCGACCGCTTATCAAAAAAGCATCTTATGTATCTCGGAGCGGCTTTGCTCTATTTCGTGAGCCCCTTCGACGGCATCCCCGACCTGCTTCCCGGCATCGGCTACGCCGACGATCTGATCGTCCTCACCACCGTGCTCGCAATGGTCCTAAAGGCCGTGTCGACCGGCGGCGACCTGCTGAGAAGCCGTGCAGAGACCGTCATCCACAACGCCGAGGCCGCAGCCGACCGCGCCGCAGAGAACTTGGTGCCGCGCTCGATCGCCTCGATCGCGATCGGCCTGTGGGGCGCCACCACCGCCGCTGCCATTTCTCTTGCCCTGGCGGTCCTCGGAGGCGGTATCGCCGCCGAGTGGGCCGTCTACGTGGCCGTCGTAGCGGGTTTGACGGTCGCTTGGAACGCGGCCTCAGCAGCCGGCTTCGTCCGCGAATTCCGCAGCCTCTCCGATCCCACCCAGCAACGCCTGGTCAAGATCTTCGCAGCAAAGCTCGACTGGAAGCATGCTGTGGTGCTCGGCGCCCCGGTAGTCGCATTGGTGCTGCTGGCGATCCTACGCGCCACTGCCGGCTAGCGCGGGCACGACGCATTGACGGCGACTCTGGCTTAGGACGATCTCATTCGATATATGACTCAGACCCGCGCCCGGCGTCGATCGGCACAGATCGGCCGAGCGGGCGTTTTGAACCACTTTTTTGAACCAACAGTTTCGAGACAACGTAAGAAGGAGTTAGAGAAATGGATGGCATGAACATTACGGAGGCACTGATTCGCTGGCTCCACATTATCGCCGGGATCATGTGGATCGGCCATCTGTACTTCTTCAACTTCGTCAACGGCCCGATGGGTGCAAAGTTGGACGGAGCCACTAAGAAGGCCGTTGTTCCGGAGCTGATGCCGCGCGCGCTTTGGTGGTTCCGTTGGGGTGCCGCGTGGACGTGGATCACCGGCGTACTGCTACTCGGGATGGTCTTCTACATGGGTGGCAACCTAATCGAGGGCCAGGCTGCTTCGGGCGCCGGTGCTTTCGTCATGATCGCGGTCACATTCCTCGCGGTGTTCGCTTACGACGCATTCTACAAGAGCCCGTTGGGCTCCGATCCCAAACGGGCCGGCGCGATTGCCTTCGTGGTCTTGGCAGCGATCGTCTTCCTGATGCAGTCCTGGGGCAACTTCAGCTACCGCGCTTTCAACATCCACACTGGTGCGATGTTCGGAACGATGATGGCCTTCAACGTCTGGTTCCGTATCTGGCCGGCGCAGCAGAAGATCATCACCGCGATCAAGAACGGCGATGCCCCGTCGGCCGATCTGGTCGGCCTGGCCGGCATGCGCTCAAAGCACAACACCTATCTCTCGGTGCCGTTGGTGTGGACGATGATCAACGCCCACACTACCGTATTCCCCTTCGGCGGCGCATTGGCTATCGTTCCCGTATTGGCCATAACCATGCTGGGCTGGCATCTGGTCTTCCAGTTATACAAGAAGGCCGGAAAACTCGAAGGTTTCTGAAAGGAAGACCGTTAAAGACGAGCGGTCGGCACCCTATGCGGGTGTCGACCGCTTTTTTGCGTTCAGCGATCGGAACTCAGGGGCTCGTGGCCTTGAACTGGTCTTCGCTGTTCCTTTTCGCCGACGCCCCGTCGAACTGGCCCGTCCAGCACACCCCGGTCTCACTGTTTATCAGCTGAACGGTCACCCGCGGGTCGGCGCTTAGGAGCTGCCCACCACCTACGGGCGTCGGCATCGGCACGAGGTTGCCCTTGCCTTGCACGGAAATCTTGGCCTTACCGACTGCGCCCTCTTTGAGTAGGACCTTGGTCACGCTGTCAGAGGTGCCGTCACGATCCTTATACTTAAAACCATTGGACTTCGTGTCCCAGAACGCGCCCGTGGGAACCGATACTTCCGCGCTGAGGCGATCGACACTCGCGGAGCTACAGAGGCCGCCGTTGTCATCGGTGCCGACGTTGGCGACCGGATCCACGCCGGCAACGACGTAGAAGTAGGTGGCAAGCGGTTGTAGTCCAGTCGCTACGACGCTGTGCGAGGTCGAGGCGGCACCTTGCGTCGCTTGATCCGGAAAGCGCGGCGCATATGGTCTCGCCGTCGGCGGTTTCGATCGTGCCTGAACTCGCAATCGCTGATCCGGCTATGGGGTCGCGATCGAAGCGCTGAACACACCCGAACCACCGCCGGTTTCGCTCAGCGTCAGCGTTTCCGAATCGCCTCCGGTCGTGGTCATCGTCACCGTTGTCGTTCCCGTCCCTGCAAGATCAGAGTCCGCAATGGTAACGGCGCGGGTCGCCGCGTAGCGGTAAGCCTCAGCGTCAAGCGTAACGGTGCCGGTCGGGAGTGCATCGGTGAAATTGTAGGCGACAAGTGCGTAGTCTTGATCTGTTGCGTCGCCGCTTCCGGGCACGCCGTGCAAACGCGTAGGCTCAAACCCGCAAACAAATCGACCATCGGCTCTTAGGTTCCTCGCTTTCTAGTAATCCATTTCGCCCTCCACGAGTTTCCTCAGCTTAGGAGTCAAACGGATCGGTAAGATACCGGAATAGGGCGGGCTACATCTAGCGCTATTCGCGAAATACCCACTTGCGCGGCGCGTTCGGCACAGCGGGGTGATTTCCAGCGGTTCGCCCCACCCGGTTGCATCACCTGCCGCGTTAAGCAGAATCGGCGACATGGCACGAGCGCTGTATCGGTATTTCGATCCACTCATGAGCGAATCGTCGGCGGCAAACATGTTGAGTTTGTGCGCCGGCTTCGGCGAGTATGGAATGTACGGCGAGGCACCGATCAGCCAAGGCTTCGGTGCCGGTATGGCCCAACGCCACGATGCTGCGCGTAACTTCATCATGAACGGAGGACGCTTCGCTCGAGACGAGCCGGTTGAGAAGCTTGCCGCGCGGACCAACTACTTTCGTGAGAGCTATGCCTACGCAGAACCCCTCGTCGACGGCATCGAGGAATTCCACGGCCTGCCCTGCTTCGTCGAAGGTGCGCGCGAGATCTTCGGGCGTTCGATCGTCGTGCCACAGATCGTGTATGCAAACCTCTTGGTTCCCGGCCAGGAGTTGGCCATCCACACCGATGTCCCCGAGTTCCGCGGCTGCAACCGCACTAAGGACCCCGAATGGCTTCTCGTTGCGATGCACCACTCCGGCTTGTTCGATCACTGGCGAATCCCGATCGCTACCGGGGTTGCTTGGTTCAACGACTGCGACGGCGGTGAGTTCGCGTTCTACCCCGAGGGTCGCGACGCCCCCGCAGAGACCGTGCCCGCGCGCTACAACACCGCGGTCATTATGGATACCGACAGCTGGTTCCACGGAGTGGATCGCTTAAAGGAATACAACGGAGTTATCCCCGACCTCATGCCGGGCATGAAGCTCAACCATGTGGAAGGTGACAATTGGGTCGTCACTGAGAAAGGCGAAGAGATCTCTCGCTACAAATGGGACCAGCTACGCTTCTCGGTCTCGTGGAAAGCCTACTGCTTTAAGGACGAGGACGAACGCCGCGCATGGCGAGAGCACAGCGATGATATCGCCCAAGAGCGTGCTATCGAGATGCTCGTCGCCGATATGGGCGAAAGAAAAGTCTTCGCCGAACGACCTAGCGACGACGACCTGCCGCTGCTGATGATCGACGAGTATATCAGCTTCCCTGCATCCACGAAGGCGGCCATATCAGGAGACTGACCCAAGACTGCCCATACTTTCTCAGAGGCGCTGATGTAGACTCGTCGGCATGAGTGAGGCGGAGCGGTTCAAGCGGCACGATCAGGATCAAGGTCAGCAGCGAATGGGCATTGGTATGCAGTGCGTTTAACCTGCGGCGGATGATGGCCTTGGCGCCGGCTCCAGCATGATGCGAGTGGCTCCACAGGCGTTCGCAAGATGAGAGACACCGTCAATGACAAGCCCGGCTGCACATTCCGTGCGGAATGTGGATAACCTCGATGACCCGCCGCGCAGCCTTGCTCGACGGTCTCGCGCCCGATTTCGCCACATCACTGACCAACTCGCCCGGGCGGGTGAGTGTTGAGTCGGTCTTCTAGTAGCGGACGAACGTATCGGTGGCGGCCAGTGCTCCGCCGTGGAGCAGGAACGCAGCGAACTCGCTATAGGCGGCAACCGGTGTGCCGTCGACTTCGAAAGCCTTAATTACCGGCCCCGAGCCTGCTCGCGGGATCGTCAGGATTTCCGGCTTACCATCAAGATCAACGTCTGCGGCGGCAATCAACGCGCCTTGAGTCACAAATGTTGGATAGGCATTGAAGCTGAGCGGTTCGCTAGCGCCTGGCGGAGTGTACTCAAGGCCGCCGTCACGCCATGCGCGCACCCTCGCTTCGCCCAAGCGCGGAACCGTGAGGATCTCGGCACGGCCACCGCTGGCGTCCAAATCAACCGTAGCGATGCTGACTCCCGAGAAATCGACCGGGTCGTAGGCCAAAAATTGATAAAGAAGAACGCCTTCCAACGTAAACACGCGAACCATGGGCACGCCGCTGACTGTACCGGTGATGATCTCGGGAGTCTTGTCGCCGGTCACGTTGCCGACCGTAACAGTCGCACCGTTGGCATCGATGGGAGTCCCGCCGCCGGTTTTATCGCTTTTCTTGTAGGCCAGGAACTGGCCGATCGAGAACCACGAGGTCCCGTCGCTCAGCGTGCCGAAGATGCGCACGAGCACGTTACCGTCAGGCGATGCCGCTTGCGCGGCAACG
Source organism: Deltaproteobacteria bacterium (assembly GCA_029262415.1). Taxonomy (GTDB): domain Bacteria; phylum Desulfobacterota; class Binatia; order UBA1149; family JAJCZL01; genus JAJCZL01. The sequence goes on along the minus strand of JAJCZL010000076.1, from coordinate 69,473 downwards.
ATCTTGGCCGGCTCGTCAAAGATGAAGCGTCCGGCACCTACGTTCGCGCCGACACCGGGAATATCCGGGAAGGCGGCGAACTCGTCGAGCATTACGTTGTCGAGACCCGCGTCGAACACGACGACGTCTGAGTCAGAGGCTGTCGGTCCGGTGCCGGCAACCACTTTCACGTCGCCGGGTAGCGGAAAGCCTGCCGAACCCAAATCGCGGTCGTCAAGCACCGCGACAGAGAAGTCACCGAAATCTTTGTCGGGGAAGATCGGCGCGTTCAGTTCGCGTTTGTTGCCGTTGACGTCAAAAGCGCTCAGCCACGCATTATCGCCGGGCTCACGGCCGCAAACATAAATGCGAGTCTCCAGGCCGCGGCGGCCGGAGAAGGACTTGAGGGGATCGCCGTTGAGGCCGGATAGAATCCGCAGCGAACCGGCGCCACGACGGTCTGCCGGAGCTGCGCCGATGGCGCCTACGGCGACATCTCCGACACCGTCCTTATTCCAATCGACGCCACCGCTTAGCGAAAAACCGAGCCTGCCGCCGGAGAAGTTGCCGTGCACCGTCCAAAGCACCGCACCATCGACGCCTGAGATGGCGTGCACGCGACCTACGTCTTTGCGTGTGATGTTGTTGACAAGGTCGCGGAAGTCGGCGCCGATTGCGCCAACCGCAAAGTCACTGACGCCGTCTCCGCTGACGTCGCCGATATCCGCAACGGTGGTTCCGAACTCGCCACCGTCTTCGGGCGTTGGGTCTGCGATGCTCCAAATGACCTGAGCGCCATCCGAGGAATACAACGTCACAGTGCCGTGGCGGTTGATGCCGAGATCGTCAGCACCCGGCGAGCCAACGATGAAATCGGCCAGACCGTCTCCGTCGTGATCCTCAGTGAGCGCAAGTCCGGTGCCCATCTCATCAGTCTTCGCACCGTGAACGTCGACAAAAGGAGTTATTGGTGCCGGTGCAGCGAATCCGACGATATGCCCGGTCTTATTCACGCCCAGGTAATCGACTTCACCGGAGCCTGCGACAATGTCGCTCATGCCGTCGCCGGTCATGTCTAGGCCGCCGGCGACGCTGACGCCGAACTTTGCGGCCGCGGTCTCACCTTCGAGGACATCGAGTAGCGCGCCCTTGGGCTTACCCGAAAAGATATAGAGCCGCCCTTTGCGCCCCCCTGCAGCGACGAGATCCTCGGGCGCCGAGATTGCGATGTCGCCCTTGCCGTCGCCGTTGATATCGCCAACGCTGGCGACCTTTGCGCCGAAACCGGCTTCTTTGACCTCACCTTTCAGCTTACGGAAAGTACGCGGCTTCTTCTTTCGCAGAATCTTCACGCGGCCGGCGTCTTTGAGTTCGCCCGGAAATCCCGGATCGCCCACCTTGAGCACACGATCGTAGCCTGGCGCGCCGATCATTAGCTCGTCGCGACCATCACCGTCCATGTCTTTGACCCAGGCGACGCTATGGCCGAACCATTCGTTGGATTGCTTACCTTTCTTCTTGTAGAGCAGGCGCCCGTCGCGGCCTGAATAGATTTGTACCTTGCCGGTGCGAACGGTCTCGCCCTCATGGACGCACGGAATACCGATCGCGACATCGTTGAAACCGTCACCGTTCCAATCACCGTCAGCCGCGACCGACCAACCGAGTGCATCGCCGCCGGTATTGCACTTGACGGTGAAGATCACCCCGGCACTGGCAGTTGTAGGCACCGCCGCAACGGCCAGCGCCATGAAGGATAGTATGATTCGCACACGTGACATGCTGTTTGTTCGCCTCAACGCCAAGTAATCAATGAAATTCGGCACAACCGCCGTCCCGCTGGATACCGCTCGAACCCAGCCGCCGCGCGGACGCGCCCACGAGTACCCGCAGACAAATTCGGGTCCGCTCACTATCCCAAGATTTCAGGCTGACGCGGACTCGGGTGGGTATCAATAGGCGTTTTCACCTTTCTTCAGGTTTTCGAGGGTTTGAGGGTGATAACGCCCGACCCGCACCCCCCTTTTGGGGTAGCGACAACGCGTCCACCATGGGGGTGCGTATCAGGGAGACGAAAGATGGAGCGGGTGAAGGGATTCGAACCCTCGGCCTTCTGCATGGCAAGCAGACGCTCTAGCCAGCTGAGCTACACCCGCACACCGGCAACGGACAGCCGCGGATTATGCAGGGGGGCGTTTAGCTTTTCAACCGTCGGCCGCCCCATCCGCTCTTCTCGTTGCAAGCTCCCTAAAAACGGCCACGTGATAATTCCACGCCGAATAGATACCCACCGCCGTCCCGGCCACTAAACAAACTATCCCGATGTTGTAGGCGCGCATCCCGAGTACCAACGGATAGTGCAGGATCAGGCCGTGAACACCGACTGATTGAAGGATCATCTTCAACTTGCCACTTGTCTCTGCCGCCAGCACCATTCCTTCGCTTGCCGCGATACTGCGCAGGCCGGTGACAGCCAGTTCCCTGCCGACAATTATCACCAACAGCCAGTCCGGGATCCCAGGCTTGCGGGCCATAAGAGCCAGCATGATCAGTGCCGAGACAATGAGCAGCTTATCGGCGAGGGGATCGAGCAGCTTGCCGAGCGTAGTAATCAGCTGGTACTTGCGGGCCAGATATCCATCGGCGATGTCAGTGAGTACCGCGGCCAGAAAAACCGTGAACGTTAGATAAGCGGCCTTTGGTGAAGGGTCGCGCAGCAGCCAAACGATGATCGGAATCGCCGCGATCCTTGCCAGCGTCAGGAAATTCGGCAGGTTCGAGAACCAGAAGCCGTACCTACCTACGTTTGCACTCCCGTCGGTCATCGGCAGATTCGAAACTATCGGTTTTCCGGCTTCGCCGCGAATATCTCCACCCCACAGCGTCTACGCAAGGGTGGGGTTTGTCCGGCAGCCCCATACCTTGGAAACAGCGCCGCGCACGACTAGACTACGGCCCGTGGCGGAGATCCCCGAGTACGAATTCCTGGTCATAGGCAGTGGTGTAGCGGGCATGACTTTCGCGATCAAGGCCGCAAAGCTCGGCCGTGTCGCGGTGCTCACCAAGCGTGAGACCAAAGCTTCCAATTCCAGTTACGCACAAGGGGGAATCGCCGCAGTCTGGTCCCAAGACGACTCCTTCGAGTCTCATGCCGCCGACACGATGGAAGCAGGCGCAGGCCTATGTAACCCAAACGTGGTTCGCGGCGTTGTTGAGGAAGGCCCGGCACGCATACTCGAGCTGCTTGAACTCGGCGCAGAGTTCGACCGCAACAAGAACGGGGACAACGGCTTCAGCCTCGGTCTCGAGGGCGGACACTCGGCGCGCCGGGTCCTACACGCTGCCGACCACACCGGGGCCGAGATCGTCGATGCGCTGGCTCGCGCCGTCGAGCACGACCCCAACATCGACGTATACGAGCACCACCACGCCGTCGATCTGCTGATCGACCAGAAGTTCGGGCTCGCGACCGGGAAACCTCAGTGCTGGGGAGCCTACGCGCTGGACACCAATTCGGGGGAAGTACGGAAGTTTATCGCACGCGCTACCATGCTGGCTACCGGCGGCACCGGCAAGGTTTATCTCTATACCTCTAACCCGGACGTTGCCTCAGGCGACGGTCTGGCGATGGCCTACCGCGCGGGTTGCAGCGTTGCCAATCTAGAGTTCATTCAGTTTCATCCGACCTGCCTGTTTCATCCTGAGGCCAAGTCGTTCCTGGTTACCGAAGCGCTACGCGGTGAGGGGGCGATCCTGCGTAGACCCAACGGCAGCGCATTCATGTCTGACTACGACAAACGCGCCGAGCTGGCGCCGCGTGATATTGTCGCACGCGCAATCGACCAAGAAATGAAACGCAACGGCTTCGACAACGTTTTTCTCGACGCGACCAAGCTAGAAGCCGAATTCGTCCGTGAGCGCTTTCCCGTCATCCACGCTGAGTGTCTCAAGTACGGTATCGATATTACCGAGCAGCCGATCCCGGTGGTACCCGCTGCGCACTACATGTGTGGCGGCGTCATGACCGACCCTAACGGGGAGACGGCAATTCCCCGCTTGTACGCGGCCGGTGAAGTCGCCCACACGGGACTGCACGGCGCCAACCGCCTTGCCTCAAACTCGCTCCTAGAAGGATTGGTCTTTGCTCATCGAGCCTTCCTTCACGCAAAAGCAATGCTCGCAAGCTCCGAAGCCGGCGTACCGGAGTTCCCCGAGTGGGCCTCAGGCGGTGCGATAGATATCAACGAGTCTGTCGTGATCACACACAACTGGGACGAGATCCGTCGCATGATGTGGAACTATGTAGGCATCGTACGCAGCGATCGTCGACTGGCACGCGCATCGGCGCGCATCAGCCTGCTGCGCCAAGAGATCCACGAGTACTACTGGGATTTCCGCGTAAGCCGCGACCTGCTCGAGCTGCGCAACATCGCTTTGGTCGCGGATCTCATCATTCGGTGCGCGCGCACACGACGCGAGAACCGCGGTCTGCACTTCAGCATCGACTGCCCTGAACGCGACGACGCCCACTGGCTGCGCGATACGGTCATTTAGGCCGTTAAGACCCGCTCCCACAGTCAACCGGGTACCGCTTTTACCCGTCGCGACAATCGTATCGGCTTGACCAATCCCTCAGCCTTGCCTTACCCTGGTCCTGCACTTTTGGGGCAAGGCGAGGAGCGGCCATGACTACCACCCACCCACGAGCCGTTCAGTACTTTTCGCTTTGCGCAATCGCCTGTTCGCTGACCGTCCAGGTAACACGGATTGCGGTAGCGGCCCCACCGGATTGTGAGTTCGAAGTCAGGGCTGCAACCGGGGTGAATGAGCAGTTCTCCGTCCAACCAATCACCGATTACGTTGGCGACATGCCGCTGAGCATCGATGTCGGAGTAGCGGCGAACGGGCACTTTATGGTGGTGTGGGGTCAAGAGGACGTAAGCGGCCGGGTCTTCGCATCAGGTGTCCCGGGAGCCGGGCCAAGCGTCACCATCTCGCCGCGCGGGGCGGCCGAAGGCGATAACCTCGCTGTCTCGGCAACGTCGTCGGACGGATTCGCGGTTGCCTGGAGCCAGAACACGGCCTTGGATGGCCTTGATGTTTTCACGCGCGTGTATGACCCGGTCGGAACCGCGCTGTCCGACATTATCCAGGTAAACAGTTACGTAACCGGGCATCAGACATCTCCGATCGTCGCGACCGATTCTTCCGGAGGTTTCCTGGTTGCATGGACGCGCCAAGGTCTCGGAGCTGCACGTCGGTTCGGCGCCGATGGAAGCGCACTCGGCGATGAGTTTACGGTAAGCCTGGTCCCACACGCGGCCAGGTACTATGCAGATGGCGCCATCGATATTATGGGCATCGGTACGGTGCCCGGCGTGATCGGGTTGCCGGTTGCCGTCGAACGCTTCGCTGCACAAGCTGAAACCCCTACCGAGAAGTTTGCGCTCGTGAGCACGCCCTCCCTACCCGTCATGGACGTGCTTACCGACGGTTTTGTCAGCGTATGGTCGGTGTTCCGGCGAAACGATCGCGTCCCGAGCGGTTTTCGTAAGATGGTCGCGCGCCGCTTTAATTTCGATGGATCCCCTCGTGGACGCCAACTGGGCCTGAGCAAACACTTCAAGACTGTTCCGGTCGAGGCCGAAGTCGCGGCTCTGAGCGACGGCGGCTTCGCTACTACCTGGCAGCGAGGGACGCTCCCTTCGGGCAATACAGCGCTCAACCCTGAACGTCGAGCTAAGCGAGCCGGGGTTTGGGCGCGCGTCGTTGCTGCCGACGGCAAAAAGACCACGCCCAGAGAGATTCGCGTAGAGCGTCTGCCCCATGGGTATCAGCCTGCTTTGGGTGCAGGAACAGACAGTCAGTTCGTGATCGCATGGCACTCACTTTCTGTTCGCTCCTTCCAATACAACACCGAGTACGTTTCGCACTACTACAGCTACTACTCGCATAGTGTACGTGCCAAACGTTGCTCGACGAATTCTTCGGCTTCACAGTGAACCTGCTTCAAACCCTGCAAACGACTCGTTGACGATCGCTTCGAGAGCGGTGACCTCGTCATCGCTGAGCGCAGAGAACTCGGTCGTGCGGCGGCGTGAGGGCAGTGTCCCGGCGTTTTGACGAATGAACATGATCAGGTTTTGCGCGAGACGATCAGGCATCTCGACCGTATGCATGACGCGTTCGAGCGCCTCGTCGTGGCGCCGTAGATAGTTGATCTCACGCGGCAGGTCTTCATCGACGGTGCGGCGAACACACCCGTACAAGAACTCGGCCGCGTCTGTGCAATCAAAGTAGCGGTACAGATCGGCGGTGTCGTTGGTCACGTCAACGTTGCGGTCCGACGTTGGCCGCCACTCAATGAAATCCATGAGCGGCTTGGTGTGTAGCTGCAGCGTGCTGCGGTAAGCGTCGATACGATCGAGCATTACTGATGAAACAGGGAACACCATCCCGGTGGGTGTAAACCCGCGTTTGGCCAGAACGTGATGGACCAGACAGCGGTGCAGACGGCCGTTGCCGTCTGCGAGCGGATGGATGAAGACAAAGCCAAACGCGATCGCCGCGGCCTGTAGCACCGCATCGAATTCACCGGTAGCGAGGCGTCGGTTGCAGGCGAAGAGGCCCTCCATCATCTCCGCCAAGTCGTCGGCGCGTGCACCTATGAACTCGGGCAATGGCTCGTGGTTATGGTCGCGCTCGCCAAGAAAAACACCGTCGTCGCGATAGCCGATCTTGGTAAAGCGGTCGTCACCGATCACAATCGCGTGCAGGCGATGGATTTCGTTCTCATCGAGGCTGCGCTTGCCCGCCTCCACGATCGCGTCGCCCCAACGTTGGAGGCGGCTTTGCTGCGGCCGTTCGCCTTCGATCGCAAAACTCGCGCGGCTGTCGGCCAGCAGCATGAAACTAGCCGCGCGCGCGATCAGATGCGCGCCGGTCTTGCCGATCTGCTCGCCGGCTTTCTCGGCAAGCCCCAATGCGATGAAATCTTCGAGTGCATCGGTTCTGCGAATGATCGGACAGAACGTTTTGGTGCCGAGAAGATTGTCGCGCACGCGGTGACGGCGCGAAAGCGTACCCGGCGCGGTGAAATAGTCTTGCTGATCGAGCGCATCGACGGCGGCTACGCCCGGCGCATCCGCAAGGTCCAGTGTCCGGTCGGTTAGCCACTCATAGAAGAACCACGCGCGACGCGCCGTAGCACCGGTCGGAGCCGAACGCACGTACGCTTCGAGCGCCGACGGTTCGGCGACCTCGAACGCGCGCTTGAGAATCAGCAAATCGAGGTTCTCGTGGCGCAGCGCGAACACCAGCTGATCGACGAAGGTCTCGCCAGGATCGTAACGCTTATCGAAGACGCTCCAGATCCCGTGCCGGCGACGGCTGCCGCGCACGTGCTTCGCCGAAATGCAGCTCGGGCCGCGCACGGGAGCCTGTAGTCCCAGCGCCGAGACAAGGGCCGCCCAGCCCACCGGCCGGGTTTCGAGCGGCAAAAGCTCTCCGCGAAAGCTCGTCCGGCTTGGAAATTGTAGTTTCATCGGTCGAAATACCCAGTGCTAGGGTCGAAAACCATAGCCAAAAACCCATGAATGTCGAATTATCCTACACTAAACCGGGCCGAATAGCGCCCAAGGATGTCGAAATTCACCTGAATCAGCCGGTTCTAGCGGAAACAACGCCACGATCGGACGAGTTTCTACCCCAGACAGGGGCGCAGGTGCTTACTCTTTGACGAGCCGCAGGCGCTTGGGACCGCGCTCAAGGGCCTGGAACAGGCGCATCTGACGGGTCTCGGCTTCGTCGGTTATCTCTACGGGGTAGACGCCGGTGAAGCAGGCATCGCAGAAGCCGGGCTTATTTCCGGTGCCCGTAAAGGCGTACATACCTTCTTCACTTAAATAGGCCAGCGAGTCGGCACCCATGAAGTCGCGAATCTCGTCAAGCGAGTGGTTGTTGGCGATGAGTTCGCCGTGGGTGGGAGTATCAACACCGTAGTAACACGGGCTGATGGTCGGCGGCGCGCTGATGCGCATATGCACCTCGGCGGCACCGGCGGCACGGATCATACGCACGATCTTCTTGCTGGTCGTGCCGCGCACGATCGAATCATCGACAACGATTACGCGTTTACCCTCGAGGACGTCGCGTTGGGCGTTCAGTTTTACTTTCACACCGAAGTGTCGAATCGAATCGGTAGGCTCGATGAACGTACGGCCGACGTAGTGGTTACGGATGAGTCCCATCTCAAACGGCAAGCGCGCCTGTTCAGCGTAGCCCAAAGCTGCGGGCACGCCCGAGTCGGGCACCGGGACAACGATGTCGGCGGGCTTGTGCGACTCACGCGCCAGCTGGCGGCCGAGCTCTTTGCGAACGGCATAGACGTTGCGGCCGAACACGCGCGAGTCGGGCCGCGCGAAATAGATGTACTCAAAGATGCACCGACGCGCGCGCTCCTTGTTAAACGGCTTGTAGGATTCGAGCTTGGCGCCGGCGAAGCGGATAACCTCGCCGGGTTCGACCTCGCGCACGTACTCGGCTTCGAGAAGATCCAGCGCGCAGGTCTCTGAGGCCACCACGTAACCGCCGCCCTCGAAGCGTCCGAGCACCAGGGGTCGGAAGCCGTGCGGATCGCGCGCCGTGATCATCTCGTGTGGCGACAGGAACGCAAGCGAGTACGCGCCTTCGACCTGGCTGAGCGCTGAAATCGTCCGCTCGAGAAGCGTCGAATGCTCGGCGCGGGCGATCAGATGAACGAGGACTTCAGTATCGACGTTTGACTGAAAGATCGAACCTTTGGCTTCAAGCTGCTTGCGCAGCGTTTGTGCGTTGGTGAAATTGCCGTTGTGGCTGACCGCCAGGCTACCCAGTGCGTATTCGACTACGAAAGGCTGTGTGTTTCGAAGAAGGGTCTGTCCGGCCGTCGAGTAGCGGTTGTGGCCGATCGCAGCTTCACCTGAGAGTCGCCTGACTATCTCTTCGTCAAAGATGTCGGCAACCAGACCCAGCCCGCGGTGGCTGATCAGCACGTTGCCGTCGCTCGATGCGATACCCGCGCCCTCCTGGCCGCGATGCTGGAGGGCGTACAATCCTAAATAGGCGAGGTTCGCGGCTTCCGCACGTCCGTAAATACCAACAACGCCGCACTCTTCGTGAAACCGGTCGGGACTCGTATCCGCCACCCCTGAGTCATACCACGTATGGGTGCCGTGTACAGAGATTTACCTCAATGCATGGCGCACGAAGCGCACCGGTTTGTCGGTCGACGCACGATGCTCACCCACGCACTCGGGCAATCTACCCGGCTATGCGTTGCCCCCACGTCGCGCCGCGATAGAGGGCAAGAACGACGCCCAAGGTTCTCTGAGAGCAGCAATCGAAAGTTCGAATGCACGGCGCTTCTCACCCCCCGTTTCACCGATAGCCAAGCGAAGGCTTTGGCCTCCAGTGCTGCCCAGTTGGGCGAAGCCGATCCCCGCCTTCTCACAAGCCTTACGGACACTGCTCCGATTGGCTGGAGCGACCGACAAGAGAATGCGACACCCTGACTCGCCGAACGCTGCCACGTCGCTGCGTGAGGCTGAATCGGTTGCTGCGACCGACGGAGCGGGAACGACTACGTCACAACCGATGCCGGTTCCGGTCAAACACATCTCCGCGAGCGCAACTGCTATTCCACCATCGGCGACATCGTGCGCCGTGACTACAATACCTTCGGCAATCAAGCCTGCACATACGCGCGAAGTGATGACTTCGGCGGCAAGGTCGAGCGCGGGCGGGCGCTCGCCGGTGGCGCCATGCTTAGTAAACAGGTACTCGGATCCGTTCAGCTCAGGTACACCGTTACCGATCAGACACACGGTCTCGCCCTCAACTTTGAATCCCGCGGTGGCAACACGTGCACTGTCCTTGATAAGTCCGACCATCGCTACGGTAGGCGTCGGCGGGATCGATTCGCCGCGGGTGTCGTTGTAAAAGCTGACGTTGCCGGAGATGACCGGCGTATCGAACGCTAGACAGCCCTCGATCATGCCGTCTACCGCGCGCGCGAATTGCCACATGACCTCTGGTTTTTCTGGGTTGCCGAAGTTCAGACAGTCGCTAATTGCCAGCGGAGTCGCACCGGTTACCGCCACGTTGCGCGCCGCCTCTGCTACGGCGTGGCCGGCCCCAACGAATGGATCAAGCGCAACATAGCGCGAGTTGCAGTCGGTGGTCATAGCCAGTGCTCCACCGTTCTCGCGCACGCGGACGACGGCCGCGTCGCCGCCGGGCTGCACCAGGGTGTTCGCACCGACGTAAGAATCGTACTGCTGGTAGATCCACGCTCGGCTGCACAGGTTGGGCGAACCGAGAAGCTCAAGGAGGTCGTGTGCAAGATCGGTACTGTCGTGGATTCGCGCAAGGTCGAGCGGTTTGCGCTTTGATGTCGGTTCTTTGATTGGACGTTCGTAGACCGGCGCATCGTCGGTTAAGGAGTCCGCCGGGATCGAGACAACTTCTTCGCCTCGGTACAGTGCTGTGAAGCGGTTGTCATCGGTTACCTCTCCGACCGTGACGCACGAAAGCCCCCAACGACGGTAAATGCCGGCAACGGCCTCCTCGCGGCCCTTCCTAACCACGAGGACCATGCGCTCTTGGGATTCAGAGAGGAGCATCTCGTAGGGAGTCAGCGTGGGATCGCGCAAGGGAATCAGATCGAGATTCAAACGGATGCCGACGCCACCGCGCGAGGCCATCTCAACCGACGAGCTGGTTAGACCCGCCGCACCCATGTCTTGGATGGCAACGACGTCGTCACCGGCCATGACCTCGAGACAGGCTTCGATCAGCAAGTTCTCAGTAAACGGGTCACCAACCTGTACGGTCGGTTTCATCTGCTCGGATTCTTCTTTGAACTCAGAGCTCGCAAGTAGACTCGCACCGTGGATGCCGTCACGCCCAGTCTTGGAGCCGACGTACAGCACCGGATTGCCGGTTCCGCTCGCAATCGCACGGAAGATCTTATCGGCCTGAACAATGCCTAGGTTAAAAGCGTTGACGAGGATGTTGCCGTCGTAGCCCGAGTCAAAGTAGACCTCGCCGCCGACCGTCGGGACACCGACACAGTTGCCGTAGCTGCCGATGCCGTCGACTACACCTCGTAACAAGAACGGAGTACGTTCGTGGTCCGCGCTGCCGAAACGAAGCGAGTTCATATTCGCGACCGGACGGGCGCCCATTGTAAATACGTCGCGTAGGATACCGCCGACACCGGTGGCTGCGCCTTGGAATGGTTCGACAAACGAGGGGTGGTTATGGCTCTCGATCTTGAAGATCGCAGCCATACCGCCGCCGATATCGACCGCCCCCGCGTTCTCGCCCGGTCCCTGCAACACGCATCGTCCGTCGGTCGGAAATCTTTTCAGGTGCGCTCGTGAACTCTTGTAGCTGCAGTGCTCCGACCACATCACCGAGTACACACCGAGTTCTTCAATGGTCGGCGTGCGCCCGAGTGCAGTGACGATACGCGCGTACTCATCGACTGTCAGTCCGTGTTCGAGTGCAGCGGCCTCGTCGATCTTCAGTGTTTGGGATACTGCGGTTCTTGCCATCAGGTTGGTTTCCTACCGGATCGTTTCTCGCCGCGTGCGTTGGTACTGCCGGACTCGTAGCGTGTGGGGCGCCTAGGCTCTCGCTGAAGCATCGGCACCGACACGCGACGAAGCAAGCCACGCCGCTGCCGATTCAAATATGCGTCGGCCGTCGGTCGATCCGACCGCCGCGTCTACGGCGTGTTCGGGGTGCGGCATCAAGCCAACGACGTTTCCCGCGGTGTTGGCGATACCGGCGATGTCGGCGCTCGATCCGTTGGCAGCACCATCGGCATATCGGAACACGACGCGCCTACCATCTTCAAGTTCGCGCAGCGTTGCCGCATCGGCCGTGTAGCAACCCTCACCGTGCTTGACTGGGATCTCGATGGTCTCGCCCGCGTTGTACATACACGAGAATGCCGTATCGGCCGTCTCCACACGCAGTCGCTCGCTTCGACATATGAACCGCAGGTCTTTGTTCCGCACCAGAGCGCCCGGAAGCAGTCCGGCCTCGCACAGCACCTGAAAGCCGTTGCAGATACCGAGCACCGGAGCGCCGCAGTTGGCGTGTTCGATCACCGACGCCACTACCGGCGAGAAGCGCGCGATCGCACCACAGCGCAAATAGTCGCCGTAGGAGAATCCGCCGGGAAGCACAACGGCATCAACGCCCTTCAAATCCGACTCGGCATGCCAGAGTGCAACCGCGTCGTGGCCGATAACGTCGTGCAGAGCGTACAGCGAATCCCGGTCGTCGTTCGAACCGGGAAATACCACGACCCCCCACTTCACCTGGCCTGCCCCTGCGCATTGGTGTTGTCGCTCGCGCCGCTGCCGGCGGCATACTCGACGTCGAAGCGGAAGTCTTCGATGACGTTGTTGGCAAGCAGGCGGCGGCACATCGCGTCGACGCGCTCACCGACTACCTCGCTGCTGGGTCCAGAGAGTGTGACCTCAATGTACTTACCGAGCCGCACGTCGCCGATCTCGTCGAAACCGAGCGAGTGCAGGCTATCTGCGACCGCTCGGCCCTGGGGGTCGAGTACCGCCGGTTTCGGCGTGACGTAAACGCGTGCGAGATAGTCCACGATCAAGCCCCCACCCTCGATGCGATCTCTTGGTAAGCGGCCTCAACGTCGCCTAGGTCTTGGCGGAAACGGTCTTTGTCGAGTTTCTTACGCGTCTTCGCGTCCCAGAAACGGCAAGTGTCAGGACAGATCTCGTCACCGAGCAATACTTCGCCGGTTTTGGTGCGGCCAAACTCGAGCTTGAAATCAACCAGCAAGATGCCGCGCTCGCCCATGTAGGCCTTGAGAAACTCGTTGACCTGGAGAGCACGCTCATGGATCACGTCGAGTTCTTCGCGCTTAGCCCAGCCGAAGGTCAGGATGTGCTCATCGTTGATCATCGGGTCACCAAGCCCATCGTCCTTGTAGTAATACTCGACGATCGCGTTGGGCAGTTCGAAGCCCTCAGGTTTGCCGGTACGTTTTTGCAGCGAACCGGCCACAATGTTGCGCGTGACGGTCTCGACCGGGATGATCTCGAGCTTGCGCACCAGCATCTCACGCTCACTGAGTTGTTCGATGAAGTGGTTCTCTACGCCGCGCTCCTTCAGTTCCTTGAAAAAAAGCGCCGAGATCTTGTTGTTGAGAATCCCCTTGCTCTCAATCGTGCCCTTTTTTTGCGCGTTGAAGGCAGTCGCGTCGTCTTTAAAGTAAAAGATTACGCAATCGGGATCGGTGGTGTTGTAGATCAACTTCGCCTTTCCTTCGGCGATCATGTCGGTCTTGGTCGGTGCGTTCATGGCTCCTCCGTGAGAACCCTGTTCATGATTTCGTCAACGTGTCGCAAGCCGTGCCTCGGGTCGAGGATTGCTTCCATGCGTTCCGGTTCAACGTGCTTGTTGATGTCGGGGTCGGCACGCACGTGCTCGCCGAACTCACCGTCGGTCATCGCGCAGCGCTGTACCCAACGGTAAGCCTCAACACGGTCGATCCCCGCCTCAACAAGCGCGAGCAGCACACGCTCCGAAGCGATGCGGCCTTGGGTGATGGCGAGGTTACGTTGCATGGTCTCGCGGCGGACCTCGAGCCCGTCGAGCAGTCGTGTCAGCCTCACTAAAGCGAAGTCCAAGCCGATGGTCGCGTCGGGGCCAATCACACGCTCGACACAAGAATGCGAGATGTCGCGCTCGTGCCACAATGCAATGTTCTCGAGGGCCGCAAACGAATAGCTGCGAACCAGCCGGGCTAGCCCGCAAAGGTTCTCGGCGAGAATCGGGTTGCGCTTATGCGGCATAGCCGACGAACCCTTCTGGCCTTTCCCGAAGGGCTCGAACGCCTCGGCGACTTCGGTACGTTGCAGGTGGCGAATCTCGGTAGCGAAGCGTTCGACTGTGCCCGCAATCACCGCGAGCGTGGTGAAGAACACCGCGTGACGGTCGCGGGCAACGATCTGAGTCGCAACCGGCTCGGGGGTCAGGCCGAGTTTGGAAAGCACTTCTTCTTCGATCTCAGGGGGGTTGATCGCATAGGTGCCGACCGCGCCAGAAAGAGTGCCAACAGCAATCTCGGTGCGTGCCGAGTGAAGCCTGGCGAGATCACGGCGCAGTTCCGAGTACCAGCCGGCCATCTTGAGGCCGAAGGTAATCGGCTCGGCGTGGATGCCGTGCGTGCGACCGACCATGACGACGTCCCGGTTGGCTTCAGCGAGTTTCTTCACGACCGCCATCAAGCCGCGAATGTCTTGGTCGAGCAGTGCAACCGACTCAACCAACTGCAGTGCCAACGTGGTGTCGACCAAATCCGAGGAGGTCATGCCGAAGTGCAGATAGCGCCCGGCCTCGCCGACCGTCTCAGCCGCGGCGGTTACCAGTGCGATAACGTCGTGATGAACCTCTGCTTCGATCTCGGCAGCGCGCCCGGCGTCGATGCTCGCGTTCGCGCGAATCTCACGGGCGGCTTCTTCGGGAATCGTTCCGCGCCGCGCGAGCGCTTCACAAACCAGGATCTCGATCTCAAGACTGAGTTCGAGACGGTGTTGGTCGGTCCAAATACCGGCCATCTCGGGCCGGGAATAACGCGGAATCATGCCCCACTCCTTAGCAAGAGCGGGCAAAAATCACGATGTGTGGCCGAAGCCTCCGCCGCCCCGGTCGGTCTCATCCAAAATCTCCACTTCGAGCAACCTCACCTGCGTGACCGGGCAGATCACGAGCTGGGCGATTCGAATACCCGGAGTGACCTCAAAAGGCGCGTCGCCCGAATTGGCGAGGATCACGCCTATTTCTCCCCGGTAGTCAGAATCGATGGTACCCGGTGCGTTTGGAAGCCAAATCCCGTGCTTAAGAGCTAGGCCGCTGCGCGCCCGGACTTGGCCCTCGTAACCCCTGGGTATCGCGATCGCAAGCCCACTTGGCACAAGCATGCGCGCGCCCGGTTCCAGTGTCAGAGGAGCTTCAATTGCTGCACGGAGATCGAGGCCGACCGATCCCGGCGTCTCGTACTTGGGAAGCTCGAATACAGTGCTGCCGATCCGACGAACGGTGACGCGCATCATCTGGGCACTCACGCCGGGACCGACACCATACGGGCATCGGCGTTGCCGAGCAGTGCGATGCCGACCCGATCAAACGAAAATATCTCGCGAGCCAACTCGATGATGTCTTCGTTGGTCACGTCCTCCACGCCCCTGATGACCTCGTCGACCGAAACTTCACGATCGAAACAAAGGCGGTTGCGGGCGATCCGGTACATGCGATTCTCCGTCGACTCGAGCGAAAGCGGGATACCGCCGTTGATCTGGCCCTTGGTACGGTCGAGTTCGGCGGCATCGAGACCGTTCGCCGCCAATTCGCCGACCGACTTGAGCGTCAGGTCAACGACTTCTCCGACCGACTCGGAGCCGGTCGCGGCATAGATACCCGTGTATCCAATCTCCTCGAAGCAGCTTTGGAACGCGTAGATCGAGTAGGCCTTACCGCGTTCCTCTCGGATCTGCTGGAATAACCGCGAACTCATGCCACCACCAAGCGCAGCGATCATCACATCGGCCGTATAGCGCCGCGGATCAGCCGTGGCGATGCCCGGAAAACCGATTACGGCGTGTACCTGCTCAATTTCACGGTTACGCACGAAAACCCCCGGGCTGACGTCCGGAAGATCGTAACGTGCCGGCTCGTAGCTGCCTTGCAACGCCGTGAAGCGATCGCGGCAAAGCTCGACGAGACCGTCGTGATCAAGTGCCCCCGAAGCGGCAATCACCACGCGGTCGGGACAGTAACGCTCGGCGCGAAAACGGAGCATCTCGGACGAGCCGATTCCCATGACGCTCTCCGCGGTCCCGGCGATTGCCCAACCCAAACCGTGACCGGGCCAATACGACTCTAGGAAGTAGTCATGCACCGAATCCTCGGGCACGTCCTCGGCGTCGTAGATCTCTTGAAGAATGACCTCACGCTCCAGCTCGATGTCAGCGTCGGCGAATGTCGAGTTGAGGAGCATGTCGGCTAGAACGTCGAGCGAACGCTCGAGTTCTGTGGCCGGAGTGCGGGTGTGGTAACAGGTGTGTTCTTTGCCGGTGAACGCGTTGACCGAGCCGCCGACCGATTCAATCTCTTCGGCAATCAGGCGGGCCGTGCGCGACGGCGTCCCCTTAAAGAACATGTGCTCGATAAAGTGAGAGACACCGCGACTACCTTCTGGTTCATGCCGCGAGCCGTTTTCGACCCATACACCGACGGTGACCGAAGCGACGTCACGCACCGCCTCAGAGACGATGCGGACGCCGTTGTTCAGCCGCGTAAAGCGGACGTCACTGCTCAATCCCCGACCGCCCTCAGTTCGCCGAATCTTGCTCGGTGCCACCGTCGCCGATCTCACCACGGTCGCGTAGCGCCTCTTTGAGGCTCAACCGAATGCGGCCCTGTCGATCCACTTCGAGAACCTTGACGGGAATTGTCTGGTTCTCTTGGATAACCTCGCGCACTTCGCCAACACGGTGGTCGGCAAGCTGTGAGATATGGCAAAGCCCCTGGGTACCGGGAAGGATCTCGACAAAAGCGCCGAAGTCGGCAATGCGCTTGACGACGCCCTCGTAGATGCGGCCGATCTCGGGCGACGAGGTCAGCCCGTTGATGATGTCCATCGCTTTCAACAGTGCATCGCGATCCGAAGAAGCCACACGCACGGTGCCGTCGTCCTCGACATCGATCTTGCAACCGGTCTGCTCGACAATCGCGCGAATGACCTTACCTCCGGGGCCGATGACGTCGCGGATCTTGTCCGGGTTGATCTTCATGATCTCGATGCGCGGGGCGTGCTTCGACACTTCTTGGCGCGGCGTATCGAGACCCTTCGCCATCTCCGCCAAGATGTGAAGCCTGGCATCGCGCGCCTGGTAGAGCGCTTGCTTCATAACGTCCTGCGGGATGCCGTCGATTTTGATGTCCATTTGCACCGAGGTGATTCCCTCAGCGGTCCCGGCAACCTTGAAGTCCATGTCGCCGAGGTGGTCTTCGTCTCCAAGAATGTCGGAGAGGATCGAGTATTTGCCGTCCTCACGGATTAGTCCCATCGCTACGCCGGCAACCGGCGCCTTGATCGGTACCCCCGCGTCCATCAGCGAAAGCGAGCTGCCACAAACCGAAGCCATCGACGACGAACCGTTCGATTCAGTGATCTCGGAGACGATACGCAACGTGTACGGGAACTCTTCGAGGCTCGGCAGAACCGGCAGGATCGCGCGTTCGGCCAGCGCGCCGTGTCCGACCTCGCGACGTCCAGCGCTGCGCAGCATTTTGGCTTCACCGACACTGTAGGGTGGGAAGTTGTAGTGCAGCATGAAACGTTTACGGACGTCACCGTGAAGCAAGTCGATGCGTTGCTCGTCTTGAGCAGTACCTAGCGTAGCGACGACGATGGCTTGCGTTTCGCCGCGGGTAAACAGCGCGCTACCGTGGACGCGGGGCAAAAAGCCCGTCTCGACGCTAATGTCGCGTACATCCTCGGTGCCGCGTCCGTCCAAACGGACGCCCTTACCGACGATATCGCCACGGACCATGTCCTTCTTCAGCTTATCGACCGCATCGGCAACTTCGCCCTTACGTTCAGCAAGATCATCCGGCAACGCGGCTTTGAGTGCTTCTTTAGCCTTGCGCAGCGCAGCGTAGCGCGGAAGCTTTTCTTTCTCTGAGTACGCGCTGCGCAAACCCGGCGTAGCCAGCTCGCTGACGCGCGAGTAGACGTCCTTGTCGAGCTCCGGCGAGACAAATACGCGCTTTTCCCTGCCGACCTTCGAACGCAACTGTTCTTGCATGTCGAGAATCGGGAGAATCGCTTTATGACCTTGTTCGAGCGCCTCGAGGATCTCGTCCTCGGGGATCATCCGTGCGCCGCCTTCGACCATCACGATACCTTCGCGACGGGCCGCAATAAGAATCTCGAGTTCGCAGGTCTCGAGTTCTTCGATGCTCGGGTTGATGATCATCTTGCCGCCGATGCGGCCCATACGCACACCGGCGATCGGGCCGTCAAAGGGAATGTCCGAAATGGTCAGCGCGGCAGAAGCACCGATCAACGCGCAAACATCGGTCGGGCCGGTCGGATCAGCCGACAGCACGGTAGCGATAATCTGGGTTTCGTTGCGATACCCCTCGGGAAACAGCGGACGAAGCGGCCGGTCGATGACTCGGCATGTGATAACCTCGGCAGTGCCGGGACGCCCCTCACGCTTGAAAAACCCGCCGGGAATTTTACCTGCTGCGAAAGCCTTTTCTTGGTACTCGACCGTAAGCGGAAAGAAATCGAATCCCTCTCGCGCGGTGTGTGCCGAAACGGCAGTGACGAGCACCGATGTATCGGCGTAGGAAACCATAACCGCGCCGTCGGCCTGTTTGGCCACTTTGCCGGTCTCCAACGTGAAGGTTCGGCCCCCAAAATCAATATCAATTTTCTGATGCATGAATAGACTCCTCTGCCCCGATTAACGAGGCGAATATGCAAAACCGCTGAGGAGAGAAAGCCGGACGGCTTACTATTTGCGAAGGCCGAGCCGTCCGATGACGGATAGGTAACGCTCGTAGTTCGTTCGCTTGAGATAGCTCAACTGCCTGCGGCGCTGGCTAACCAGCTTGAGAAGGCCGCGGCGTGAGTGCCGATCCTTGGGATGGGACTTGAAATGCTCGGTTAGCTCAGAAATCCGCGAACTCAGCAGAGCGATCTGGACCTCGGGCGAACCCGTATCCGAGTCGTGAGTTCTGTAGGACTCGATGACTGACTGCCTTGATTGTTTCTTTTCTGGTGCTACCGACAACGTCGCTTCTCTACTTTTTTCCTCTGAGGTTGAGTGTGTTTAACACGGCACGTCAAGGCAGGCAAGCAACACCGCCAAAAAAGGAGTCGGCTCCTCTTCTATGCCGCACGCCTGCCACTCTCTTGCCCGGCTCGCTTGGGGGCGGTAGCCCGATCAACTCTGTCATAAAACTCGGCCAGCGACTTACGCTGATCAATCATTCTCGCCGCCTGCGGCGTC
Source organism: Deltaproteobacteria bacterium (assembly GCA_029262415.1). Classification (GTDB taxonomy): domain Bacteria; phylum Desulfobacterota; class Binatia; order UBA1149; family JAJCZL01; genus JAJCZL01. The sequence continues at coordinate 50,382 of JAJCZL010000076.1, read as the reverse complement.
GGCCCGCTGCGCAGCACGCCCAGTTGGCTGAAAATCGCCAGATCCGGGGCCCCAAGCGCATCCGAGAAGAAGTATGGCTTGTCGCCGAGGAGTTCAACCAGTTCGTCGAGTCGCCTGGCTAGCTCCTCGCTGAGTACCTCCAGGGGAAGGCGTGCCAACCCTTGGGCTCTTGCTGAGGCCGCGATCTGGCGGGGTAGGAAGAGCCGAGCAATCGGCCTCACCAGTGGGGGAAGCGAGCCAAGAACCTGTTCGGCACTAGCCGCAGAGTTGACCGGGTTCCAGCGAAGGCCCATGGCGTACCAGTAGAGCGACTCATCGGACCAATCCTCAAGGAAGGCTTGGCGTCGCGCTAGAGCCGGATCATCAGAGTAGAGGCGTGGTTCGGGCTGATGCGCGTCGAGAGCCCGGAAAATTCGCGTCGAGTCGTATGTACGCGCGCCGTCGATGTCGATGACCGGCATCTTGCCCGTTACCGGTGACCAGCGGGAGAAATCGCGGGGGCTCTTGAGCGGCACCATCGAGAACTCCAGGCCTTTGTACTGGAGCGCACGGGCGACCTTTTCGACGAACGGCGAAACACGTGTTCCGAACAACTGTACAGCCATGGCCTGGTCCTCCTACTCTATATCGGCGCAACCTACCTGAGGGCTTTCCTCAGTGAAAGACCCCGGGTGCTTCTTGAAGATACGGTCGAGTTTATAGATAGGGCCCGTCGGGCTGGCAACGGCCACCAACGCCAAGCCCTTCATCATCCGTACGGGTCCCGGCTCGGCGCCAGCCGGGACAATACTTTGCAAAGCCCCCTGCCGCCCGCAGCGAAGCTCGTTCTCGGTGCGTTCGTCGATCTCTACGGCCGGCATCCACGCAAGAGCCTGCTCAACGGTCACAAGGCCGCACCGCAGCGTCTCTACTGCGAGTTCGCCGCCATCCACGTCCAGACCTACGGCATCGCCGAGCACAAAAGGTGAAAAGCGGGTTCTCGTCAAGCTCTCCAACAGACCTCCGCAGCCGAGCCGGGCGCCGATATCGCGAGCGAGACTACGAATGTAAGTCCCTTTCGAGCAATCTACCTCGATCGACAAAAGATCCGACCCCTGTGCGCGAACCGACAAACGATCAATCCGTACGATTCGCGCGGGAGGTTCTTGGACATCTCCAGCCCGTGCACGCTTGTAGCTGCGAACCCCGGCGTTCTTTATCGCTGAGAATGCCGGCGGCACCTGTTCGAAAGTGCCGGTGAATTCCTTCTCCAGCGTCTCGAGCCAAGCATCGTCGATGGTCGGCACGTCCTGCTTTGACGTCACCTCTCCGGTACGGTCGAGGGTGTCTGTGGTTATCCCGAGTCTGACGGTTCCGGTGTAGGACTTGTCGGCGAGGTTCAAGTAGCGCGCGGTCTTGGTGCCCTCGCCTACGCACAACGGCAGCAGGCCGGACGCGAACGGGTCGAGCGTACCCAGGTGGCCGGTTCGCACCCCTCCGAGGACACGCTTGACGATCGCAACGGCACGCGCCGAAGAGATTCCCCCTGGCTTGTCGACCAGTAAGATGCCGTCGAGCGCGGCATCAGCGTCAACGCTCGTCATCGTCGTCTTGGGTTCGGTCGGCATTGTCGGCAAGCAGACGCTCGATCCGATCGGCGCGGTCGGGCCCTTCGTCTCGCTCGAACCGTAAGCTGGGCGTGTAGCGGAGTGCCGAAGTCCGCCCCAACTCACGACGGATATAGCTGCACGCATGCTCGAGCGCTTCCGCGCACCCCCGTTCAGCCTCCTCGCCCCCGTGCGCTGAGAAGTAAACCGTAGCGTTGCGTAGATCGGGACTCACTCGTGCGTAGGTGAAGGTGACCAGCCCGACGCGGGGGTCGCGCACTTGGTTCTCGACAATCGTCGAAACCGCCTGCAGAACCTGTCGTGCTACGCGTTGTTGTCTCTGGGATGGCACAGCTTTACTTGGAGTGCTGCCTACAGACTCAGCAGTTCGTAGCTTTCCTCGCCCGGATCGGCCAATCCGAGCCCAACGATGAACTCCGATACCGAGCGCAGCGAGCGGTCAACGTGGTCGCAATCGTTGCCGACCTGGGCAACGCCGAGAACTATACGCTGCCAGTTGTCGTTGTCTCCACACTCAGCGACCGACACATTGAACTTATTGGCCACGCGCGATTTGATCGAACGCAGGACTGACCGCTTGCCTTTCAACGAATGGTTCTCGTGAAGGAAAAGAGTCATCGTCAAAACGCCGACAACCATCGGACTGAACTCTTCCTCAGTCGCTTTGCGACGCGTCTTGTTGCGCAGTCCTCGCGACCGACTGCTCAAAGGTGCGCTTGACCGCTTCCAACTTGAAACACTCGATCACGTCGCCCAACTTGAGATCGTTGAACTTCTCGATGCCGATCCCGCATTCGTAGCCCGTCTGTACTTCGCGGACGTCGTCTTTGAAACGCCGTAAACTACTGATCTTACTAGTGACAATGACGACGTTGTCGCGGAGCAAGCGGCAGTCTCCGTTACGCGTAAGGGTGCCGTCGAGAACATAGGAACCGCCGATCGTAACTCCACCAGGGACGTTGAACGTATCGCGGACCTCCGCGTGCCCAAGGATCTTTTCTTTGAAGTCGGGTCGAAGCAGGCCTTCGAGCGCGGCTTTTACCTCGTCGACGGCCTCATAGATCACCGTGTGCAACCGCACCTCGGCGCCCTCACGTTCTGCCAGAGCACGCGCCTTTGCTTCCGGTCGCACGTGGAAACCGATGATCATCGCGTTGGAGGCCAGCGCCAGCTGCACATCGGACTCATTGATCGCTCCGACGCCGGTGTGAATGACTGTCGTTGAGACCTCGTTCGTCGAGAGCTTCTCAAGCGCTTGCGTGAGCGCTTCCGCCGTCCCATGCACGTCGGTCTTGATGATGATTTTAAGTTCTTCGACTTCACCGGTGGCGACCTGGTGCTGGAGGTCTTCGAGGGACATACGCGTCGAGGAAGCGAGCTGGGTTTTCCGCGTCGACTCGCGCCGAAACTCCGCGACTTGCTGCGCACGGGCAGCGTCGTCTACGACGACGAAACCGTCGCCTGCGGCTGGGACTCCCTCTAGGCCCGTGATCTCGACCGGAGTCGAAGGGCCTGCTTGCTCAACCGGTTTACCCGCATAATCGGTCATCGCACGGATCTTGCCGGTGGTATCGCCGCACACGAATTGGTCGCCGCGCTTAAGCGTGCCTTCTTGGACCAGAATGGTTGCAACCGGGCCGCGCCCTTTGTCGAGCCGGGCTTCGACGACTACTCCGCCGGCTTTCTTATCCTTCACAGCAGTCAACTCGAGGAGCTGCGCAAGCACACTGATTTGCTCGAGGAGATCATCGATTCCGCTTTTCTGGATGGCAGAGACGTTGACTGATTGGGTCTGCCCTCCCCAGTCTTCAGTCTGCAGACCACGCTCGGCGAGCTGCTGCTTTACGCGGTCGGGATTAGCATCGGGCTTGTCGCACTTGTTGATCGCAACAATGATTGGGTTACCGGCGGCCTGTGCGTGGCTGATAGCCTCGAGCGTTTGCGGCATCACGCCGTCGTCGGCGGCAACCACCAACACAACGATGTCAGTCACGGTCGCACCGCGGGCTCGCATTGCCGTGAAAGCTGCGTGGCCGGGCGTATCAAGGAAACAGATGTCACCGTGGGGGGTGTGGACGTTGTATGCGCCAATGTGCTGGGTAATTCCACCAGCTTCGCCGGAAACAACGTTGGTCTTGCGGATAACGTCGAGAACCGAGGTCTTGCCGTGGTCTACGTGGCCCATCACTGTCACGACCGGCGGTCGCGTTACCGCGCCACCACCTTCGTCGTTTTGCATGACCATGCCGCCGCCGAGCAAGGCCTCGACATTCACGGCCGTGTTCTCGACGGTGTAGCCGAACTCCTCTGCAACCAGCGTCGCGGTGTCCATGTCGAGCGCGTCGTTGATGCTCTTCATCACGCCGAGCCTCATCAACGCACCGAGAACCTCGCCCGATTTGACGCTCATCAGCTTGGCAAGCTCTCCGGCAGAGGCGATGTCGTTGATTCTGACAACCCGCTTACTGGCCTTCGGCGTCGTAACTTCTGTCTTTTTAATCTTCTGTCCCGGTGCAGCACGCTTCTTCCGGGGCCGCGCCTGGAACGATCGCTCCATCGCGTCGAACAGGTCTTCCTTCTGGACGACCTTTCGCCGCTTCTTGCGCGCGGGTTTGCCCGCAGCTTCGCCTTCAGCTGCCGGTTTCTCGGCAGTACCCGAAGCGTCCGTACTGCCCGCAGCCTCGGCAGGCATGACGGGCTTCGCCTGCTTCTTAAGGTCAATGCGCCCGAGGACGCGCGGACCGCTCAGTGGTGATTTGCCTGGTGCGGAGGAAGCTTGCTCTTTCTCGGCGGAAGCTGCGGCTGCTTCTGCAGCGAGGTGCTCCGCGGCTTGTGCCGCCGCCTGTTCAGCTGCAACCAGTTCGGCAGCTTCTCGGTCCGCGGCGGCTCGCATCATTTCTTCAGCAATCTCATCAGCACCGGCGATCGGCGCCTTGCCGCCGTTTTCGTCAACCTCTGATTCCGGTCCAAAATGACCGAACCCACCGCTCCCGCCGTTTAAGGGTCCGCCGGATTCCGTGTCGGTAGCCGACGCTGTTCCGTTCAGAAGCATATCGATATCGATCGCCGGGGGGTGGTCGACGTCGTGGCTGAGCGCAGTGTCGGCATTGGTTAGCAGCGCAGCAGGCACGGCAGCCGACGCGAAAGCGGTCACCTCGAACGCTGCAAGGATACCCGGGCCGACGTCTACCGCGGTCGCGACGCGCAGCCCGGAGCCGGCACCCGGCACGTGCCAAATGCCCGTCCCGTCGTCAGTGACGACCTCGCGCCTCTTCGTGCGACGCAACAAGACCCCGGTCTTCACCCGCGTCTCAGTGACGGTACGAAGGACTTTGACCTCATCTGTTTGGCCGGGCCCGCGTTTTTCCATGACCGCTTCGTTGGTCACGCGCTCCTGGCCGACCTCCGGCTCCGGTACGCCGAAACCCATCTCACGCCGGACGCGTTCGGCGACGGATTCCTCAAGCACACTTTGCGCCTTCTTGCCCGTAACGCCCATTTTATCGAGGCGCTCGATGATGTCCTTCGACTTTACGCCCCACTCTGCGGCCAGCTTGTGTATTCGTTCTCGTGCCATCTTGGTTCCGTCAACGATCCGTCTGTGTTGCTTGATCAGTGCCGTCGGGAGTCAAACGCGACGCGAAGTGCGCGCGCATGTGTTTGTCGGTGCGAACTCGAAGCGAACGATCCACCCAACGGCTCTTTTCGAGCCGTTCAATGCACGCACCGCTCGAGTGTATGTATGCGGAACGGCCGCGGGCAGATTTCGGACTGCGGCATTCAAGAACGCCTTCGCTGACGGCGAACCTCATCAGCACGCGCTGCTCGTCGCGTTTGCCGCAGCCCACGCATGTACGGCGCGGCTGGGTCTTGGCGACGGATTTCAACCTTCGGCCCCCGCCGGTTTCTCGCCGTCGGTATCTGCGACCGCAGCTGCCGTTTCGGCCGACGCTACATCTCCGCTTGCAGCCGATACATCGGCAGGCGCTGTCGTCTCGCCCGGGGCCGCTTCGTCTGTCCCGGCTTCGCCGTCTTCTGCGCTGGCTGCAGCCTCGGCCGCGGCTAGCGCGCGCAGAGCGTAGGCTGCATCGCTGACGCCGTAGGCAACGTTGAGAACCATGCGGTCGAGCCGTTCCTTCTCTGCGGCGATCGCAGCCGCAGAAACGATGGCTTCGGCTTCTTCAGCCGGGATATCCAGAGCCGCCGAGATCGACGCCGGTTCGGTGCCCGCCACCTCGCGTGCCGACTTGTAACCGTCAGCCAGGAGAAGTTCAGCGCGGAAGTCCCCAAGGCCGTCCACGCGGCAAAGCGAACGCCGGGACTCCTGCACCTTGCGTTCGTAATCTGCGTCACTCGTGCAATCGAGTTTCCAGCCGGTCAACTCAGCGGCCAGCTGCACATTTTGGCCTTTGCGACCGATAGCCAACGATAGCTGGTCGTCAGGAACGATGACTTCCATGGTGTGCGCTTCATCGTCGATGACGATCCGCGAGACCTTTGCCGGCGACAGGGCGCGGCAGACAAACTCGGTCTCATCGGGCGTCCACGGTACGATGTCGATACGCTCGCCACGAAGTTCCTGCACGACCGCCTGCACCCGGCTACCGCGCATACCGACGCAAGCGCCGACTGGATCGACGTCCGAATCGTTGGATACAACCGCGATCTTGGCGCGTACGCCTTCCTTGCGCACAACCTTCTTGATCTCGACAATTCCCTCGTAAACCTCGGGCACTTCCTGTTCGAACAGGCGTTTGACGAGGTCCGGCGAACGGCGCGACAGAACGATTTGCGGCCCTCTGACGCTCTCGCTGACCGCAACGATCAGGGCGCGTAGACGGTCCCCCTGGCGGTAACGCTCGCGCGGGATCTGCTCGCTCTCGGGGAGAATCGCGTCGACGTTGGGGCGCAGCTGCACAATGATACTGCCGCGCTCGAAACGCATCACCACGCCAGACTGGATGGTGCCCTCGTGCTCTTTGAATTCGTTATAGATCATCGTGCGCTCGTAGTCGCGAACCTTCTGCACGATGTTTTGTTTGGCAGCTTGCGCGGCGATACGTCCGAACGGCGAGGCATCAAGCTTTAGCAACACCTCGTCGCCGATCTCGGCACCCGGGTCGAGTTCCGTGCGCGCTTTACCAAGACCGATCTCGGCGTCGTCGTCGTCAACCTCGGCGACGACGGTCTTGATCTGGAAAACCTCGACGTGCCCTATTTCCGGGTTGTACTTCGCCTCGAGGTTGAGCTCCATCCCGTAGGTCTTGCGGGCAGCTGCCTCCATGGCCTCTTCAATGGCCTCGATCACGAGCTCCCGCTCGATGCCCTTTTCCTTACTGATCACCTCGATGGCGCGTTTGAGATCTACTTCCATGAAGCTTTCCTACTTTTTCGACCGTTTCCTTTTCGGAGCCACGCCCGGCTTTGCCGGTTCGTCGAACTTATACTGGAAGTTGGCTTTGTCGATATCGGCCAACCCCACTCTAAACTCTCTCTCGTCGTCACCAATGATGCTCAGCACCTGGCCGTCTACAGCCTGCAGCCGACCGACGAAGTTCCGCCGTCCATCCTGGCCGGCGGCCGTGCGCACCTTGATACGCCCTCCGACCACGCGCTCGAAGTGCTCTCGCTTGCGCAGCGGCCGGTTCAGGCCCGGTGAAGAGACTTCCAACATATAGTCTCCGGCCAGCGCCTCGTTGGCATCAAGCACGTCTCCGAGAAGGCGGCCCGCCTTCGCGCAGTCGTCCACGCTTACCGCGCGGTCGGCGTCAGCACTGTCGAGGTAAACGCGAACCAATCTGCGGGCGTCGTCGCCACCGAACTCAACCTCAAGCACTTCCAGACCGAGTCCCGCCGCGACCGGCTCCGCCAAGGCCAGGACTCTGGATTTGCTCGTCTCCATTTCAGCTTAGTGCCCGTTCCCTGTCGCACTCCCCCCGCACTGGAAAGCAGCCAATTCTACCGAAAACGGCACAAAAAAAGGCGGGCTTAGGGCCCACCCCTCGACACGCCCCAACTTTCACCAGGAGGAGTACCACACCCTTGGGGGGAGGGCAAGGAACGGTCCCCCGCAATCAGCGGCCGAGAATGTGATGGATCGTTTTGAAGGCCAGGACTTCCAGGGTGCGTAACCCACCGGGGGTCTGCACGCGGATCTCGTCGCCCTCGTGCTTGTTCAGCATAGCTTGCCCAAGCGGCGAGCTGATCGATACCATCCCTACGGTGGAGTTGACCTCTTCGGGGAACACGAGCAGGTACTTCACGGTTTTACCGGTGTCGCAGTCCTCGAATTCAATCTCACTGCCGTAGCCGATGCGATCTGACGGAATCGAGGAAAGGTTGTAGATAGCCAGCTGGCGGAGCCGCTCCTCGATATGTCCCACGCGGGCGCTAACCATGCCCTGGCGTTCTTTTGCTGCGTGATATTCGGCGTTCTCTTTGAGATCGCCGTGCTCGCGCGCCACTTCGATGATCTTGGGCAGTTCGATGCTGAGTTCCCTACGAAGAGTGTCGCGCTCTGCTTCCAAGCGCGCGATTATGGGGAGTTTTTCGCTCACGAGCGGGCAAGTCTAGCCGGGGACGTTCCTCAAGTCACGCCCGAAAACGCGAGAACCTATCTCACTCTGAGCTACCCAGCCAATCCGGCGTATCGGGTCAGCCGCCCTTCAGCTTGCGCGCCACGAGGCCGCTGGCGGTCTTTCCGTCGTACAGACCGGCGTGGCGCGTGCCTAGTTCTTTCATCACCTGCCCGATCTGCTCAGCACCGGTCTCGTTGAGAATGGCATCAATCGCGGCTTCAAGGTCGGCAGTGTCCATCTGTGCTGGGAGTAACTCTTCCAGGAACGCAATCTTCGCCGACTCTTCGGCCTCGGCCTCGGTCCGCCCACCCTTTTGCGCGAACTCGAGAGCCTCGCGGCCCTGTTTGACCTCACGCTTGATTACCGCATTGACGTCAGCCTCGGTGGTCTCTACTCCTTTGTTCTCAATAGCTTTGTTCTTCAGCGCCGCGAGGACTCCACGGATGATCGTGGTGGCAACCTTGTCCTTCGCGCGCATGGACACCACTAGGCGTTCTCTGAGTTCTTGTTCCGTCATCGCCCTACCAGTGTGCCCTCATTCATCGACCTGACTCGCAAGAGTCTTACGCAGATCTTCGGTCAGTTCGCGGATTGCGTGGAAGTTCGAGCCACGTTTTAGCGTAGGCTCACGCTTGCCCTTCTTTTCGGCCTCGACGAATCCCATTTCTTCAAAGCGACGCAATGCGTTCTTGAAGGTTACGGTGGAGACCGCTTCGGGTTTGGTAATCTCGCCGACCAGCAGCGCCGCATCGGCCGCCTTACGGACTTCATCGATCAGTGCTCTCTCCGTCATCGGCTCGTCGGTGAGCGTATCGCGAAGCGTGCGTCCGGTCACCCAGTAGGACTCACGAAAGTTATCGAGAACCACCGACGTCGCGGCAACCAGCGGATGCCGGCGGTCGATGCCACCCGGACCGATAGCTTCTTCTCCGCGCGCATAATCGATGAATCCCTGCACCAACGGGCCGAGTTCCTCACGGTCGGGGAGTGCAAACTCGAAGCGGAACAGTTCGAGCCACCACCACACTTTCTGTTCCAAGTCCTCCTCGGAGATACCGCGCAGTAGGCAAAACGTGGCAAGCGATGGGACCAGGAAGGCATGAATGAGATTGTTCTTGTAGAAGTCGAGAGCCATCCGTTTAACCTGCGGGATAACGATGATCTCATCGGGCCCTCGCCGAATGATTTCAACCAGCTTGCACTCGGTGAGAAATCCCAAGCTCTCGCGGAAGGTTCCAACGTTACGTTTCAGCGACGCGGTCAGGGTGATGCCCTGCGCCTGCGCCAGAGTCGCGAGCGCGTTGGCGTGCCGCACGAACGTCTCGTAACGACGTCCCGAGTGCGGCGCGCCGAGCAGCACGGTCGCGCTGATCGAGGTTGCACCACCGACCGAAACCTCGTTCACCTCGCGCAAGATACGGAATCCAAGCTTCTGAATGAACTTGTCCTTTTCTGCCTCGACTTCAGCCACTCCCGCGCCCTCGTTGAAGCGTTGCTTACGGTCGCCGAGCGCGTCGTGCAACGAGATCGGCTCTGCAAAGGACACGTACACAGTACCGAATCGCTGCTTGAGGAAGCGACGCGCGCTCAGCAGCCCGCGGAAGCTCTCCTTTTCCTTGTCGGCGCCGAGCAACTCGCGCTGGTAACTGTCTTCTTCGACAACACGCCCGTAGTGAATCGACACCGGTACCAGGTAGAGGTCGCGCCGGATCCCGCTAAGGTATGCGTTGACGATCGCGCCGAGCATACCGAGTTTCGGCGTCATGATCTTTCCGGTGCGGCTGCGACCTCCCTCGATGAAGAACTCTTGCGTATAGCCCTCGCGGATCAAAAACTTCAAGTACTGCCTGAATACCAGTTTGTAGAGTTGATCATCGGCGAAGGTACGGCGGATGAAGAATGCGCCGGCCGCACGGAACAACGGCCCCATGGGCCAAAACGACATATTCACACCTGCCGCGATGTGCGGCGGGCTGACGAACCGCAAGTGAAAGAGATAGGTGAGTATCAGGTAGTCGAAGTGACTGCGGTGGCAAGGAACCATCACCACCGGGTTGTGACGTACCTTCTCGATCACCTGCTCAAACCCGATGGGTACAACCGCCTGGAACATTTTGCCCCAGATCTTTTTAAACACGTACGAAATGATACCGAATAAAACACCGTTAAAGTCGGCGGCCATCTCGTCGAAGATTCGTTCGGCGTCCTTGCGCAGACGTCCGACCGATACGTGGTCGTCCTCCGAGATCTGGCGAATACCGATGGTCATTTCCTCGTTCTCGAGCACCAAGGCCTTCACGCGACGGCGTGGGAGAAGCGACGGCCCCAACACGACGCGCTCTTCGCGGTGCAAGAATATCTGGAGCGCGCGCACCATACGGCGCACGATCCGTTCCTCGGGGTCGTCGTCGTACCTGCCGACGAAGTCGCGTACATCGACTTCCTTGCCGACCGAGATGAACAGATCGTTTCGGTTCCACCAGTACTCGACAAGCTTGCGCATGTCGCTCGGCGTTTCCTGCACGCTGTACACCAGCGCAGAGATCCCGGGCTCACGACGCCTGAAGCTGTGCCCTCTGAACAATGCGACAGGGGTGACGTATTTTTCGGTCTCGTCGCTGCGGATGGAATGAACGATCTCGCGTAGATACTCCCCACCCACCCGGTGCGATTGTGAGCGGCGAAAAAAGCGTCCGATACCGGTGCCCGTACGCGGTGCGCGCATGAAAATCAGCACCGGCCTGCGCTGGGCGACGGCACGTGCACAGTAGTCGTGGTCGCTGCCTTCGTCGCTCGCCCCTGCGCGGCGAAACAGTTTATCGCGCAGCCTGCCTAGTATGACGGAAAACGGAGCGATCAAGGTCGCGGAAATGCCGTTTGCGAACACCGGCAGCGGAAGCCTCTCGCGACGCAATACGTAGTTCAGCAGGATGTAGTCGACAAAGGACCGGCGCCTCAAAACGTAAACGACGGTCCCCTTCTGGGAGAGGCTGCGGATGCGGTCAACCGACGAGTCATGGATGACCAAATTGGAGAACACCCGCCTGGCGACGAACTCCATCACCCAACTGAATCTCTCGCGCATCGCCGACGGGTGCGGCTGCACGGGCGAAGCCGACTCTAGGTAGGTCCGGGCGGACGCCTCCGCGGTCTGTTTCATTCGCCTAAAGTAAGTCCTTTCGTTTGCGCCGTTCGAGTTCCTCGAGCACGGCACGCACGTTTTGGCTGTCCTCGCGCCGACACACCAACATGGCATCGCCGGTATCTACGATTGCGAGGCCTTCGACACCCACCAGGGCAACGGTCTTGCCCGGTGCGGCAACAACATTGTTTCTTGCATTGATCGCTATGACATCGCCGCGAGAGCTGTTGCCGAGGTTGTCGCTCGGCCACAGAGCCCCGGCCGCATCCCAACTGCCGATGTCGTTCCATTCGAAGCTCGCCGGGATCATCGCGCGATTGGCCGCTTTCTCCATGATCCCGTAGTCGATCGAAATCTTCCCAAGCCGTGGGTAGGTGCGTGCGAGCGTCTTCTCGGGGATCTTGCCGTGCTTACGCTGACCGTCCATGCGTTCGAGCAAACGCGCCATGCCGGGTAGATACTCGGCGAAAGCGTCGAGGACGGTATCGGCTCTCCACACGAACATTCCACTGTTCCAGTAGTAGCCCCCCGCACGCAAGAATCTTTTCGCACGCTCTGGGGTGGGCTTCTCTTCGAATCCTATCACAGCCGCCGCTCGGTTACGGCGAGGGTCAGGCTCTCCGGCGCGGATATATCCGTAACCCGTAGCGGGTTCGGTCGGGCGGACGCCGAAGGTAACCAGGCAACGCTCCGCGTCAGCGAGCGCATAGGCCGCACGCAAGTCCTTTTTGAAAGCCGCGAGCGGCGAGACGAGGTGATCGGCGGGAAGCACCGCCATGACACCATCACTTTGACGCGCGCGTACTTCGATGGCAGCCCATCCAACGCAAGGAGCCGTGTTGCGACCGACCGGCTCACATAAGATCGAGGATGCCGGCAACCAAGGGACCGCCTTCGCAACCGGCTTGCGAATCGACTCCGAAGTCACGATCAAGAGGTTCTCGGGGGGAACGATCCCACGCAATCGCAGCGCGGTGTCCTCAAGCATCGTGGTATCGCCCGCCAGCGCGAGCAACTGCTTGGGGAGAGCGCGGCGGCTCCATGGCCAAAACCGGCTCCCGATCCCACCAGCCATGATGACGGCGAACCTTCTGCTCGCCGGAACTTGCTTCATCCGCTCTTACCTTAACCCGGTTCGTTACTAGAATCTCGCTGCTCGATCGTACCGCGAGCACCGAATACTCCAGGCACGCGGTGCGCTTCCGATCATCCGGTCCGACTCTCGCGAACGCAAGTCCAGCAGTAGGTTTTCGACGCACAACAGGAGCAGGTGCACTGCCGGTGTGTCCGCGCTAGACGAACGCAATGATCGCATGCCTTGTGCTCGTCCTCGTAGCCCTACCCGGCGCAGTGCTCGCGGCAACTACTCTGCTGATGGTTTACGAAGCGCGTGTCCACGGCCAAGCCGAGGCTTCACCTCCGTGCGGCCCTCTGATCGGCGCTTGGTTCGCCGAGTACTTAGCCCTCCTTGGCGTTATCGCGCTACGTCCCTTCGCGCTGTTGCCGGCGAAAAGCGCTCAACCGGGTGGCGGGCAACGGCCCGTCGCGCTCGTCCACGAACTCGGCTGCGGCCGCGCTTCGATGGCGATGCTGGCCGCACGCCTAAGACGCGACGGCCGCGACGCAGTACTGGTCGGTTACAGCCACGACCGCGCCGCCCACACCGAGATTACCTCGCAGCGACTCGTCAGCCAGCTTCGCCGGGTGGCCGAAGACGCCGGGACTTCGCGCATCGACGTTGTGGCGCACGGGTTCGGCGGCATCCTGCTTCGCACCATCGCGCGCCGTTATCGCGGAACCGAGTTGTTTGGATACGTGGTCACCATCGCAACACCACACAGCGGAACCTCCCTCGCGCACCTGGTGAGCGGCCGCGCCGCCGTGGAGCTACGACCGGAGTCGGGCTATCTGCTGCGGCTGGCGGACGAAGACCCGTTGCCCGGACCGCTCAGGCTGACCAACATAGTCAGCACTTTCGACGCCTTGGTCTTCCCGCCCGCGCTGGCCTATTACAAACCGGCGCTCAACATCACCGTAGAGACAATCGGACACTTCTCGATGGTGTTCTCCGCGCGCGTTTACGATTTAGTGTGGGAAAACCTCGGGCAAGAACCCGAGACTGCCAGGTCGGTTTAGAGCGTGGACGACGCGAATCTCCACCGTGGCTTCGTTGCCGTACGCAATCAGGTTCGGTTGGACAAGGCCATAGCCGAGCATCTGGGCTGCGGGCGCAGGAGCGCACGCGCTCTGGTCCGTGCCGGACGCGTGACCGTCGATGGTCGTTCTGTAGCCGCTGCTTACTTAGTCAGTAGCGGTGAACGCATCTGTGTTCGAGAGGCCCTCGCGTCCGGATCGGCGCCAACGGCTGCCGCAGGATTGGTCTCGCTGCTGTGGTCGAACGCCGAGTACCTAGCCATCTCTAAGCCTGCAGGCGTCCACGCGCATGCCGGGCGTAGTGTGGGCTCTGCCGCGTCGCAGTTGTGCACCTGGTACCCTGAGCAGGCCGAAGCAGGTCACCGCAACCTAGAGGGCGGCCTACTTCATCGCCTCGACCGCGACACCTCCGGGGTGATGCTGGCCGCACGCAACCGCGATACCTACGATAGGGGTCGCGCGGCGTTTGCAGCGGGCTATGTCAGGAAGTTTTACCTGGCCATAGCCGAGGGCACTCCGTCACAGGCCGAAATCCGCATCGACACAAGGTTGGTACGACTCCATAGCCGTGTCAGGCCGGCACGCGCGAAAGAGCGTGCGCTTGACGCGCTCACCCACGTAAGCGTGTTGGAATCGGGCGCGGGGTGGTGCCTGCTCGGTGTGCGCATATCGACCGGGGTGACCCATCAGGTGCGCGCCCATCTCGCATCGATCGGTCATCCCCTGCTCGGCGACTGCAAATACGGCGGGCAGCCGGCACCAGCGCTGACACGAGAAGGACATTTGTTGCACGCGAGTCGCGTCGCACTGGAGAATGGGCCGGATATTACCTGCGCTCCGCCCGCGGACTTCATGCGAGCCTTGGCGCTCCTGAGGCGCCTGCACTGAGAGCTTTAAACGCTGAGCTTAGATCAGCGTTTTTTCTTGATAGGGGCGGCTTTCGCGGCCTTGGCCGGTGCCGCAGGCTTTTTCTTGGCTGGGATCGGCTTCGATGTGGGCTTTTTGGGCGTAGTCTTGGCCTTGGCCACCCGGCCACGAGCCTTGGACGGAGCCTTGGCGGCCTCATGACACGGCACGCAGAGGTTGTTGCGGTTGGTTTCGTCTTCGATCAGTCCGTCATCGAGGTTGTGACAGATCTTCTCGCAACTGTTGCAGATGAAGTAGACGCCCTCGATGTTCTTATCGATGCGTTCGCGGTTGAGAACGCGGCCTCTGAGCTTGGCGAGGCGGATACCGAGCAGATCAACATATTGGCTCTTGATCTTTTGGCGGCCGACTTCGTCTTTGGGAAGCTCGTCCTCTTCCCCGGCGCTCGAATCGCCTTCGCTCTCGTCGAATAGGCTGAAGCCACCGCCACTCGATTTCGACTTTTTCTTCTTAGGAGCTTTAGGCACAGATCGGCGCTACTTGGTCCGCTTGGTGTAACCGCAGTCTTTGTCGCAGACCCAAAACATTCCGCGCTTTCCTGCGCCAACGAACTTCACAACACGGACGTCGGCCTCACACTCGGGACAAACCTGCTTGTCGGCTGCAGTGGCCTTCTGCGCTGTTTTGGCTTTCTTGCTCGCCATGTATCCGGACTCCTAGAGCTTAGCCGAGGCACCGATCGCGGGTTAACGCACGATACCGCACCTCAGGGCCGCCAAATCTAGTGACAACATCCACGGCAGTCAATCACGCGGCGGCGTAAACAGCCGTCACTTTGGCTTCTTCTTGCAATCCGGACCGTATTTCGCAACTGTCCGCCCGCTGATGGCCGACCCCAAGCTTAGCGACGGCGAGCGCATCATGCTCGTTGACGACCGCGGCCGGCGCTGCCTCAAGCGTCTCAAGGCCGGACACCGCATAACAGTTCGCGGATCCGTCATTGCTGCCGACGATCTGATCGGGCACCCCGAGGGGAACCTCACCTCGGGGTCCGAACCAGAGCAATTCATGGTGTTTCGTCCGACCTACGCCGAGTTGATCACGCTGCGGGCCCGCGAAGCTGAGCCGGTGTTCCCCAAGGATATCGGGACTGTACTCACACGCGGTGATGTACGTCCCGGCGACACGGTCATCGAAGTCGGTGCCGGTAGCGGAGCTCTGACCGTTGCGCTGCTACGCATGGTCGGCGCGGCGGGAAGTGTCGTGACTTACGAGATCCGCGAAGATTTCGCCGAGAACGCGAAAAAGACCGTCACCGAGATGTGCGGAGACCATGCCCCGTGGGAATGCCGCATCGGCGATGCACGAGACGGCTTCACAGAGACAGGCGTCGATCACGTCGTTGCCGACATGCCCGACCCGGCCGGGCTCATCAACGCCGCCGCTGAGGCTCTGCGCCCCGGTGGAACTTTCGTTTTTTACGTGCCAACGGTTCCCCAGTTCGCCGAGGCCCGCACAGCACTCGATGGGGACCGCCGCTTCGCGCTCGCGGAGACCGTAGAGGTCCTCGAACGTGGCTGGTATGTACGCCACCCAAGCGTACGTCCAGACCATCGAATGGTCGCGCATACCGGCTTCGTCAGCGTCGCACGCCGCACAGCCGCAGCGATCGCCGCGGTGAACGACGGCTGAGAACCCTCCAACGCCCCCGGCTGCCCTAGGGGTCGAAGCGGATCCCGTAGCGCCGCTCGAACAGCTCGGGTAGTCCATCGACGTCGCTAATCGAAGCAAATGCAGGCGCGGGGTCTTCGTCACCCGCGTTCACCCAAACCGCGGCCAGGCCGGCAGCGCTCGCCCCTTCGACGTCGCTGGTACGCGAGTCGCCCACGTAGACGCAGCGCTCAGGTGCAGTGCCGAGTTGGCGGCAAGCGGCGTGAAAAATCCGCGCCGCGGGTTTGCGCACACCCTCCGCGTCCGAGATCAAAGCGGTTTCCAACAGTGGGGCCAACCCGAAGCTGTCGAGCAAGGCGCGCGCCGTCGGCTCGAAATCAAAGTTCGACACCAGACCGAGGCGAAACCTGGTACCTAATCGTCTAAGTAGCTGTTGCCTACCTGGAGGACACACCACGGCAGTTGCTAGGCCGGTCATGTGCCGGGTCGCGAACTCGAGCGCGATGTCGCCTTGATCGGGACGGGTATCGACGCTGGCGAGTTCGACCAGCGCACGGGCGAATCGCAACGGTGAGGAAACCTCGGCGTGGGTGTGCACAGTTTCTTCCGCGATCTTCTCGCTGGTGCGCACCAGCGCCGCGTAGAAATCGGCTAGCGTGGGCCTCGGTTCGAGCCGGTCGAGCAACTTCTCGACTCCGTCGATGGTCATAAACCGTCGCCGTCCTTGAATCTCGGTGCTCGGCAACCGCGAGAAGTCGAACCCGACCAGCGTGCCGAAAAGATCGAAGAGGATAGCTTCGGGTTCCGGCTCAGTGCTCGCCAAGCCGCCGTCCGCCCCAGACCAGGATACCCAGCCCAGCTACGAGAAGTATCCCATTGACGCGGACCGAACGCCGGTGCAGGACATCGAAGCGCGCCTTGTGTTCGGTTTTCCCGCGGATCATCGCAACCTCAGGATGCAATGAGAACGTAACATAGGCCTGGATAGCGAGCATCACCGAGGCTATCACCGCCACGCTTCGCCAGACGCTGCCGGCCTTGATCCACAACAGTAGACCCGACGCGCAGGCCAGCGTCGCGCAGATGATCCCGTAAAAGTTGTAGCGTGGGAACAAGAGCGCGGCCATCGCGCCGGCCCGGTGCGTCTCCAGCTCTATAAAAAACGCGGGCAACACAACGGCAGAGAAAAAGACCATTGCACCGGTCCAGAGCGAGATGGATGATAAAAATGTGACTGCTGTGATTTTGATGAAGGCTGGCACTGGATGTAACCTCACGCTACGCTCCCGCCGTCGGCGTGGGAAGCCCGTGAAACCTAGCAGCTTTTGTGGTGGTGTCGAGGTGGCGGCGAGGACGACGGAAATGGCACAGGACGAAAACGGCGTAAACGAAGAAGAAGAGCTGGAAGTCGGCGACAACGGCGACGAGGAACAGGCGCATTGGTACGGATTCGAAGAAGACGTGGACGAGGTCCGCGTTGACAGCGAACTCGCGATTCTTCCGCTGCGTGGCGTTGCCGTGTTCCCGGCGGCAATCCTGCCGTTGCTGATCTCGCGCGAATCCTCGCTGGCCCTGGTCGAAGACGCACTGGTCGGTGACCGGGTTATCGGCCTGGTCGCGCAAAAATTCGCGGACGAAGAATCACCGGGCGCCGAGGACTTGCACAAACGCGGTTGCGCCGCACGCATCCTGAAGATGCTCAAATACCCTGACGGCAGTGTCCGGATTCTCGTTCAAGGCCTACGCCGCTTCGAGATCAAAGGCATCGTTAAGACGGATCCGTACCTTAAAGCAGAGATCGACCACCTCGCGGACATCAACGACGAGGGGTTACGCGTACAGGCCCTCAAGCAAAGCGTCGTACAGTCGTTCTCGCGCTTCGTCGAACTCACGCCGCACCTCCCCAACGAGTTGCAGGTTGTGGTTATTAACATCAAGCATCCGGGCAAGATCGCCGACCTCGTGGCGGCCAACCTCAACATTCCGCTCGAAGAAAAACAGGAGTTGCTCGAACAGATCGACGTCGGAGAACGCCTGAGCTCGCTTGGCACGACCATCGCCCGCGAGATCGAATTACTTGAGCTCGGCCAGAAAATTCAAGGTGAGGTACAGTCGGAGCTGCACAAGAATCAGCGCGAGTTCTATCTGCGCCAGCAGCTCAAGGCGATTCAAAAAGAACTCGGCGAGACTGATTCGCGGACCAATGAAAACGAGCTGCTGCGTCGCCGCATCCAAGACGCCAAACTCCCCGAGGAGGCACAAGAAGCGGCCGACAACGAACTTAACCGCCTCGGTCTGATTCCACCCGAGTCAGCTGAGCACTCAGTCGTACGCACCTATCTCGAGTGGCTGGCCGACCTCCCCTGGCAGGTTTCGACGCGCGACAACCTCGACCTGCGTCACGCGCAGCAAATCCTCGATACCGACCACTACGGGCTGGACAAGATCAAAGAACGCGTGCTCGAGTTCCTCGCAGTGCGTCAGCTGCGCAAAACACCACGAGGCCCGATCCTGTGCTTCGTCGGCCCCCCAGGCGTAGGCAAAACGTCGCTCGGCCGCTCGATCGCGCGCGCTATGGGACGCAAGTTCTACCGTTTGTCGTTGGGAGGTGTACGCGACGAGGCCGAAATCCGCGGGCATCGGCGCACCTATGTCGGCGCAATGCCCGGACGCGTCATCCAAGGGCTCAAGAGCGCGGGATCCAACAACCCGGTATTCATGCTTGACGAGATCGACAAACTCGGCAGCGACGTGCGCGGCGATCCTTCTGCCGCGCTCCTGGAGGTGCTCGACCCGGAGCAGAACAACACGTTCCGCGATCACTACCTCGACGTGCCGATGGATCTGAGCGGCGTACTCTTCGTCACCACCGCGAATATGCTCGATACGGTCCCTCCCGCCCTTCGCGATCGCATGGAGGTACTCGAACTGTCGGGCTACAGCGAAGAGGAAAAACTCGAGATCGCGCGGCGTCATCTGGTTCCCAAACAGATCGAGGAGAACGGCCTAAGTCCGCAACTGGTCTCTTTCAGCACCGAAGCGCTGACCGCTATTATCCGCGGGCATACGCGCGAGTCGGGCTTGCGCAACCTCGAACGCGAACTCGGCAAGGTTTGCCGGAAGATTGCGCGTAAGGTCACCGAAGGTGCGCGTGACCCCGTGGTGATCGGCACATCCTCTCTCCATGACTATCTCGGACAGCCCAAACATCTGCCCGAAATAGCCGAGAACTCACAGAAAGCCGGCATAGCGATCGGACTTGCGTGGACGCCGCACGGCGGCGATATACTCTTCGTCGAAGCCTCGTGCATGAAGGGCAAGAAAGGCATGACCCTGACAGGTCAGCTTGGCGACGTCATGAAAGAATCTGCACAGGCGGCACTGACGTTTCTGCGCAGCAACGCCGAACAGTACGGTATCGCACCAGAGTTCTTTGAGGTCTCCGACATTCATATCCATGTGCCCGCCGGAGCGATCCCGAAGGATGGCCCCTCGGCCGGTGTCACCATGCTGTCCGCCCTAGCCTCAGTGTTGACCGGGCGTCCACTGGCAGATCGCCTGGCCATGACCGGAGAGATCACGCTTCGCGGTACGGTATTGCCGGTCGGCGGAATCAAAGAGAAGGTTTTGGCCGCGCGCACAGCGGGGATCCAACGATTGATCTTGCCCGCACGCAACAAGCAGGATTACGAAGAAATCGCTCCAGAACTGCGTAAGCAGTTCACGGTGACCTTCGTCGAAGAGGTCAGCCAAGTGCTGGCCGCGGCGCTCAAACCAGCGCCCGACAAAACCAGCGCGGCTCCTGAAAGCGTCAGCCAGGGTTCGCGCCATGCGGGCACGCAACCGGTGTCGCTCTAGTGCAAGCTCTTTCAGCCTAGTCGGCTATCAGCCGCGTGATCTCTTCGGCGACGCGCGCAGCGGCGGGGACGGGAAGGGGGTCGCGACGTGCTTTGTCGAGTAGATCTTCGAGAGCTTCTCTCCAGGCTCCACGTGCGAGTTCTTCAGCACCCACCCGACGACTGAGCAGGTTGGCCTGAATCCAAACTTGCAGCGCATCGTCTTCGGGAAACCCTTGGCGGGCCGCCCAAAGCATCGGCGTACCGTTAGCTGCCGTGTCACCAACGATGCCGTAACCAGGTTTGGTCACAACCACGTCGGCCGCAGCGACCACGTCCTCGTAAGCCCGACCAACCGGAAACGACACCAGGTCGTCTCGGGAACCGGCATCGCCGGGCATTACGTAGAAGACATCCAACATCGGAGCTGGGAGGCGCACGGCGGCGTTTCGCCCTTCGGCCCTAAGGCTGAGCAAGACAAGCCTGTGGTGGGGCTTGACCCGCAGCGCCTCGCGAACCAAGTGGCGGTCGGTAGCCGCCTTGCGGCCGAGCAACCCGGCGTCGATCCGCCGACCGAACGCGGGCATGGGTGTGTCGGGCGCAAGAGCGAACAGAGTACCGGCCCGCGCGTACGCGTCTGCGGCCTGGTCGGCAGCGGCCTCCATGCCCATCTCGCGGTATATCCAGTCCCACGAGAAGTTCGCGACCGCGGCACTCTTGAGTCCGGCACGGTATGCCGCCGCGAACGCGAGCGGCGGAACGTCACCGATAACGAAACCGACTGCCCTGTTACGTAGCCATGCGGCCTCGCGCTCGACCTGGTCCGCGAACCCGCGCACGAACCTATCGACGCGCGCCCGGGTTGCCTGCAGGTCGACCGCTAGATCGCCTGACTGCACTACACCGGCGTCCGCAGCGAACTCGCGCCACTCGGTTCGCAAAGCGAGAGCGGGCGGCCACAACACGCGCGGAGCCGCCGCGCAGACGAGGAATCGTGCATCGATACGTTCGGCTAGACGCAGGCATACCGCACCGGCACGAACGAAGTGGCCGTAGCCGTGCGTGGAGACGTAAACGGCGATGTTCAAGTCGGTATCTCTCGCTCTCCCGCCGGGGGACGACACCGCGCCTGGGCGACTAGCCTTGGGCCCGGGATGCTTCGGAAGCGCAGGTATCGTACACCAAGCGGGCGGTGTCCCAAGTTTCGAACCACGACGCTGCGGCGGCGCGCAGAGACCGAATTCGCGAGGGCGCAGAGCAGGCGGGATTTGCGGCTTGTGGCTTTACCACTTCCGCCCCTGCCGAATCCGAATTGCTGCTGCGCGACTGGATTGAACAGGGTCGTCACGGAACGATGGATTTTCTGGCCTGCCCGTCGTCGCGTCGTTTGGACCCGTGCGAAGCCTTAGTCGGAGCACGCAGCGTGGTGGTAGTTGCGTGGCCCTACCCGCCCCCGCCCGCGCCCGACCCCGACTGGAAAAGCAAACTCACCGGCCGCATCGCTTCGTACGCACATGGCGCCGACTACCACGAGGTGCTACACGAGAAGCTCAGCAAACTCGCAGATACCATACTTTCCGTCGAGGACGCCCGCTTTGCCATTCACGTCGATGCCGGGCCTCTCATGGAGAAAGAGTTCGCGCGACGTGCTGGCATCGGCTGGTACGGTCGCAACACCAACATCCTCAGCAAGAATCTCGGATCGTACTTCCTTTTCGGTTGCATTATCACCGATGCCGAGCTCGACGCCGACCCGCCTTTCCACTCTTCACACTGCGGCGACTGCACCGCGTGCATTCCCGCGTGCCCGACCGGTGCGCTCGATACCGGGCCGACAATCGACGCGCGCCTTTGCATCTCATACCTCACCATTGAGCACCGTGGACCAATCGCCCACGAATTGCGTGCGCCGATCGGAAACTGGATCTTCGGCTGCGACGTATGTCAGGAGGTCTGCCCCTGGCAAGGAGAAACAGCCAACAGCAACGACTTCCTGCAACCCTCGCTTGTGGAGATCTTGGAGATCGACCGCGACGGCTTCCGCGAACGCTACCGCCGCACCGCCGTCGCACGCACCAAACGGCGCGGTCTTGCACGCAACGCCGCCGTCGCGCTGGGCAACAGCGCAAACCCCGCAGCGATCGGGCCTCTCGGCAGGGCACTTATCTCCCACGACGAAGCATTGGTCCGCGCCCACTGTGCCGGGGCGCTCGGCCAGCTGGGCTTGGAACAAGCGGCCGCGGCTCTGCACAGGGGAGCTGCGGCACGCCAGGTCCCGCCGGTTGCGGCCGAGATCGACGCGGCGCTCATACGACTAAAGTCGCATTAGTCAACCGTCGCATAGCCTCGTACGATAGAATGCTGTAGTTGCCGCACGAGGCACTGGTCAGCGACTCGGCACGACGCCTAGAATGAAATGAAATTCCGACTATTCAGCTCGGACCGCGCAACACCTGAGGGCACCCCCCCCGGCTCGGACCCCCGCCCACTGCTCGCGACAACCGACGACTCTGCGGAACGTAGCGAACGCGTAATTGCCATCTGCCGCTTGGCACTTTCAATTTCGGCATTCGCTATCATTTTCATCGACCCCCGCGAGCCTCTGTACGGAAGTTCGGCGCTCTACATCGTCCTCGCACTCTACATCGCCTATAGCAGCACGCTGCTATGGCTGATATCGAACCACGAAGTTAAACCGGAGGCAATCTCCAAACCCGTACTTCTCGCCGACGTCGCGTGGTTCACCGCTATCGTCTCGCTGAGTGAGGGCGGACCGAGTCCGTTCTTCCTGTTCTACGTGTTCGCGGTATGCAGCGCAGGTGCACGCTGGGGGATGCGCACGACTGTGCGGGTCGCGGTAGGCTCGGCACTGCTGTACCTCATCTCCGTACTCGGCATCCGTTGGTTCTTCACAGGGCCGGATTTCATCGTGCGCAGCGCGCATATCCTGCGCCCGACTTACCTGATCATCCTCGGTTACCTTGTCGGCTTTATCGGCGAACACGAGATTTCAGCCAAACGCCGCCTCGTGGAGATGGTCGCGTTCCAACAAGACGCCGGCTACAGCCGCAACGAGTTAAGAGTCCTTATCCGGCTCTTCCGCCGTATTGTCCGCTTCTATCGCGCCGACTACGCACTGTTACAGATCCGCGCTGCCGACGGTGCCGGCATCGAATGGGAAGGCACATCCAAACCAGGACACCGAATGGTCCTGCACCAGGTGCCGAATAGCGCCTGGACCCCAGCCTCGAGTGGGCGTCTCGCATACCGCGTTACCCACACTTTCGGAAACTGGGGACGCCGTGCCGAAGAAATCGACTATGAAAAGACGGAAGTCCGCAGCTTCACCAGCGAAGCCGCGGAACCCGCGTTCCTAGCGCGCGTCCGCACACGCTCGCTCATTGTGATACCTATATCGTCCCCCAGCAGCGCGCGCGGCCGCTTGATTCTCGGTCGTTCGCGCGAGAACTTTTCGATGGACGAGACCAATTTTTGCCGCGCTCTAGTCAAGCAGGCGGCGGTCATCCACCAGAGCATGATGCTGCAGGGCAAAGCCGAAACCCTCGCCGTCGCCGAAGAACGCGCGCGCATCGCGCGGGACATTCATGACGGGTTCGTGCAGTCGCTCGCGTCGGTGGACGTCGGGATTGAGGTCTGCCGCAAGCTCCAGCGAAAAGACCCGAGCAAGCTCGACGACGAGCTCCTCGAACTGCAACGCAACATCAAACAGGGCTACCGTGAAGCGCGGCAGTACCTCGATATGTTGCGTAATCAGGCCCCGCGCGGCGCCGACGTCGACACCGCGATGGCCGAGGTCGTCCGCGAGTTCCGCGGCAAGAGCGAAACCGCGATCGAGTTTGAGAGCAACGCCGGAGGCGTGCCGGCGCAACACGGCGTGGGATTCGAACTCTTGCAAATCGTCCGAGAAGGCCTCACTAACATCTCCCGACATGCAAACGCCGAGCACGCTTCCGTATCGGTAGACGCACGAGAGCGTGATATCGTCGTAGTCATCCGCGACGATGGCGTCGGCTTCCCCGCCGCAGCGGAGAAGAGCAACGGTGAGTTAACGGCCGCGGCCGCGCCATGGTCGATTCGCGAACGAGTCGAGTCGCTCTCCGGCGAACTGTCGATCAAGAGCAACGTAGGCGGCGGATCCGAAATCCACGTACGCCTGCCGAGGAATGGAACCCGATGAACCGAACTGCCTCCCACATCCGCATTGCAATCGTCGACGATCACACAATTCTACGCGAAGGTCTCCGTAAGATCCTCTCGATGGAGGACGACCTTGAAGTCGTCGCCGACACCGACGACGCGTCCCAAGCAGCCGCGATTGCCGCACGAGAAAACCCCGACGTCATGCTCCTCGACCTGCGTATGCCCGGCACCGGAGGTCTGGAGGTGATTGGCCCGATTCATGACGCTAGCCCCAAGACCAAGGTATTGATCCTCACGGCTTCTGACGACCGCCGCGACCACGTGGTCGCACTCAGCCAAGGCGCCCGCGGCATCATCATGAAGGATTCCGCGGCCGAAACCCTCGTCACCGCGATCCGTGCGGTGCACGAAGGCCAAGCCTGGGTTGACCGCGAGATCACGGGAACGCTGCTCGAGGAGCTCGCGCACCGCGGCAGCGGAGCCGACAGCGATAGCGGAGGACCTCCGCCACTGACTACCCGCGAATCGGAGGTCGTCGATCTGGTAATATCGGGCTGCCGAAACCGCGAGATCTCCGAGCGACTCGGCATAAGCGAAAAAACCGTGAAGGCGCACCTGAGCAACATCTTCGCCAAGTTGGGCGTGCGCGACCGGCTCGAACTCGCTATCTACGCCCTCAACCGTAGGTAGCCGTTTTCGCGCCTGCTTGACCCTGTTCTTTTTAGCGTCCAGCATCGACCCGCAGTGGACGCAGGCACCGAGAAAGGCGGCGATATCCTCTTCGAACAGTTCCAGGCGCTAGGCCAACCGGGCGTTTACACCGAAGAGCGTTGCGATGAGATCCGCGACCTGGTCGCCGAAATTACCGCACTCAAGCGCGAAAAAAACGCGATCGTTCTGGCCCACAACTACCAGCGCCCCGAGATCTTCGAGGTCGCAGATTTTGTCGGTGACTCACTCGGTCTGGCCAAGCGCGGCGTCGACGTGACCGAGGACACAATCGTCTTTTGCGGAGTCCACTTCATGGCCGAGACGGCTAAGATCATGTCTCCCGACAAGCGTGTCATCATCCCAGACGCGCGCGCCGGCTGCTCGCTTGCCGAAAGTGTCGATGCGGACGCGTTGGTCGCTAGACGCGACGAGTTGCGCAGGACCTATCCAGACCTGAAGATCGTCTCCTACGTGAACACCACCGCTGAGGTAAAAGCGGTCACCGACGTTTGCTGCACCTCCTCAAATGCGGTTCAGGTCGTTGAGAACATCGACTCGCAAAACATCCTGTTCTGCCCCGACGAGAACCTCGCGTCCTATGTCGCGGCCAATACCAAAAAACACATCATCGCGTGGAACGGGAACTGCTACGTCCATCACCAAATCCGTCCGGAGGAAATCCGCCGGGCACGCGAGGTCAACCCGGGAATCAAGGTCATTGTTCACCCCGAATGCCGTGCAGATGTGATCGCCGAAGCCGATGAGGTCGCGAGTACCAGCGGCATGATCGAATTCGCCAAGAATGATGCCGCGGGAGCCTTCCTTATCGTCACCGAATGCGGCCTATCCGAACGGCTGCTGCTCGAGGTGCCCGACAAGAAGTTCTACAAGGCATGTCAACTCTGCAAGTACATGAAGATGATCACGCTGGAAAGAACCCGCGACGCCCTGGTAACCGGACGCGACGAAGTTGACGTTCCGCGTGACATTTGCGACAACGCACGCCTCTCAATCGAGAGGATGTTCGAACTGAGCTAATAGGCTCGGATCCGCCAGGGCTAGAAAGCAGTTATGTGGGGGTTGGTGGTTGCATCGCTCTTGCCGTTCGTCGGCGCCGCACTGCTGCCGTTTCTGAGCAAGAGTCGCGGCGATAACTGCGGCTGGATCGCCTCGGGGTTTATCGTTGCTTCGTTCGCGGCCGTCGCGATCTCGACTCCCGCCGTCTTGCACCAACCCGGCGCGATCGCGTTTGAATGGGTGCCGTCACTCGGCCTGCAGTTTTCGATAGCCGCCGACGGCCTCTCGTTGGCATTCGCATTTCTGATTACCGGCGTGGGCTCCATAGTCTTCACCTTTGCGGCTGCCTACCTCGGACCGGAAGAGAACCGCCGACGCTTTTTCTGTTACTTACTGATCTTTGCGGGCGCGATGCTCGGTGTGGTGTTCGCCGCAAACCTGATTTCAATGTTTGTGTTCTGGGAGCTGACCAGTGTCTCTTCGTTCTTGCTGATAGGTTTCTGGCACGAACGCGACGCTTCACGGGGCGGAGCACTCAAGGCACTGGTCATTACCGCCGGCGGTGGGCTTGCAATGCTGGTCGGCTTTATCCTGATCGGCAGTATCGTCGGCAGCTACGAGATCGCCGACATCATGGCCGCCCGTGAACAGATCGCCGCGCACCGATGGGCGACCGCGGCGGCTATGCTCATCATGCTCGGCGCTATCACCAAATCGGCTCAGTTTCCGTTCCATTCTTGGTTGCCGAGCGCGATGGAGGCACCGACACCCGTAAGCGCCTACCTCCACGCCGCCACCATGGTCAAAGCCGGTCTGTATCTAGTGGCACGGATGGGGCCGGTACTTTCGCTTATACCCATATGGACGCCGACGCTGACGGTACTCGGCATTGTAACGATGACGTGGGGAAGTTTTTTAGCACTACGCCAAACCGACCTGAAAGCCCTGCTCGCATTCTCCACGATCAGCCAACTAGGATTGATCATGGCAATGTTCGCGCAGAACACCGCCTCGGCCGCGACTGCGGGCGTCTTTCACATGCTCAACCACGGGCTGTTCAAGGGAGCGCTGTTTCTCATGGTCGGTGTGATCGAACACGAGGCGCACACACGCGATCTGACCAAACTTGCCTCGCTGCGTAGCAACATGCCACGGCTGTTCGCGGTTCTGGTGCTCGCGTCCCTGTCGATGGCAGGCATCCCACCGATGGGCGGATTCATTTCCAAGGAGCTGTTCCTTGAGGAAGTGCTGCAGATGCCCTGGCCACTTACCGTTATTGCCGTTCTCGGCGCGTGCCTCACCGTCGGTTATTGCCTGGTGCTCGCGATCGGACTCGGGCTCACCCACCAGGACGAAGCCGAGCGCAAACACGCGCACGACGCACCGACCGCTTTGCTGTGGGGTCCTGCGGTGCTGGTCTTTGGCGCACTGTTGCTCGGTTTGGTTCCGACATTTCTGGCAGGCGGCCTGATCGAGTCCGCCGCCGCAGCCGCTATCGGTGGCCACGTGCCCCACCCCCATCTAACGATGTTTCACCTATCGCCGACCCTGATTGTGAGCGTCGCGGCGATCAGCGCAGGCGCGGCAGTCTTTCGCTTCGGATGGATGCGACGCACGCCGGATGCGCCCAAGTTGGTTGCAGATCGGGTCTACGAAGCCTGGCTCACCGGCCTTGAGCACAACGCGCAACGCCTGACCGCGTCCTATATGAGCGGCCTGCTTTGGCGCTACGTCACAATCATCGTGTGCGTCGGCATCATATCAATGAGTGCGCTGGCCGTCTTCGTAGGCTTCGACGCCTCTGCGCCCTGGGGTGCCCGGCCGGCGCAGACTTTCGAATACGTGGTCGCGCTGATACCCATCGCCGCCGCCATCGGTGCGGTAGTCGCGCCGACGCGCCTGGCGGCGATCCTCGCGCTCGGAGCCAGTGGCTTCAGCCTTGCGCTGCTGTTCTCTTTGGTCGGGGCACCCGACCTCGCGCTTACGCAGATCATGGTCGAGACGGTCTCAGTCGCGCTGTTCTTGTCGGCCTTCGTGCATTTGCCCGCATACCGCAAACTCAAACCACGCAAGTTCCAACCGTTGTACGCCGCGGTATCAATCGCGTTCGGGGTCGGCGTCACGGCCCTGCTCCACCATGCGCGCGGGCAGCGCGTTGGCGGAACAATCGCCGACTACTTCGTCGAGAACAGCGTTGAGAAAGCCGGCGGCCACAACATCGTCAACGTCATCCTCGTCGACTTCCGCGGCCTGGATACACTCGGCGAGATCTCGGTGCTCGGCATCGCCGCCCTCACCTGTTACGCGCTGATCAAGCTTCGTCCAGAAAGGAAGCGCCCGTGATCGCGCGTTCGGTCATCTTGACGACATGCGCACGGATTGCGTACCCGGTGCTCCTGTTATTTGCGGTTGCGCTGTATTGGCGCGGGCACAACGCACCCGGTGGGGGCTTTATCGCCGGACTGCTCACCGCGGCCGCGATCGCGCTGCGCTTCATCGCGCACGGCCGCCGAGACCGCTCGGGCGCTAGCGCGCCGTTTATCACGGCGATCGGGGTCGGCCTGGCTATCGCGCTAACAACCGCATTTGGATCGCTCGCGTTCGGTCATGCTTTCTTCACGCACACCTTCGGACATTTTCATCTACCGCTTATCGGGGATGTTGAACTCGCAACCGCAGCGCTGTTCGACTTGGGCGTCTATATCGTCGTTGTCGGCAACGTTATTACCGTTGTCAGCGCGATGACTGACCGCGAGCCGGGGGAGGACTGAGCGTGGACGTCCCTATACTGCTGGTCATTGCCGTCACGCTCACTTGCGGCATGTACATGGTGCTCGAACGTACATTACTCCGTGTCGTGATCGGGCTCGGACTGATGTCGAACGGAGTCAACCTGATGTTACTGGCCAGCGGCGGACTGGGGGCCGGAACGGCGCCGATCCTCCACGGCCAACGCGACTACGGAGCCTCGCCGGTCGATCCGCTTCCGCAGGCGCTTATCCTGACTGCCATAGTCATCGGCTTTGGCGTTACTGCCCTGCTGCTGACCCTAGCCTATCGCACCTACCAGAGCGTCGGCAGCGACGATCTTGGCGAACTCGACGGGAAGCTTACCGATGAGTAACCTGCCGGTCCTACCGGTCGCGCTGCCGATGGCGGCGGGCATCGCGCTGATCTTTCTACGCAATAGCCCGAGTCTTTCGCGTGCCGTCGCGCTCGTGGCCAACCTCATCGTCTTGGTACTCGCTGCGCAGTTGGTCGAAACCGTCCGTATCGACGGCGTCCAGGTCCTCAACTTCGGAGAATGGCCCGCGCCGTTCGGCATCGTCTTCGCGGTCGATATGCTCAGTGCCTTGATGGTCCTGGTCACCATGGTCGTCTCGAGCGCAACTTTGCTGTTCGCAACGGTCAGCTTAGACGATGCACGCGAGCGCACGTTCTTCTACCCGCTGTTTCAGTTCTTGCTGGTCGGCGTTAACGGTTCGTTCCTAACCGGCGACCTGTTCAATCTATTCGTGTGGTTCGAGGTATTGCTGATTAGCTCCTACGGGCTGCTCGCGCTCGGCAGCGAGCGCTACCAGCTACAAGAAACCTTCAAATATCTGGTCATCAACGCGCTTTCCTCGACGCTGTTCTTGATCGGCGTTGCGCTCATTTACAGCCTGACCGGAACGCTCAACATGGCCGACATCGCGGTCAAGTTTCCGCAGATTAGCGATAAAGGTAGTGCCGGCGCAGTCGCGATCGTCTTCATGCTGGTGTTCGGCATCAAAGGCGCGTTGTTCCCGGTCTACCAGTGGCTACCGCGGGCCTACTTTGCGCCTCCTGCGGTAATTAGCGGCCTTTTCGGCGGTCTGTTGACCAAGGTCGGCGTCTACGCCCTGTACCGCGTCACCTCGCTGTTCTTCGTCGGTAACGTCAACTTTGTCTTGCCGGTGTTGTCCTTCATCGCCGGTGCCACGATGCTGTTCGGCGTGCTCGGTGCACTCTCGCAATTCGACATGAAGCGGGTGCTCTCCTACCACATCATCAGCCAGATCGGCTACATGATCATGGGACTGGCGATCTTTACGCCGCTCGCGCTCGCCGGCGGCGTATTCTACATCATCCATCACATCCTGGTGAAAACTGCGCTGTTCCTCGTTGCGGGTGCCGTCGAAGCCACACGCGGGACCACGCACCTGAAGCGGTTGGGAGGCATCGTCGACACCTCGCCGGTCCTCACCGGGCTTTTTTTTGTCGCCGGCCTCGCGCTGGCCGGAGCGCCGCCGCTGAGCGGTTTCGTCGCCAAGTTCATGCTTATGCAAGGCGGGCTTGAACAACACTTCTACATCATGGTCGGCGCCAGCGTCGTTACCGGCTTCCTCACGCTATTCTCGATGATGAAGATTTTCCGTTACGCATTTTGGAGCCCCGAACAGGTGCCGTTCAGCGGCCGCGGTGGGCACGCAACGCGCTTGGTCTCGATCACGATTTTGGTCGGCCTCGGCATCGTGCTCGGTCTTGGCGCTGGGTTTGCAATGCCGTACGCGACCATCGCCGCTGAGCAGCTAATCGACCCGTCGGCCTACATCGCAGCGGTGCTGGGGAGCCAGGCTCGATGATCCGCAAGCCCTACAACTTGATTTGTCTACTACTGAGCTTCCTCTACGAGTTGCTGCTGGCCAACCTCCAGGTCGCCAGAATCGTGCTGACCCCGGGCTTGCCGATCAGCCCCGGCATCGTCGCCTACGACACCAAGCTCGAGTCGGACCTCGCGATCACATCGCTGGCCAACATGATTACTCTAACGCCGGGCACCCTGACCATGGAAGTCAGTGACGACAAGCACCGCTTGTTCATCCACACACTCAACCTTGACGATCCCGACGCCGTCGTCGCATCGATCCGAAACGCGTTCGAGAAATACCTGTTGGAGTTGGAACGATGATCGAGACTGTAGCCCAGGTTTGCCTGATCGCGCTCGGCCTGTCGATGCTCCCGGCAATCTATCGAATCGTACAAGGCCCCAGCGTCGCCGACCGCGTCATCGCGACCGATGCACTGGTTACGGCGATCATGGCGATCGTCATTCTCGTCAGTCTGACGCGCAACACGCGCGAGTACATGGAAGCCGTGATGGCGATGGCGATCCTCGGGTTCTTCGGGACCGTCGCTCTGGCGAAATACCTGGTCAAGGGGCGCGCAATTGATTGAAGCGATTGTCTGTATCGCGATGGCGATCGGTACCTTCTTCGTGGTGCTCGGCGCTGTCGGCCTGATCCGGCTTCCCGACGTTTACAGCCGCCTGCACGCGACGACTAAGAGTTCGACGCTCGGGTTGGCTGGGATGCTGATCGCATCGGCGGTACTATTCGGAGCCCAGGGTTACAACGTCGGCCCTGAGCTGCTGACGATTCTCTTCGTATTCTTGACCAACCCCGTCGGCGGTCACATGATCGCGCGTAGCGCCTACTTGATCGGCATCCCGTTAAGTGAGCTGTCGGTAATGGACGCGATGCAACGCGCCGGCGAACACGCCGACCAAGCCCACGACCAGCAATGAGTCATGTCCGTAGCTTCGGCAAGGGCTCGCCTTGTGGCACAAAGGTGAGCGCCAACCCATTGTTGCAGTAGCGCTTGCCGGTCGGTTTGGGGCCGTCGGAGAAAATATGGCCCTGATGGCCACCACAACGGGCGCAATGATACTCGGTGCGCGGCCATATCGACTTGTAGTCGGTCTTGGTTGCCACGCGGCCTTCGATCGCGCTGAAGAAGCTGGGCCAACCGGTACCGCTTTCATATTTCATGGCTGAGTCGAACAGCGGCAGATTGCAGGCGGCACAGACGAAAAGGCCGACCCGCTTCTCGTTGTTCAACGCGCTCGAATGCGGCGGCTCGGTGCCTTCGGCGAATAGAATGTTAAAACGATCGGCGTCGAGAATATCTCGCCACTGTTCGCGGCTCTTCTGCAACGGCAGCACCGTGTCGGCGGCAAACAGTACGCGCGGTAGCGCTAACCATGCGGCTGCGCCCGCAGCCGAAACAGCCAGTCTGTTTAAGAAAGTTCTTCGGGTCATGGGATCAACTCCTCGGCAAACGTCGTCCGCTCCCATTTACGCCCGAGAAAGTGCTGAGTTACCAGCTGAGCGCAGCTCATTTGCCGGTCCATCCCGGCAAGATTCGAGAAACCGCAGCAAATAGACCCCATACGACCCTGCGTGGTACTCTGGAGGCCTTACCGTAGGGGTGAGGCGGGGGCTGGTGGTGGTGCGCAATACGGGCTGGTTAACATCGCTTGGCGAACTGATGATTATGCTGCGCCGGGCGTGCGTCGCCGGGTTGCGTGATCCGCCACCTGCGCGGGTGTTCCTCGATCAGCTCCACGACGTCGGCGTGCGCTCGCTGTCCATCGTCGGCTTAACAGCGGTTTTTACCGGCATGGTGATGGCTCTTCAGCTCGGCTATTTCCTCACGCAATTCGGCGCAAAGATCTTCGTAAGCCGCATGGTCGGGCTCTCGGTGATCGCAGAACTCGGGCCGGTGCTCACCGGGCTGATGATCGGTGGCCGCGTCGGTGCGGGAATGGCTGCCGAGCTCGGAACCATGAAGGTCACCGAGCAGATCGATGCCCTCCGCGCCCTCGGCACCGATCCGGCTTCGTATCTGGTGTTTCCACGGCTGGTTGCATTGATCGTAATGATGCCGCTGTTGACCGGGCTCGCCGATTTCGTAGGCATCCTCGGCGGCATGGTCCTCGCCTATTTCGACCTCGGCGTATCCCCGAACTTCTACATGCGCAGCCTGCTGCAGTGGTTGACGGTCGCCGACATCGTCCGAAGCCTGGTCAAGGGCGTGGCATTCGGGGTCATCATCGGCGCGGTGGCCTGCTTCAACGGCATTAATGCTAAGAACGGCGCCGACGGTGTCGGTCGCGCGACCACCCAAACCGTCGTCGGCGCCTCGATCACTGTCCTGGTCGCAGACTTCTTCCTCACCATGCTCATGCTCTCGATATGACCGGCGGACTCGACATCGCCTGCAAGGGGCTGTCCAAGGCATTCGGCTCCAACCAGGTTCTGAGCAGCCTCGACCTAGAGATCCGTCGAGGTGAGACGCTGGTAATCCTCGGCCACTCGGGCAGTGGCAAGAGCGTGCTCCTCAAGCATCTCAACGGCTTGATTTCTCCCGACGCAGGCTCGGTCATGGTGGACAGCACCGATATCGCCCAGCTCGCAGAAAGCGCTCTGTTCGAGATTCGGCTCAACCTCGGCATGCTCTTCCAAGGCGGAGCCTTGTTCGACTCACTGACAATCGGACAAAACATCCGCTTTCCACTCGACCAGCACAGTGTCGGCACCAGCGAAGACCGCGAGGAACGCGTCGCCGAGCTCCTCAGGTTGGTCGGCCTGGACGGGACCCAGGAGCAGATGCCCGACGAGTTGAGCGGCGGGATGCGCAAGCGGGCGGCATTGGCACGCGCGTTAGCACTGCAGCCGCTGGGCATGCTCTACGATGAACCGACCACCGGGTTGGACCCGGTCACCGCGCATCAAATCAACGTGCTGATTCGCGACACACAGGCCCGTTTCGGTCTTACTTCAGTGGTCGTGACACACGATATCGCCAGCGCGACCTATGTCGCGGACCGGATCGCCTTCCTGTATGATGGCAAAATCCTGGCCGTGGGATCGGTAGAGGAGATGAGCACGAGCGAGCATCCCACGATCCGAGAGTTCCTCTCGGCAGGTCCCGCTCCGGTCAAAGGAACGTGAGCCGCCCTTCATCCAACTCATACTCCGTCGGCCTGGTCTCCGCGATTTCGTTGGCGGTGATTGCGCTCGCGATCGTGCTGGTCGGGCGCGAGCAGAATCTCTGGCAAGGCCGCTCCACCTACAGAATACAGTTCTCGCGCACCAACGGCCTGGCTGAGGGTGCGCCCGTGCGACTCAACGGGGTCAACGTCGGATCGGTCACCAGGATGCGCTTTCCACCCGACCCAGGAGCGCGTTTCATAGAGGTGAAACTCTCGATCGTCGATGAGGCAACACTACGGATCAACAGAGCCACCGTCGGTCGGATTCAGTCGCTCGGCATGCTCGGCGATAAGTACGTCGAACTTACCTCGTCCGACCCAGAAGCCGGGCCACTCGGCGAGGATACATTGATCGCATCGGTCGACCCGGTTGATTACGAAGCCATCCTCGGTCAAAGCGGCGACATCGTCAGCAACGCAATCGAGGTTACAGCGCTGCTACGGCAGGTCCTTACAGACATCAACAACCGCTCGGGTCTGATCGGGCGCTTGATCAGCGACGACACCCTCGGCGCCGATATCCTCGAGGACATCGAAGCGACGGTTGCCAACGTGGAATCGGCAACCGCGCGGGCCGACGAACTCCTCGGGCGTGTGGAGGAAGGCCAGGGAGCCCTCGGTGTGCTGATGGCCAAAGCGACCGGAGCCGAGGCCCGCGAGTCGTTGCAGAATCTCGTGACTGCGACACGCAGCGCAAACGAGTTCGCGTCCAAGCTCAACCAGGGAAAGGGTATGGCCGGTCGCTTGGTCAATGACGAAGCGTTTGCCGATCGCACACTCGGCGACATAGAACGCAGCGTGACAAGCATCGCCGAGATCACTTCGAAGGTCGGAGCCGGCCAAGGTTCACTCGGCAAGCTGATCTACGACGACCGGCTCTACGACGATGCCCAGGACCTCGTTAGTGGTGGAGTTAGTGGTGGGTTCTGGCGACTGATCTGGACAGGGATCAAGTTCTTCTTACCCCCCCTTCCTCACGTGACTGAAACGCCTGCGAATGAGCCCGACCCAGAGTGCTGTGACCCTATCGAGCACAACAACCTCTCGCCACCCCGGTAAGCCCCCTGCAGGGCTTTAAGGCCCGCGTAGAGCCCGGCTAAGCACCGCCTTGAGTCTCGCCGCCCAGACCCTAATGGTGCGCCGCGTTGCGCGTCGCGCTGCAGTGCGTCTGCCGGTCCACGTAAGATCGTGATTGGAAAGCTGGATTTCGGCCCGTACAATAATCAACGGAGCCAACATGGACGGAGACAAAACACTCATAGACGAGAGCCTTGAGAGCGTTTTCCACGACTTGGTCACGACCGCCTTAGCGGAACAGGCCGTAACGACCTCGACCGAGACCGAGTTCTATCTGGTTCGCATGCTCGGCGGTTTCGCCGCTGCAGGCCTTCCGGCTTCCTTCAACGATGCGCTCGGGTTGGAGCTTGCCGCAGCCTCGCGGCTGGAGCCGGGCCTGCGCTATTTCAGGCTTAAAGAACTCGCAGACACGACACTATTCCTCACCGGAATGTTTCTCGACCAAGTCGAGAAGCGTCTGGCTGCCACCGAGTACTACTTCGAGCTTGGGCGCCGCGCCTATCTCGACCTCGGCACCCTCGACGACGGTTACACCAAGGCCTCGGACGGTTTCGGCCAAACCTACTTGGAACTGGGCGAACGATTCGAGGATTTCGCCAGGGTGCTCACCGCGATCGCTGACCGCGAGGTCTTTCCTGTGCGTAAGCGGCTGATGACTCTGTATAGGCGCTGGATGGAGACCGGCACCTATCGGCACCAACGACGCCTGGTCGCTGCCGGGATGCCGATCGTCGGCGCCGAGTTCCACAAGAAGCACTAAAAGGGGGCGGAGACCTCGTCGTCCTAAACGGCGCGGCGCCGCGCTGCAGCAGCCTCGGCAAACTTGCGCGCCTCGACTACTGTGAACAGCGACCAGGGAGAGGTCTTGTAGCTCTGTTGGAGGGCAAGACTTTGCCCTTCCATCGCCTTGTCAAGGCTGAGCCGTGTGCTCCAGCCCAGGCGACGGGTGACTGGATCGGCGAGGTCGACGATCGCGCTGATGTAGGGCCGCGGACTGCGGAAGTGGTTGATTATCACCACCTGCCCATCGGGCTTGCAGACACGGGTGAGCTCGTTAACCAGCTTGGCCGGGTCAGGAACAACGGTCACCACGTGGAAGGCGGTCACATAGTCGAACTCGTCGGTGTCGAACTTGAGGTTTTGGCCGTCCATCTGCATGAGCTTGATGTGACCGTGCCTCGCTTTAGTCATCTTCTCGGCTGCGATGTCGAGCATGTCCTGGGACAGGTCGACGCAAGTGACTTCGGCATGCCGGGGATATGCATTGAGAGAAAGGCCGGTACCTACGCCTACCTCCAGCACTCTTGCGCCCGCAGGGATGTTTAGGCGGTTGACGACCTGGAAGATCCGGCGCTTAAAGACGCGCTCGAATATCTTGTCGTAAAGCCCCGAAAGGTCGTAGTAAATCTTACTGCTGTGGGGCCGTCCGCTGCTCGCACTGTTAGGCATATCCATGGTTATCCCGTTCGCGCTCACGCTCTTAAAGGCGTGGTAGGCGGATGCGGCGCTTCGCAAAGAGGTGACCGCGTATAACACGGGATCGCGCCCAGCGTCAAGGCACCTGATGTATCCCGAAAAGCGGACCCCGGTTGACGCCTATGCCGCCTATGCCGCCTCGCGGTTCCCCCAGTGCTCAACGATCGGGCTGGCGATAAATATCGAGGAATAGGTACCGACCGTCAGGCCGACGATCAGCGTGAATGCGAACCCTCGAATGACCCCGCCTCCGAAAAAGAACAACGCCAGCAGCACCAGCAGCGTGGTCAGTGTTGTGACCAATGTCCGCGACAGCGTCTCGTTAACACTACGGTTGATCAGAGCGGCTAGGTCTTCGGCCCGGAACCGACGCATGTTCTCGCGGATACGGTCGGACACCACCACGGTATCGTTGACCGAGTAGCCGACAACGGTCAGTAGCCCGGCAACGACGCTTAGATCGACCTCGACGTTGGCAAGCGACAGTGCACCGACGGCGATCAACACGTCGTGCAAAAGCGCGACGCCCGCGCCGACGCCGAAACGAAGCTCGAAGCGTACGGCGATGTAGAGCCCCATCATGATTGTCGCGGCGAACACCGAGAGGATCCCGCGGCGACGCAGGTCCTTACCTACTCGTGGGCCGACGATTTCCGTGCGTTTCTCGTCCAACCCCGCGTCCGGTAGCGCGCTCCGCAGCGCATCCTTAATCTGTGCCGCGCGACCACCAGAGACGGCATCCTCGCCCGAAGGAACGCGTAGCAAGTACTCGTCGCCCTCGGCTCCAAAGGTCTGAACGGAAATGTCGCCGACTTCGAGCCCGGCAACCGCGTCGCGCACCTGCTCAATCGTCACCGGTTTCTCGAACCCTATGTGGACCATGAGCCCACCGGTAAAATCGATGCCGTAGTTCGGGCCGCCACGCATCACCAGCGAACCCAAGCCGGTCAGGATCAGTGCGGCGGAGAAAATGAATGCGGCGTTGCGAAACCGGACGAAATCGAAAGCCGAACCTGGTTTGATGATCTGAAGCATTACTCTCCCCCTCACCCTAAATGCTGATCTCGCGCGACCCCGAGCCGGAGCCGAACGTGTCGTGGAGAACCCGCGATGCGAACACCGCACTGAAGATTGTGCTCATGATTCCCACACACAGCGTGAGCGCGAATCCCTTGATGGGGCCCGATCCGAACTGGAAGAGAATTACGCCTGCGAGGAACGTTGTAGCGTTGGAGTCAAGAATAGCCGGTAGCGCGCGGCTGTATCCGGCATCAATGGATTCGCGCGGGCTCTGGCCTTCCTGCAACTCTTCGCGGATGCGCTCGTTGATCAGTACGTTGGCGTCCACCGCCATACCGAGCGTGAGCACAATGCCCGCGATACCGGGAAGTGTCAGCGTTGCGCTGAACGCGGCCAAGATCCCGAGCAGCAGCACCACGTTAATCACCAAAGCTATGTCGGCAATAATGCCCGAGAGCCGGTAATAGAACGGCATGAACAGCAGCACCAGCATGCCGCCAATCAAGAAGGAACGCGTCCCGCTCTCGATCGAATCGTGCCCAAGCGACGGACCCACGGTGCGTTCCTCAGCTATCGTCACCGGTGCCGGGAGTGCACCCGCACGCAACACGATGGCCAATTCGCGGGCCTGGTCGAGCGTAAAGCTGCCGGTGATCTGCGCCTGTCCACCGGGAATACGGTCGCGAATCACTGGAGCGCTCTGCACCTTGCCGTCGAGGATGATCGCCAGCTGACGACCGACGTTGTCGCGAGTGATCTGCTCGAAACGCCGTGCGCCCGCGCTGTTTAGAGTGATCGAAACGTAAGGAGGTTCGCCGAACTGGCCGGGCCGGTGACGCGCGTCGGCGATCACCTCGCCGGTCATCAGAATCGTCGGCTCCAGTGCGTAGCTGGTCGGGGCTTGCAAACCGGTGATGGGATCTGACGGTCCGAGGCCCTCACGGCTAACGACATCGGCCGCAGTAGGATCGTTTGCTACGATCTGGAACTCAAGCTGCGCGGTTCGGCCGATCAGTGACTTGGCCCGCTCGGGGTCCTGCACGCCTGGAAGCTGGATCAGGATGCCGTCACTACCCGAACGTTGGATGGTTGGTTCGGTGACACCAAATTCGTCTACGCGGTTACGTATCGTCTCCAAAGCCTGATCGACCGCGAGCTGCTTGATGCTCTTGATCTCAGGATCTACCAGCTTGAAACGCAGCAGTCTGCCGGTTTCGCCGTCGCGTTGCAGCACCGTGTAGTCGGTGTCGATCAAGGCGTCGAGCTCGCCTTTGCGCGACTGGCTGACCAATTCGAAGGTTACGCCATCGCGCCCTACGCGCTTCCAGTTGCGGGTGGCGATATTTTTATCGCGCGTCTCGCGGCGCAATTGCTCAATGACGAGGTCTACACGGTTCTCGACGGCCTTGTCCGAGTCGACTTCGAGCACCAGATGAATCCCACCCTGCAAGTCCAGGCCGAGGTTGATACCGTGCCGGCCGAACATGCCGCTCCACCACTCGGGCATCTCGCCCGCGAGATTCGGAAGCATGCAGAGAATAGCTAGAGCGACGGATGCAGCTACCGCGAATCCCCGCCATTTCAGGTTCCTGTTCACCTACCTCAAGCCTCCGTCACCGCACCCTGCCTGGATGCAATCTGCGAGCGCTCGTGTGTAATCCGCACATTCGGTGCGACCTCGAGCGTAACCGTTTTCTCGCTGAGTTCGACAATACGTCCATAGACTCCGCCCGCAGTTACCACCTGGTCGTTACGTTTGAGTCCATCGACAAGCTCCTGGTGTTCTTTGGCGCGTTGTTGTTGCGGCCGAACCAACAGGAAGTAAAAGACTACGAGGATCAGAATGAGCGGCAGAAACTGCCCCAATCCCCCGGCAGGCCCCACCTGCGCAAGCACCAGCCCGACTGAAAATCCATCGATCATTGCGAGACTCCTTGGTAACGCTGACTAAACGCTGCTGCGAAAGCCCCGTAGGCGTCGGCCGTGAGGGCGGCTCGGATCCGCTCCATCAAGCGCTGATAGAAACGAACGTTGTGGATGCTCGCGAGGGTCCCCGCAAGCATCTCCTTGCGTTTGGCGAGGTGGTGCAGGTAGCCGCGCGAAAATGAGCCGCAGGTGTAGCAGTCGCACCCTTCTTCGATCGGGGCGCTGCAAGTCGCATGCTCTGCATTACGAATCGCGACGGTACCGTCAACGGTAAAAAGAGAGCCGTTGCGAGCGTTACGGGTAGGCATTACGCAATCAAACATGTCGTAGCCCATCCCTGCAAGATCAACCAGGTCGAGCGGCGTCCCCATTCCCATCATGTAACGCGGCTTGTCCTCGGGCAGCAGAGCGACACTGAACTCGGCCGCTTCCATTGTTGCAGCACGCTCTTCGCCGACCGAGAGCCCGCCGACAGAGTAGCCTTCGAAATCGAGTTCGATCAACGCTTCGGCGTTCTCCCGCCGTAAATCTTCAAACAAGCCACCCTGCATGATCCCAAAAAACGTCGTCGATCCTTCACGTGCGGCTTCCTTCGTACGCGCCGCCCACCGCAGTGTGCGACGAGAGGCCTCGGCAGCCGACTCGCGGCTTCCCGGGTCGGCGGTAACAGCATCAAAGGCCATCGCCACGTCAACACCGAGATCCTGCTCGATGCGGACAACCGATTCGGGTGTCAGTCTGATCGCCGCCCCATCCACGGGCGAGCGAAAGGAGGCCCCCTCCTCATCGACCTTCACATGAGAGGACAGGCTAAACAACTGATACCCCCCGCTGTCGGTAAGGATCGGTCCATCCCACCCCATGAAGCTATGTAAGCCACCCAATTGTTTAATCGTTTCCGTGCCTGGCCGCAATGCGAGGTGGTAGGCATTGGCAAGGATCATTTGGCTTCCGGTCTCGCGGATCTGCGCCGGCGTTAGGCCCTTGATCGTCCCATAGGTCCCGACCGGCATGAAAGCCGGCGTCGAAACCCGGCCGTGCGTGCACTCGAGTGTGCCGGTGCGTCCGCGACCCGAGGTTCGGCTGTCTACCTTGTACTCAATCATCGAAAACCGTGCCCGTGGGTTTTACAGGATCAGCATGGCATCGCCATAGCTGTAGAAGCGGTAGCGCTGGTGAACTGCCGTCTCGTAGACCGCGCGCATCAGTTGCGCGCCCGCAAAGGCGGCGACCAGAGCAAGTAGTGTGCTACCCGGAAGATGAAAATTCGTAATCAATGCGTCAACCGCCCGGAAGTCGAAGCCGGGCCTGATGAACAGCCCGGTCGGGCCCGAGAATACCTCTAGCGAGCCTCCTGCGCAGGCAGACTCGATCGCGCGCACGGTGGTGGTGCCAACCGCAACGACTCTACCCCCGGCCGCGCGGGTCCGTGCGCAGGCCCGGACTACGGCGTCGCTGACCTCGCACCACTCCTTTTCCATGCGGTGATCTTCAAGGCCGCCCCGAACCGGCACAAACGTTCCCGGGCCAACGTGGAGTGTGACTTTGCATATCTCCACTCCCGCTGCGGCCAGCCCTGTAACCGCCTCACGGCTGAAGTGCAGCCCCGCAGTCGGCGCCGCCACCGACCCCTCACGGTCGGCATACACAGTCTGGTAGCGTTCGAGATCGTCGGAGGACGGACCCTGCGGGCGATCGATATACGGGGGCAACGGCACAGCACCGAGCTTGGCGAACAAGCCTTGCAACTCACCGCGATCACTGGTCGCGAACGCGATCCGGCAGCGGCCGCCTTTAGGCTCGGTGACGACACACACCTCAGAACCGTCGCCGAGAACAAGACGCGCATCCTTGTGCAGCGCCTTACTGGTTCGCACCATCGCAGCAACGCTCCCTTCGGCATCGGCCACGGCCTCCAGTACCAGCAGC
The DNA here is from genome assembly GCA_029262415.1 of Deltaproteobacteria bacterium. GTDB lineage: Bacteria > Desulfobacterota > Binatia > UBA1149 > JAJCZL01 > JAJCZL01. The sequence goes on along the minus strand of JAJCZL010000076.1, from coordinate 9,415 downwards.
TCTACCCCCCCACCGGTCGGTTTGTTCGCACGTAGGCGCGCCGGAAATACGCGACTGTCGTTGACTACCAGCAGATCGCCCGCGCGAAGCATCGCGCCGAGCCCGGAGAACACCGCGTGACGAAGAATGCCCGCGCCTTTAGCGCTGCGGTCAACGACCAGTAAGCGCGCATCGCCCCGCCTTTCAGCGGGGTGCTGCGCAATCAGTTCGGGCGGCAGTTGGTAGTCGAATAGACCGCTCAGAATCGACAGCTCTACTGTTCCTTCTTCTTCCGGAACTGGTCCATCACCGGAGTCAGCAAATCAATCGGCACCGGAATCACAATCGTCGAGGACTTGTCCGATGCAATTTCAGTCAGGCTTTGCAGGAAGCGCAACTGCACGGCGACCGGGTGATGTTCAAGAACCTGCGCCGCTTCGGTAAGCTTCGCAGAGGCTTGGAACTCGCCCTCGGCACTGATGACCTTCGCGCGCCGCTCACGTTCGGCTTCGGCCTGTTTGGCCATTGCGCGCTGCATTTCTTGCGGTAGATCGATGTACTTGAGTTCGACAGTGACAACCTTGATACCCCATGGGTCGGTCTGCTCGTCGAGGATCTCTTGGATGCGTTGATTGATGTTCTCACGATCGGCGAGCAACTGGTCGAGTTCGGCTTGACCGCAGACGCTACGCAGGGTCGTTTGCGCAAGCTGCGAGGTTGCGTACAGATAGTTCTCGACCTCGACGACCGCCTTGCTCGGATCGACGACCCGGAAGTACAGCACCGCGTTGACCTTCACCGAAACGTTATCGCGCGTGATCACGTCCTGAGACGGCACGTCCATAGTTACCGTACGCATGTCAATGCGTACGGCCTTTTCTATGCCCGGAATGATGTATGTGAAGCCCGGGCCTCTGAAAGTGACAAGACGGCCCAGCCGAAAAACAACGGCGCGTTCGTATTCGCGGAGGATCTTGACGCCACTCGCGGCGGCGGCCAAGAAAACTAAGACGGCGTACAATGCAAACATCTTCTCTACTCCTTGTTCTCTCGAACCTGAACGCGCAAGCCGTCGAGCTTGACGACTTCGATCGGCGCGCCCGCAGCGATCGGCTGGTCGCTTGTCGCGTTCCAAAACTCGCCGCGTATCTTTATTTTCCCCGTAGTCGAGACGTCGGTGACGGCAATTCCCTGTCCACCGATCAGGCCCTCGCTCCCGGTGTGAGCCTGGCGCCTACGATCGCGAACCAGGACTGTTAAAACAAGCACCAGAAACGCCCCAAAGGTTGCAACCGTTCCGGTAATCACCTTCGGGTCTACCGAAAGTCCGGACTCCTTGGTGTACAGAAACACCGAACCCAGAGTGATCGCGATGATCCCACCGAAGCCAAGCATACCAAAACTCGGCATCGTCATCTCGCCGATCAAAAATGCCATTCCGAGTACGAGCAGCAAGACCCCCGTAGAGTTGATCGGCAGGACCTGTCCGGCAAGCAGGGCCAGCAACAAACAGATCGCGCCGATTACGCCCGGGAACATCGCTCCCGGATGGGTGAATTCCATGTATAGGCCGAGCATTCCCGCCATCATCAACAGATAGGCGATACTCGGATCGGTAATCAGGCTGAGTACGCGCTGACGGAACGTCATCTCAATGTCGTCGACGATCGCGACACCGTCGGCACTGAGTGCGCGGTCGAGGTTGAGCACGTGCGTGCGGCCGTCGAGTTCTATCTCCCTACCGTCGGCCTTACGCAGCAACTCGGAGAGATCGGCCGCAACAAAGTCTACGACGTTTTGCTCAACGGCTTCGGTCTCGGTGATCGAGACGCTCTCACGCACGGCCTTCTCTGCCCATTCAACGTTGCGTCCGCGTCGTTCGGCAATAGATTCGACAAACGAGACCGCGTAGTTCTCGACCTTGTCGCGCATGTCACCTTCGATGTCTTGACCTTGGCCACCAACGGGATGCGCGGCTCCGATCGAAGTTCCCGGTGCCATCGCGGCGACGTGTCCCGCCATCGTAATGAACACTCCGGCCGAGGTTGCGCTTCCACCACCCGGCGCAACATAAACAATGATAGGGATTTTTGCAGCCAGAAGGTCTTTGACAATAGTTTTGGTTGAGTTGAGCAGCCCACCGGGCGTGTCCATTTGGATGATGAGTACGCTGGCACCGGCCTGGTGTGCGTCGTGCATCGAAGATGACACGAAATCAGCCGTTGCCGGCGTGATCGGTCCATCGATAACGATCCTGCGCGCCTGACCTTCGCCCGCACCGGAGACAGCCGCGGCAAATCCCGAAGCCAACAGCGCGCCTGCTAACGCCGCTCTAAACTTACCTGCGTTCACCATCATCTTTTTGTCGGCCGCTCAATTCCCAGTTTCGCCATAACTTTTTGTATATCCGCCCACACAGTGCGTTTCTCCGCTGGGTTGCGCAACAGATAGGCCGGGTGAAACGTCGGCATCAACGGAACGCCGCGGTAGCTGTGCCACACTCCTCGCTGTTTGGAGATTGCCACGCGGTTCTGCAACAGCGCCTGTGTCGGCACCTTACCGAGAGTGACAATCACGCGTGGACGAATCACCGCGATCTGCTTCGCAATAAACGGTTCGCACGCGACCAGTTCATCGGGTTCGGGATTGCGATTCTGGGGCGGGCGGCACTTGACGACATTGGCGATGTAGACCTGCTCACGCTTAATGCCCATCCCTTTCTCGATGATGTCGGTCAATAGCTTGCCGGCGCGTCCCACGAACGGAATCCCCTGGGCATCCTCATCCGCGCCGGGCCCTTCACCTACAAACATGATCTCGGCGTGCTCGTCTCCGACGCCAAATACGATATTGGTTCGGCTCTCGCACAGCTTGCAGCGCTGACAGTCGCCAAGCACGTCACGGATCTCGCTGATGCTTGCAGCGTCGTGAAGACCGGGTTCGACCAAAGCCTCAGGGATCTCTTCGACCACCGGGCGTTCGCCTTTCGCCGCGACCGTGACTGGGTTGGTGCCGCTCGATGCGGCTACGGGCCGACTCGGCACTGCGCCAGAAGCAGTAATCCTCAGATCGATCCCTGAGACCAATGCCGCACCCCCAGACGGAATTGCCTGGAGAGCGCCTGCTTCGGGAATGAAATCAAGGCCGAGAGCGATCTCACGGTCAAGCAATTTGCGGCCTTGCGTCACTGCGTCATCTTCAACGCCGCTGCCGGAACCATTCGCTGATTGTGACCTAGAAGAAGCCACTATAGACTCAAACTCGTGTTGCTGCTGGTTGCCGGCTTAGTCGCGGTCATCGCCGTTTTGATCCCCGCCCACGCCTATGCGTGGGGACCGATCACCCACATAGTACACGGCTCCTCGGTATTGGCGAACCTGGAACAGCTGCCTGCCGCGCTTCAACAACTCCTCGATAGCCAGCCGCAACGCTACCTATACGGCTGCGTCGGCGCCGACATCATTCAAGCCAAAGGCTACACCCGCAACCTGAGTAAACACGCGCACAGCTGGCCGGTGGCATGGCGGTTGCTCGGTAAGGCGCAGACCGATGGTGAGCGCGCTTTTGCGTGGGGCTACATGAGCCACCTCGCCGCCGACGTGATCTCGCACAACCATTTTGTCCCATCGAGCCTGCTGCGCAGCTTCGGCCGTCGTGCTCTCGGTCACGCCTACTGGGAGGCACGCGCCGACGGTTTGCAGCGCGAGCGGCATTGGAAATGCATCCGCGACGTACTTTCGAACGATTACCAAGAATGCGACCGTCTGGTCGAGTCGGTGGTCCGCGATACACTGTTCTCGTTCAAGACCAACAAGCGGATCTTCGATTCGCTTATGAGCGTCGGCAAGCTCGAGCGTTGGAAGGGCTTGGTCGAACGCGTAAACCGCCGCTCATCGTTCGAGATGACTACACAAAGAATCGAACTGTACAATCAAGTCTGCATAGCTTCGGCGATGGACCTGCTCGCACGGGGAGAAGAGTCTTTCACCCAGCGCCAAGACGCGACAGGACAAGAGGTGCTTAGGCGCGCCATCCGCCTGCGCCGCCAGCTTCGTGCGCTAAAGAAAGGTGGACACCTGACGCCGGAACTCGAGGCAGAGATGCTCGAAGAAATGCTGCCTCGGCTCGAAGAGTTGGCCGCCCCTCACGCCAACTCAGCCTGAGCCTAATTACTGTTAACGGGTCTCGCCGACGCGGCGGGTAGCAGACGGACCACGTGGTCGAGGATGCGGTCGGCGAGCACGTCCTTGCTCACAACCCCTGTGTCCTCTTCGCCGCCATCACGGTCAATAATCAAAGCCGCGTTGTCTGCCGCATCAAAACCGGTGCGTGATTTCGATACGTCGTTGGCAACAATGAGGTCGAGCCCTTTGCGCTTGAGTTTTCCGAGCGCGTACTCGCGCACGCGTTCGGTTTCGGCGGCAAACCCGACCACGACTCGATCACCGCGCGCCTTGCTGATCTCGGCGAGGATATCGACGGTGGGTTCTAACTCGAGGTTGAGCGAATCCCCGCCCTTCTTGATTTTATGAGGTGGGACTCTCGCGGGTCGGTAATCGGCGACTGCCGCGACCATGACGACGACATCGAAGTTGGTTAGGCGCGAGAGAACAGCCTCGCACATCTGTTCGGCAGTCTCCACTGCCACGACATCGCAACCCACAGGCGAACCCAGCGCGACCGGACCGCTGACCAGCGTAACCATCGCTCCGCGCCGTCTTGCGGCTGCCGCAACCGAGTAGCCCATGCGGCCACTCGAACGGTTACTCAGGTAGCGTACCGCATCGATCGGCTCGCGGGTCGGCCCCGCAGAGACTAGCACGCGAACACCGTTTAAGTCCGGCTGCGCGAGCGCTGCAGCGGCTTCCTCGAGAAGCACCTCTGGGTCGGGCAGCCGCCCCTTACCTTCGTAGCCACAGGCTAGAACGCCCGAGTCGGGCTCGACCACGCGGTAACCAAACGAGGCAAGCGTCGCTAGATTGGCACGCACCGCCGGATGCTCGAACATGAAAGTGTTCATCGCCGGGGCGATCACTACCGGACAGCGTGCGACCAAAAGTGCGGCCGTCACCATGTCGTCGGCGGCTCCAGAGGCCAGACGTGCGATCAGATTCGCGGTCGCAGGTGCAACCAACACCAGGTCTGCCTGCTCGGCGATCGCGATGTGTCCGATCTCGGCGTCCTCGTTGGTGTCGAGGATCTCGGTCGCGACACGACGACCAGAAAGTGCTTGCAGAGTTAAAGGAGAAATAAACGAAGCTGCAGACCGTGTCATCGCGACTTGAACGTCGGCTCCAGCAGCGCGAAACCGCCGTACGAGTTCGGCCGCCTTATACGCGGCAATACCGCCGCCCACGCACAGCAAGACATGCTTTCCGTCCAGTGCCTGCATAATGAATATTCTCCGTCGCGCCGATACCGAGACCAGCGCGCCGTACTACTTAGAGCGCGGAATCTCCGGCGAGCCGACGGCGACCGTGGCTTCCGCCTCTTCGGCCTCTTCGCGCGCTTTGCCCAGTTCTCCGAAGCTTAACCCTTCACGGAGTAGACACACAAGACCAAGCGGGATCTGTGTCATGAAGGCCATGGCATGCGAGAGCAACGAGACAGCGACGGCCGGACCCGGCGCAACACCGTAAATGGAGAGCGCAGACAGGCAACCCGCCTGCCAAACGCCCACGAACCCGGGGGCCGACGGCAACGCGACCGCCAAAGCGACCACGGCAGCGACTGCCACTCCGCTACCGAGATAACCAATGTGGATGCCTACCGCCAACGAAGCGAGGTAGAAAGTAAGCGCAATGACCAGCCACAGGTACAGCGACCACGCTACCAGCCGCAACAGAACCGTGGTTTCCGCAATCGAGGCAAGCCCATCAAAAAAACCGTGTTCGAGCGCGATTACTTTCACCGAAATCGCCGTTGGGAGTACGCGCCAGATCCGGTCAACGACGGGAAGGTAGCGGTCTTTCTGTCTGTGGATGAAGAAGATTGCGGCCAGTCCGATTGCCGCCGCGACGCAAGCATAGGTCGCAATCGACTTGATCGGCTCTTCGAATCCGGCGGTCCCGGCAACGACCATGAGCAGAACCAAAACCGCGATCATGTCGAGAACGCGCTCGAGCACTGCAGTGGCAAACGCGGTGCTGACCGGCACGCCCCCCAATCGCGTCAGCAACCAAGGACGGACCACTTCGCCGGCGCGAAGTGGCAACACGCTGTTCGCCATGAAACCGATCGCCGTCGACGAAAACACCGGCGCAAGCGCCTGTTTACGGCCGAGAGCACGCTCGATGAGAGCCTGCCAGCGTTGGGCACGTATGAGAAGCGAGTAAACGCTGACGGCGATGATGACGGGGATGTAGAGGTAGTTAGCTTGAGCCAGGACGGCACCGATCTCGTCCCAATCCTGCCCGCGAAGCGCAACGTAAAGCAGTACGGCAGAGACGGCGACGCCAATGACCAACTGGACAAGCCGCGAGCGGCCGGGGGCTGATGCCATGCCGGTTTTGCTCTGGCTCAGGTACGGAAACGCGACGGTGGAGGATCGGCGATCGGTGTGTCCGGATGCATTACCTTGGCGCGGGCGAGCAAGACTTCCTCGGCCTCGGGGATGTCGGGATCCGGTATGCAGCAGTCCACCGGGCAGACCGCGGCGCACTGTTCTTGATCAAAGAAGCCGACGCACTCCGTGCATTTTTGCGGGACGATGTAGTAAAGGTCCTCGTCGATCGCGGCGTGCAGCTCGCCGTCGGCCTCCCACTCAGCCCCGCCTTCATAGATGGCGGTGTTGGGGCATTCGGGCTCACATGCGCCACAGTTGATGCATTCATCGGTAATTTTCGTAGCCATCGCCTAAACCCCTTCCTCAGAGTAAGTTTTCACCCTGCCATAGCCCCGGGCGCGAGTAAAGAATAGCCCGGCGCAGCGGCCTTGACATAGGAATCCGATCAAATCAGTTGTCATTCCGACGGAGTACGCTGTGGTTTGGAGTGCACTGAACCCCGCAACAACTATGGCTACCAACACCCTTGCCAAAGCCGGCGCCGAGCCATCGTGGCTGATCGACTTGCTCGCGAGCGACTTGACGCAGGTCGAGCAACGTATCGCAGAGGTCCTCACTTCACGCGAACCGCGGCTGACTGAAATCGCCGACTACTTGATTAACGCCGGCGGCAAGCGAGTACGGCCTGCGGTAGCGCTTCTCATGTTTCGCGCCTGCGGCGGAAACCAGATCACCGACATGGTCGACCTCTCGGTCTCCCTGGAACTGATCCACACGGCGACGCTGCTGCACGATGACATCATCGACTCAAACGACGTGCGTCGGGGCAAAGACGCCGCGCCTCTTCGTTTCGGGATCTCGGATACGTTGGTAACCGGCGACTTCCTGTTTTGTCGTGCATTTGAAGTCTGCGGACGGTTCGAACCGAAGATCGTTGCGTGGGCCGCACAAGCCTGCGTACAGCTGACCGAGGGTGAAATTCTGCAAGGTCGCTACAGGCGCAACCTCGAAGCCGACGAAGAAGTCTACATCGAGATCATCGCGCGAAAGACGGCCTCGTTGTTCTCCGCGGGTACGCGGATCGGTGCGTATCTCGCCGGTGTAAGCGACGCGATGGTCGAGCGCATGAACCAGTGTGGCCGCGATATCGGCATCGCTTTTCAGATGATCGACGACGTGCTCGACATCGAAGGGGATGCATCCAACATTGGCAAGCGCGTCGGTACTGATCTGCTCGACGGCAATCCCTCGCTTCCGATCGTGCGCGGGCTGGATATCCCAGAGGTTCGGCGCGCGTTCGTTGCGGAGAGCTGCTCAGTCGAAGAAGCTGAACAAGCGCGCATCGCGATCTGCCAAGCTGGAATCCCCGCCAGCGTCCGTGAGGATGCGAACGCCCATGCCAAGCGCGCGGGTGAAGTACTTGCCGATTTGCCTGTTAGTGAGTTTCGCGACGCGCTCGAACGGCTCGTCGCAGGTCTTGTTGACCGGGAACTGTAAGACTCTAGCGCCGCCCAAATACGCCGACCGCACCGACCACGATGGTCAGAAGTGCGGCGGCGACCAGGAACACAGCAGGAGACATCAATCCGTTCAGCTTACGGTTCGCGTTTCCGAACGGTTGGCTTCCCAGATCGCGCGGAGTAGCTGCTCAAGGACAATGAACTCTTCGTTCATCGCGACGAGAGACTCAACAGCACCCATCAAATCATTTCGCTCAGCCGGGGTCTCGAGCTCGGGGTCACACACGGTCGAGATCTGACGCGCTGCGGACAGAAGATTGTCCGATGCGCGGCGGATATGAAGCGCGATCTGGGTAAAGCTTTCGTTGTCGATAATCATTGGCGATCAGTAACTCCCTTGCCTTCGCTGACGTTGCCATCTGTAAGGCAAGGACGGTGCCAAGCGCCGAAATCGCTCTCCCACGATCACCGGATCTCGTGCGCCAAAACCAAGTCTACGCCGCTGACCCTTGCGCCGTCTGCATTTGCGGAACACCAACTCACCGACTCCCATGCGAACCCTACACGGACTGCAAGAACGCAGTTCGTCGACACAGTTATGCGCTCCAACATAAGACTTGCGACCCACGGTCTCGCGCTTTCGCGCGTTGCCCCGGAATCGTGCAACGCCGCAACCTCGCATGCTTTGCGCTTTGGTGCATCGATGGTGCGCAACAGTTTCGTCACCGCGACAAACCTCTGCCGTTGCGCGAACATCAGGCGGCAAACGCTCGCGCATGCACGCGCGCTAAGTGCTCGAAAGGACTCACCCGACGAGCACGCCGCAGCTTGGCACAGCTATTGTATAGTTGGAGGGTTCAAACTGACCGACGGAGCCGAACAATGAAGATGAATGCGAAGCAAAACGTAGAAACTGCAGAACAAATTGCAGCTTTGTCACAGAACACCGAGCGCACCCGGCAAATGCTTCTTGAGGTCAAATACAAGGCGACTATGCGCCGCCCCGTCCTACACTAGCCCGACCAAAGGGCCGTTACGGCCCACTCCAGCAGAGCCTTACTTGTAACGAACGTAGGTGTTAAAGCCGCTGCGCTTAAGCACGATCTCGCGCTGCATCGCAGCGTCTCTGGTGCCAAACCCGCCACTGACCACACGGAAAATGGTCTTACCCTCGGGTTTGAGTTCGACGATGCGACCGTCGTCAAACATTTCTGCATGTTTCTGCAGAATCTTCTCGGCATTCGCCCGGCTACCGAACGCACCGATCTGAACCGAGTACGGCCCGAACTTTGCCGGTGCGGCGACAGCTGGTTTAGACGCAGCCGCGACGGCCACCGGAGTCGGCGCAACCGCAGGTTTTGCGGCTGTGCCCATCGCTGCAACAGAGGTTCGGGCGCGCGGACGTGCTATCGCTGGGGGCGCATTGGAGGGCGCCGTGGCGTCGGTCTGCGGCGTGTTCGGTACCGGCGCG
>JAJCZL010000075.1 GCA_029262415.1 Deltaproteobacteria bacterium | reverse complement strand
AACCGCCAGAACGAACGCAACGAGCGTCACCGCCATTGCCACCTGCTGCCACCAAGGCTGCGGTATCCACAGCACCGTCAACGTCGCGCCGGAGGCGCGAGAAAATGCGACAGACAGCCAAATGATGCAGCCGAGCGAGGCAAGCGAGAACAGGCCCGCGTAGGGTCCCTCGCCGATCGCGCCGACGATGCGGTCGCGCAGCCGCGTGCCGGAAACGAACAGATGAATGCCGACGAAGCAGGCGGCGGCGGCCGCAAGATTGAGCGTTGGGTCGATGGTCATGGTGTTAGACTCCCAGCCCTTCTCTATCCCTTAAGCCAACCTGATCCGAGCGCCGAGATCGTAGAGCGCGGGCAACCCCGACCCATTGACCAAAGCGGGCCTAGGGGTTAGTCCTACAGTACTTAACGGGGGTTCGAACTGCGCAAACCTATCGACGTGAATCGCGAAATGTGATCTCCCGGGCGACATCTCGAACACTGGTCGTCGCGTGCCTTGCGTCGTTCTTTTGGGCGTCGACGTCGGCCGCGCAAACCCCGCTGGTTGCGCTCGGAGACGAGTTTCAAGTCAACACCACCGCCGCCGGCAAGCAAATCTCGGTCGACGTTGCCGGCCGCTCAAACGGCGACTTCGTGGTCGTGTGGCGCGATGACAGTGTGATAGGCGGACAGTACGGAGCCAACATCGGAGCGCAGCGCTTTAACGGCGCCGGCGTTCGGCAGGACGGCGAGCTTACGGCCAACACCGAACGGTTGTCGTTTCGTCGTTTCCCCGACGTTGCGGTGCTCGACGATGGGCGCTTTGTTGTGGTGTATGAATCCGATTGCTGTCTGGACGGCAATCTCTCGGGTATTCATGCACAGGCGTTTGCTGCCAACGGCGTTCCGATCGGCACTGAGTTCTTGGTCAACACCTACACCGTTGGTAAGACCGGATTTCCCGATGTTGCACCGGCACCCGATGGCGGCTTCGTCGTGGTTTGGCACAACGAGACTACTTTTTATGGGCCCGGCGGCCTTCAAGACCAGGTCTTCATCGCCGGGCGTCGATACGACGCTTCGTTGCAACCGCTAGGCGGCGAGAAGTTCATCACCCCGCCGGCGCCGTTAATCCAAACCCGACCGTCGGTGTCAGTTGCTGCGAACGACAGTTTCTTGGTCGCCTACACCGACGGTACGCGCGACAGCGGCAGCTATGGGATCTTCGCTGTGGCGTTCGACGGGAATTTCACAGTTCGATCGGGACAGTATCTGGTCAACACCTATACCACAGGCGATCAGGCGCTCGCCTCGGTCGCGGCACAGGCTGACAACTCGTTCATTGTCGTATGGGAAAGCTTCGGGCAAGACGGCGACGCGAACGGCATCTTCGGCCAACGGATCAACGAAAATAACTCCAAAGTCGGCACCGAGTTTCGTGTCAACGCGAACACCGTCGGCTATCAGGGAGCCCCGGCTGTTGCGGCTGATGCCGGCGGTTTCGTCGTCACTTGGTTTGATAACGCATCAGGAGGTGGTGCTGCGGCCTCCGAGGTAGCCGTCCGTCAATTCACCGCCTTAGGAGTTCCTGTCGGCACGCAGTTTCAGGCCAATCAGTTCACTACTGGATTCCAATCCTTCCCCGACGTAGCGAACCTCGGCCCGGGAAAGTTCGTGGTTACCTGGCACGGCTTCGGCTACCAAGACGGTGACGACGCCGGAATCTTCGCACGCGTCTTCGAGACACCGGGCGTAGCTCTGTGTGGGGATGCCAATGGCGACGGTAACCGCACCTCGACTGATGCGTTGATCACGCTCAACACCGGTGTCGGCTCCGGCAGCTGTCCATTGAGTATCTGTGACGTCAACAGTACCGGTGCGATCAACGCGACCGACGCGCTGCTGGTGTTGCAGTTCGGAGTGGGGCAACCGGTGACGCTGATCTGTCTGACCTAGATGCCGGCGGCGCGGGTTGCAGCGAGCGCAAGCCGCTGAGGCCGGTGTTTCGCGCCGCGGTGGCTTGAACGTTGAACGGCTCAGCGCGTGAGCCGCGTCAGGATGCGCTCGGCGACACGTGCGAACGCGTCGTCCAGTTCCTTAGTAGACGGTGCGAAGATCAATTCGCCGCGTGGTTGGGTTAAGCTCGAGATTCCGCCGTGGTTGGCGACACGTTTGAGGAACTCGAGGTCGGGCTGATCGCCTTCGAGCGTCGCGTTGGGATTGCCGAGGCCGACCACGTAGATCGTGTACCCGGCGGCACGCAACGAGCCGGCCATCTGCTCGGCCTTTACGATCGCCCCGGCACGTATGTTGTTGCCGTTCACTGCTCCCCAGTTGCCCAGATGCTTCGGCTTCGGCGATGCTGAAGAGGATGCGTTTGATACGTATTTCAGCGCACAGAGCGGCGCGTCCTCCCCGTCGTCATCTTCGTCGTCGCCATCGTCGCCCTGGTCACTGTCATCGTCGGCGTCGCTATCGTCGTCCTGGTCACTGTCATCATCGGCGTCGCTATCGTCGTCCTGGTCGCTGTCATCGTCGGCATCGCTATCGTCGTCCTGGTCGCTGTCGTCATCCGTGTCGCTGTCGCCGTCGTCCTTGTCCTTGTCCCGCTTGTCTTTCTTGTTTGTCTTGGATGCGTGGTAGCCGCCGATGTGAGCCGCGCCGGCCTTTAGGTTTCCTTTACCGGTCGGTGGTTTGAGGAAGTTGATTATCTTTTTGCCACTGTCGTGCGCGAAGAGACCGCGGTAGCTGCTGCCGCTGATGTAGGCTCCGACGACCGCATCGAGTTCGCCGCAGTAGTTGGCGTTGAACTCGAAGGTGTCGCGGTAAGCAGTCGGCCGACCGTCTGTGAACAAGACGATGATCTTCGTTGCACCTTCTCTCTGTCGCGCGAGTCCCACCTGTTCGCCGGCCAGCCGCAATCCCTCTTGGATGTTGGTGTCGGAGATGGATTTGAGTTTGTTGATCGCCTTGCTTGCCCCGATCCGGAAGTACTTCTGTACGGGGGTGTTCTCCATCGCCCAGGTTGAGTACGAGTTGACGCCGATCTGATCGATACCCTCGTCGAAGTATTGGAGGAATGCGACGGCGGCGTTCTGCATCGGTTTGAACGCGCCGTTGCGGTCGAGCGATGCGGACAGGTCGAGCGAGAGGCTCATGTCCAACGGGTAGCGGGTGGCCTCGGAAGTGGTTGCTATGTCCAAAGACGCCATTCCCAATAGTGCCGCGAAGCGCGTCGGTGTCGAGGAACTGCCGGTCATTCGGACTCGCTGGGTGTCGATCTGCGGGGATGTGATGGTGACCGCGTAGTTGACCGCCGAAGAGCGCGCGTAATTGGCCATCGCTACCTTGAGCGCCATACGCTCCATTTCCTTCTCGCCGCGAGAGGTGTATCGCGCAGCATTTAGGACGCCCGCGTCGATCGCCTTGGACATCCGCGCACGGGCCACATACCCGGTTCCCAGATCGACGACGACCCCGAGCGTAAGAAAAATTACGACAAGGCAAAGGGCGAACAGCGTGAGGGTGCTGCCGCGTTGCCGTTGCAGGTCGTTGGGTGACAGGTTGCTGAGCGACTCGGGTGCTTTCATCGTAGTTTGGCGCTGGTTTGGGTTGCGGAGCCCCAGCTACTCGGATTGAAGGCAAGTTCTATGCCGTAGTTGCAGGAGGCCTCGCGCCTCGATCCCGAACCGTCTTGCTCGGGTGGGCGTTGCGAAAAGAGGTGCTTTTGCATAGCACCGCGACGCCAACTGGCTCGATGCCGTCGTGCAGACCCCATGCCTTAGGCTACTGAAAGCCTTGAGATAGCGTGTTCAAAAAGGGACCGACCGTCACGGAGGCGATGTCACTTACGCCGGCGCATAAGTTTGATCCGCCCTCTGCTAGCGGGATGATTGGGTCCTGCAATTTGGGATGGGACAGCCGGTGACGGTGACTTGCCTGGCGTGAAGTTAGGCGGCGCAGCCGTCGGCTGACCTTTATAGCACCACAGGCATTGCGGGCCCGGATAGGCCGGCGCTAGGTTTGCTTCAGGCGTTGGCACCACGAGGGATGCGAAACCGATTGTCCGGATACCATATTTCTGCCATCCTTAATACCATGCAAGTTGCCATCGACTCAGCCGGCCGCGTGGTCATCCCCAAAGCACTGCGGGAGGCGCTCGACCTCAAGCCGGGCTTGCCTCTGGAGATCCGCGCCGTTGACGGGATGTTGCAGTTGGAGGTCGCCGCTACCCCCATGCAGTTGAGCAAACGTGGCCAAGGCGTTGTCGCGGTAAGCGCCAAGAAACTTCCCAAGCTGACCGCCGAAGAGGTCCGCGAGTCGCTGGAGCGCGTCCGTCGGTGAAACCGGCGACAGCTGCCGATACCAGCACTGTGGTTGCGGCGTTCGCGTCGTGGCACGAGCACCACAACACGGCACGTGACGCGCTCGACGCCGGCCTCAGTCTGATCGAGCACTGCGCATTGGAAACCTATTCGGTGCTCACGCGTCTACCGGCCCCGCACCGCTGCTCTGGTGCCCTCGTACGTGAGTTTCTTTCTGCCAGGTTCCCCGACCCCTACCTGCGATTGAACCCGCGTGGATTCAAGCAGTTCGTTGTCGGCTTAGACAACCACCACGTACGCGGCGGTTCGGCTTACGATGCACTCGTCGCCGCGACGGCCGCGGCAAACGACGTTAGGTTGTTGACATGTGATCACCGCGCAAGCCGGATCTATGACGCCTATGGAGTAGAGTTCCGGTTCCTATGAGCCGAGCGACGCCAACGCGAACAACCGCCGCTTACCCTCAATACCCTTCAACACCCGAACGCGAAAAGACCTGGATCGGTTCGATGGCCGGCAATGGCCGATCTACTGCCGAGCTAACTTTCTCTCCCGCCGGGCCGCAAACCCCACGCAACCAATCCAATCGCGACCAGTGCGGCGCCCGATCCTGCGTACAAGAGCGTATCGACGAGTGATTCCTGCACGACGCTTCCCGCCGCGCCTTTGCCGGCGATCGGGGTTGAACGGCTGGTGGCCAACACGGCGGCAAGTTGCAGCGCGGCATACAAGGCGTAGTTCGAGAACACGGTTGTGGCGAACGCGACGCGGGCCTGTTGCTCGGCCAAGTGGACGTGGCTCCATGCGAGCCCGACGATCATGACCAGCATTCCGCCTTGTACGGCGGCGAGGTGCGCCGAGAGCCCGAGTCGGGCGTTTGCCATTGCCGGAACTGCCACGCCGGACAGTAAACCTATGAGCACGAGTAGCGCACCGGTGAACAGGAGTGATTGTTTGCGGTCAGGTTTGGACATCACTGATTCTCCTTCTTAGAACTTGCCTGTGGCCGTGTTCAACTCGCTCAGCCGCCGAACCCTTTCGTCGTCAACTCCGAGGTACTCGACCAATACTCCCGCAACGCGGGCTATGTCCAGCGTACCCGCGGCCTGCATTTCCTCGAGGTCTGCCCAATCTTTGGTGCGGTTGAAGAATACTTTGAACACCGCGATATCGTGACAGGAAAGAAACGGGACGTCTTCGCCACCGAACCGTTCCCAGCGCCGTCGGCCCATGACCTCTTGATGGAAGGGGGTGGTATCGAGAAAGAGATCTACGGGTGTGGTGCCCCACCACAGTCGCACCTGACCATCGCGCTCGAGTGCCGCGAGTTGCTTGTCGTCGCAGCTCACGCCTTTTGGAAGTGCGGCGCAGACTTCGCGGCAACGGGCGGCGTCGACGAAGACGTTGAGGTCGATATCGATGGTGCCGCGCGCACGCTGCGTACACCACGCAAGCGCCAACGCACCGCCGAACGCGTGCGGCAGTTCTGCATCGCGCAGCGCGTGGTGCACTTGCATAATTTTTTTTGGCAGCGAACTCATCGAGTGCCGAACCGTGGGTAGCTCAGTTTCTTTGCGTGTCGTGCTGGAAACTGCGCCGCCAGTTCAAGTGCGGCTTCGAGCTCTTCGCCGCGCGGGTAGCCGTCAACTTCGCGGATCCGTTTGGACAGCTCGATGTCGGCGGCGTAACCGTAGGCGTGCAGGATCCGCAGGTAGGTGGTGACTCCGGGAACTTTGCGGCCCTGTTCGTATGCGGCCAGAGTTGGGTGTGAGGTTGCAGCCCGTTGCGCGGCGGCGCGCAACGACAGCCCTGCGTTGTTGCGCGCTTGGCGAAGAACGCTTCTAGCGAGGGACGGAGTGGGATTCATAGCCTCGATGGTATCTGATCAGATACCATCATGCAAGCAGTTTATGACACGTACGTATGTAAATAGTCATTGTCGTACGTACGTATCTTATGTACTCTGAATGCGTGAAAATAACCGCTTCCAAGCTGAGGGAGAGCGTTTACAAACTGCTTGACCGGGTTCTCGAAACGGGAATTCCGATAGAGATCGAAAGGCGCGGCCGCACTCTTAAGATCGTCGTTGCGGACGAGCCTCCGCGAACTAAACTCGAGCGGCTCGAACCCCAACCGGACGCGATCGTCGGTGACCCCGACGACCTGGTGCATCTGGACTGGTCGAGTGAATGGAAACCCTGATCTACCTCGATACGCATGTCGTAGTTTGGCTTTACGCCGGCACGACTGATCTGTTCAGTCGCAACGCTAAGCGAGCTATCGAGGAGAACAGTCTTCTCATCTCTCCGATGGTCTTGCTCGAGTTGGAGTTCCTCTACGAGATCAAACGGCTTCGAGTGCAGGCCGGAACTGTTCAGGAAACGCTTCGCGAAACGATAGGGCTCGAGGTTTGCGACGCTGGTTTTCGCAAGATCACCGACATGGCCCGTACTCTGACGTGGACCCGCGATCCCTTCGACCGTGTTATCGTCGGCCACGCGCTTAGCGCTGGGCGGGGCCTGCTGACCAAAGACCGATCGATCCGCCGGCGGGTGCGCAGCGCTATCTGGTAGGGGTGTGCCTGCGACTACCGCTGTTAAAGCATATCGACCGCATCGACATCGACGAGCAGTCTCACATCAAGCTTGCGCGCCGCATCCGACAGCCGCTCGACTACTGCCGCCGCGGCACCCCGCACCAGACCCGACTGCGCGTCGCGCAGCTGTAGCATATATCGGTAGCGTCCGCGCAGGCGTTCCATTGGAGCGGGCGCGGGGCCGCGCAATATCGGCCCTTGGTACTTGGCTGCGTACGCGCTGACCACGGCGGCGGCCTGCTCGGCAATCGAGATCGTGCGTGCTTCGATGGTGCCTTCGAAACGCAGGATCGCCATGCGTGAGAACGGTGGGTAGGCGAGCGCTTCGCGTTCCTTGATCTCGGCGTCGGCGAATTTCTGGTAGTCGTGACGTGCGGCCGCGGCTACGGCGTAGTGATCGGGTTGGTAGGTTTGCACGATCACGCGTCCGCGTTTTATGCCGCGACCGGCGCGACCCGCCACCTGTGAGAGCAATCCGAAGGTACGCTCGCCCGCGCGAAAATCGGGAACGCTGATCGACATGTCGGCCTGCACCACCCCTACGAGAGTTACGCCGTGTGCGTCGTGTCCTTTGGCGATCATCTGTGTGCCGACCATGACGTCGTAACGGCCCGCGCGCCACGCGCGCAAGAGTTCGGCCGATGCGCCCTTCTTTGCGGTGATGTCACGGTCGAGCCGCGCGATGCGCGCCTCCGGGCCGAGCAGTTCGATTACCGCAGCCTCGACCCGCTGGGTTCCCAGCCCGAGGCTGCGCAGCGCGTCTTCGTGACACGACGGACAGGTGGCCGGCGGTCGCATCTGCTCGTCGCAGTAGTGACAGTGGAGTCGTCCGTCCTTTGCGTGCAACGTCATCGACACGCTGCAGTTGTTACAGGTGATGCCTTCGCCGCATTGGTAACAGAACAACCCCGAGGCAGTACCGCGGCGGTTCAAGAACAACAGCGTCTGGCCGCCTTCTTCGAAGTTGCGTTTGACTTGCGCCGACAGATGCTCGCCAAGGCCGCCGGTGGCGACGATGTCGCGACCGCGGAGGTCGACGACTTCCATGCTCGGCAGTTCGGCGCCCGCCACCCGGGTCGGCATGCTGACCAGTGTGTAGGCTCCGGTGCCGGCGTTGCGCCAACTCTCGATCGACGGGGTTGCCGACCCGAGCACGATCGGACATCCGCGTTGGCGCGCGCGTACAACCGCGACGTCGCGTCCGTTGTAGCGCACGCCGTCTTCTTGTTTGTAGGCCGAATCGTGTTCTTCATCGACACAGATCAGGCCCAGGTTAGAAAGCGGTGCGAGCACCGCCGAGCGTGCACCGACGACGATCTGTGCCTCACCGCGTGCGATGCGGCGCCATTGGTCCCAACGCTCGCCGCTGCTCAGTTCGCTGTGCAGCACCGCTACGGTCGGGCCGAAGCGTGCGACCATGCGTCCAACGATCTGGTGGGTAAGCGGGATTTCCGGCACCAGCACCAGCGCGCTTTCTCCACGCCCGAGCGTGTCAGCGATTGCGCGCAGGTAGACCTCTGTTTTTCCGCTCGAGGTAACGCCGTGCAGAAGCAGCGACTCATAGCTTCCGAGCGCGCCACTGATGGTCTTATACGCGCGCTGCTGGTCGGCGCTCAGCTCTACGATCTTGTCGGCTTCGCTGTCGAGATCGAGTTCGCGGTAGGACTCGAGTTTGAGTCGTTCGACGATACCGGCGGTCTCGAGCGCGTCGAGTTGCGATTTGGGGTTTGGAAACAGCGCCTGAAGCTCGGCTATGTTGGCGGTGCGCTTGGGCAGTGCCCAAAGGTACTCAAACACCTCGCGGCGGCGCGGCGCACGGCCGAACAGCGTTTCGCTAACGGCGTCTTCGGGCTCGGCGATTGCGCGGTAGGCAGTCGTCAGTTTGGCCTTAACGTCGGGCTCACCGAGGCTGTCGTCGACCGATACGCCGCCGCGTTCTTCAAGCGACGCGACCGCCTTGAGCACAGAAGACGAACCGGTGCGTTTCTTGAGCGCACTCGTGTCGAGGGCGCGGCCGGCCTCTTCTAACGCGGCGACGACTTTCTTTTCGGTCGGCGTCTTCGCAACCGACGCATCCTTTAATGACACGTTTCGCGCAGACGAGGTTGTCAGCCCCCGCCCGATTGCGAGTGAGAGCACCTCGGCGAACGGCGCGATGTAGTACTCAGACATCCAACGCGCGAGGGTGAGGAGCTCGGCGGGGACAACCGGCTCGCGGTCGAGCACCGAAATGACCGGCTTGGTGACAATGCCGATCGGCGCTGTCTGCGATGTTTCGGCGACCAGCCCGGTGATGCGTCGGCGGCCCAACGGTACGATGACGCGCACGCCGACTTGGGTTTGCGCACGCAAGTCTTCGGGCACTTGGTAGGTCAGCATGCCCAAAGAGCGGACTGCAGGCAGCGGCGTAATCGTCGCGAAGGTGTCGTGCTCGGCCATTGCGGGGTGTCCCAACGATGTCTCACGAGCGGGGGAAGTTGTCGAAGCGGCAGCGCTCGGCAGCTATGACGCCTCAGTCATTGACGGGTCGCTACGGTCTGCGCGAGCATCCTTATTGATGAGTTGGCGACTTCGTAGGCGGCTGCGCAAACGGGCGGCGTTCTGGGATGTGAGGCGAGAGCGGCTGACGCTCGCGGTGATCGCGAGTACCCGCGATGAACCGCTGCTGGTTTCGTGTTTGTGGGTCGAAGCGTCGGTGTTGGATGCTCATGGCACGACGCGTTTTTGCCCAGGGGTTTTCGAGCTCGCGCGTACCGCATCGGCTACCGAGTTGCCGCATGTAGTCGGCCTCAGCGCCGAGTATTGCGCGCTGGAGGGCGGATCGCCCGCGGCTGCGATGGCCGAGGCGAAAGCTGAGATCGGGCGCGTTCCCGCGCAGGGCACCGAGGCGTGGGCGTTGGTGAACTTGCGCGCGCTCGACGATCTCGAAGATCTCTTCCGTGCGGCCCGGCTCGACCTTGCCGTCGTCGACACCCAAGACTGCGCGTTGCTGACACTGGCCGACGTTCTCGGTGTTGCGGCCGAACATGCCGCCGACTTGGATCCACTAACCGCAGTAAGCGTTTCCGCTGAGTGCGAGCACGCCGCCGCTGCGGCCGGCAAGCGGCTGTGCGTACCGATCGGGCTGGCGCTTGCGTGGTTGGGGGGAGGTGCGGCCGGTGATGGTTAGGTCGGATCTGCGGCGTGCGAGGCGGCCACCGCGCCTGCGCAAAATCATTGCGGTGGTTGCAGCGGGCTTTGCAGTCGGCATGGCGGTGTTGGTGTCGGTGCCGAGCCGGTTGCTTCCCGCGCAGATTGCGGACGTGGCGAGTCGGATCCTCCCGTTTGTGTTCCCCGGCATCGCAGCTGCGCCCGGCGCCGATGCCGCGCAGGCCGCGAGCGCCGATCGCACTGCGGACACTGCGGGCGTTGCCGGTGTTGCGGGCATTGCCCGTATTGCGGAGAGCGCGGGCAGTACGAAGGCGGCGCCCGAACCAGCGTTAGCGGCGAAGCGAGCGTCGGCGGGCCGGCCGCATAAAGAGCGCGCCGCGCGTCCGGCACGCAAACCGTTGGATGAGTGGCTCGCCGGTGTTGCGGCGCAGGCCGGGCGCGGCGTTGTTATCGACCCGCGGGTGTCGGGCGAGGTCTCTGCGGTACTCGACAACGTCGATTGGCGCCTGGGCTTGGAGGCGCTCGCGCGAACAGTCGGCTTCGATTTCGAGGTTGGCGAAGACCTGATCGAAGTGCGCCGGACAAGTCCTTCCTCGCACGCTGGGCACCCCGGCTCGTCGGTCGGGCTTAGCGTCGATGCACCTGGCGCAGTGCGCGCGGAGCCCGAGGCCGGCCTCAGGCCCGGACCCAAGCCCGGCCCGAGAACCGGGCCGAGCCCCAGCCCCAGGACGGGCCCCGAGGCCGGCCACGATTCGCGCGACGACGATACCGCGATGCGCATCCTCGCGCTGTCGAGCGGACGTTCACGCGAACTCGCTGAAAGTTTGCAAGCCACGGTACGCGGTTTCAACGTCACCGCAGACGCCGACCCTGTCGCCGGCGCGGTTGTCTTGACCGGGCCGTCCGGCGGCGTCGAGCTTGCCGCAGCTTTGTTTCAAGAACTCGACGTCCCACGCAGACCGGTGCGCCTAGAGGCGGAGATCGTCGAGATCTCGCGCTCGGCACGTGAAGAACTCGGCATTCAGTGGCACGCCGACGGGCGTTTCGGCGCACAGGTCGACCTGCCGGCCGCCGACGCACCCGGGGAATCGGCGGCTTTGTTGTTCGCAACTGCAGGTAGTCGTGCGGTCAGCGCGCGCCTTGCCGCACTCGAATCCGCAGGACGAGTCAGGATCATTTCGCGCCCCCGCGTAGTTGTACTCGAGGGACGTGCAGCCCGCATAGAAAGCGTACGCGTATTGCGCATCCGCTTGCCCGACCGCACTTCACTACTAGAAGGGGAGGCCGGCCTTAGCGTCGGCGGCAACTCACGCGCCGTTGAAGAGATTCCGGTAGGTGTCAGCATGCACGTGTCGCCGCAGATTCTTGCGGGCGGCCGGGTGCTGCTCGAGATCGAAGCCGAGTCGAGTACGCTCGGACCCCCACAACCGCCCGACGGCATCCCCGAGGAGTTCAGCCGCCTGGTAGAAGCCGAACTGGTCGTGGCCAGCGGCGAAACCGCGGTGTTGGGCGGGCTGCTGCGCCGCGGGAGCACGCGCTCGGGAACGGGTGTGCCGGGGCTGCGCTCGATCCCGGTTCTCGGTCACCTGTTCGGTAAGCGAAGTACCGAGCGCGAGACCGAGGAACTCTTGGTGTTGGTTACGCCGACAATCATCGGCGCCGCGGCGGTCGCGGCGGGGCCTGGCTCGCAGTGACCGCCGCGCACTGACGGCTCCGCACTGACGGTGCCACGCTGACGGTGCAAGACTCGGCCGGTGCTGGTCCGAAACGAAGTACACGTCGAAATATTACAGATCCGACATATCTCCGTTTTGTTGGTGAGTTAGAGCTTGACGAAGGCTCTACTTTTGTTTTAGATTCGCCCCTATCAGGGGGTTGCCGCTCAGGCTGCCCGCGCGTTCTTTGAAAACCGAAGTTTTGGTCAGACGCTCCCACCGTCGTGGCCATTGGCTGGGGCCTCACTGAAAAGCAGTTCTAAGATACGCGAGTGCACGACTATGCGAATACGCAACTGTGAATGTCCGGCAAACCGAGGAGGCGGCATGTCGGACCGAGGGCAAGGGTCAAGTGCCAAATGCGTGCAACCGTTAGGCCGGTGAGCCGGGCAACTCATGGGGGAGCGGCCCGCCAAATGCGTGCACGCTTGCGGGGCTTACGCGGGCCTCAGGGGATTTACCTGCAATCTCGCCGTGATAGCGTGGCGCGATGCTCCGTCTTTTGACTGCCGGAGAGTCGCACGGGCCTTGTCTGACGGTAGTCGTCGAAGGAATGCCCGCCGGCTGGCCGATCTCGATCGATACGATCAATCATAACCTCGCGCGTCGCCAACAGGGCTACGGCCGCGGCGGGCGCATGAAGATCGAAAACGACCAGGTTCAGTTCCACTCCGGCATCCGCTGGGGCGAGACGATGGGGTCGCCGGTGACGATGGTGATCGAGAACCTGGACTGGAAGAACTGGAGCAAAAAGATGTCGGCCGATCCCGCCGACCGCGACGATTCGATCGCTGTGACCCGGCCGCGTCCCGGCCATGCCGACATGGTCGGCAGCCAGAAGTACGACCACTCCGACGTTCGCAACGTTCTCGAGCGTGCTTCGGCGCGCGAGACCACTTCGCGCGTCGCCGCAGGTGGTCTTGCACGTCAGATCCTCGAACAGTTCGGCATCAAGACGATGGGTTACTGCCTGGAGATTGGCGGCATCAAGGCCGACTACGCCGGCAAAACTCCCGAGTCGGTCTTCATGGCTGCCGAGAAATCTGAAGTCCGTATGGCCGACCCGGCCGCCGAGAAGGCCGTGATCGAGCTGATCGACGATTGCCGCAACAGCGGCGACACGCTCGGTGGGGTCGTCGAGGTATGTGTTACCGGTCTGCCCCCGGGCCTGGGAAGCTACGTGCACTGGGACCGCAAGACCGACGCGCGATTGGCGGGCGCACTGATGGGTATTCAAGCCGTCAAAGGCGTCGAGGTCGGCGTCGGCTTTCACGCCGCGCGTGTGCGCGGCTCGGAAATCCACGACGAGATCGTCAAGACCGAAGACGGTGTCGGCCGCGCCTCGAACAACTACGGAGGAACCGAAGGCGGCATGACCTCAGGTGAACCGCTGGTCGTGCACGTCGCTTTCAAACCGATCTCTACTTTGATGCGCCCACTGCGTTCGGTTGATATCGCGACTAAAGAGGAATCGAAGGCGACGATCGAACGCTCCGATGTCGTCGCTATCCCCGCCGCTGCGGTGATCTGCGAAGCGGTTGTTGCTTACGAACTTGCAAGACTGTTTCTAGAAAAATTCGGCGGCGATTCGCTCACCGAGATTACCCGCAACTACCACGGGTATCTCCAGCAGATCGGCTGGGATACGCGTTGATCCATGTTGTGCTCACAGGCTTCATGGCAAGCGGAAAAACCGCGATCGGTCGCCACCTCGCGTCGCGTCTGAGGCGCCCGTTCATCGACCTCGACGAATCGATCGAAGCCCAGCAGGGGCGCTCCATAGCCAGTATTTTTGAAACTGACGGCGAGGTCGGGTTCCGTCGCATCGAAGCTGAAGCCGTGCGTGCGTTGAACCTGCAAGAGCCCAGCGTGATCTCCACCGGCGGTGGCACTTTCGTTGACCCGGCCAACCGCGAAGTGTTGCGCAGTCACGGTGTCGTTGTGTGCTTGATCGCGAGTTTCGAGACCATCATGGAGCGCATTCGACGTGGCTCGAAGCGTCCACTGGCGAAAGGCCCGGAGGCGGCAAGGCGTCTCGAAGAGCTGTGGCTCAAACGCATGGATGCTTACCGTAGTGCCGATGTCCTTGTCGAAACCGACGGCCTGAGCATCGATCAGTCTTCTGCGCGCGTTGCCGCGATGCTCGAGCCGCGCTTGCGTAGGGCGGGGGACGCCTGAGATGGCGACACGCCGCAGCTCGGATACACGCCGTACCGGTGGCGACAACGGGGCGGGGGTCGGCACCGTCGTAAAGGTCTCGCTCGGTGCCAGGTCCTATCCGATTCACGTCGGCGCGGGCCTGCTCAGCGACACCGGTCGGCTGGTCGGCGAACTCGAGCCGGCCGGGCGCGTGGTGGTGATCACCAACGCGCTGGTGCGTTCGCTCTACGGTGCTCGACTCGAACGCTCGCTGCGAGGAATTCCCGGTCGTGCGAAGATCGAAGTCTTGGAAATGCCCGACGGCGAACGTTTCAAGAATCTAAGAACCGTATCCAATCTCTACGACGCAGTTCTGGACGGCGGCGGTGCGCGTGACACGTTGATTGTTGCGCTCGGCGGCGGTGTAGTTGGAGACGTGGCGGGCTTTGTCGCGTCGACGGTTCTACGCGGCATTCGCTTTGTGCAGGTTCCGACCACGCTGCTCGCGCAGGTCGATTCCAGCGTCGGCGGCAAAACCGGCGTGAACACCGCGCACGGAAAGAACCTGATTGGTGCCTTTCATCAGCCCTCGCTGGTGGTAGCCGACACTGCGGTACTGTCGACGCTGCCCGACCGCGAATACCGGGCGGGTCTGGCCGAGGTCGTCAAGAAAGGCGTGATCATGAGCAAGCCGCTTTTCAACTTGCTTGATCGCAACAGCGTGGCGGTCGGCGCGCGCGATGCCGGACTGATGACCGAAGTCGTCGCGCGCTGCTGCAAGCTCAAGGCGCATGTGGTTGCCAAAGACGAGACCGATGCCGGTCTGCGCGCGACCTTGAATTTCGGCCACACCTTCGGTCATGCCGTCGAGAAGGTCAGCAAGTACCGGCGTTTCTTGCACGGCGAAGCGGTCGCGATGGGCATGGTTGCGGCTGCGAGGCTTTCGCTCGAACGCGGCCTCTGCAGCGAGGGCGACGTCGAGCGCCTGATCTCGCTGCTCAAAAGGCTTGGGCTGCAGACGGCGATCCCCGCGGATCTTGACCGCAAGGCGTTGGTCGACGCGATCGCATTCGATAAGAAAGCTGCCGGTGGCGAGGTGAGGTTTATCCTTACTAAGGGCATCGGCAGTTGTTGTGAAGAGAAGCTCGCGCCGCGCGCGGCGCTACGCGCACTCGGTTAACGGATGAACAGATGCCAAACAAAATAAAAATCGTCGAAGACAAGAGTGTTCTCGTTGTCCACGGTCCGAACCTGAACCTGCTCGGTGCCCGCGAGACTGAGACTTACGGGGGTACGACGCTCGTAGAGATCGACAAGTCGCTGGTGCGTTTGGGTAAAGAACTGAAGATCGCGGTGGTCTCGTTCCAGTCAAACAGCGAAGGCGACCTTGTTTCCGCCATCCAAGGCGCCCGCGGCGGCTTGAACGGAATCCTGATCAACCCTGCGGCCTACACGCATACCAGCGTCGCGCTTCGCGATGCGGTCCTCGCGGTCGCTTTGCCGGTGGTCGAAGTGCATCTCTCCAACATCCACAAGCGTGAAGAGTTCCGCCACCGCTCGCTGCTCTGCGACGTTGTCGCCGGCCAGGTAATCGGTTTTGGACCGACCAGCTACCTACTCGGTCTGCGCGCGTTGGCCGAGCTGATCTGAAGCGGATTTGTCTGAGGAATCGACAGAAGCGCTACCCGCGTACCTAAAGAAAGAGCTAGCGTCCTTTCCGGAACTCTCCTGGCATCTGCAGGGCCTACGCGGCGGAGCCACGGCACTGGTGCTCGCGCATTTGCTCGAAGCCGCTGCGCGGCCGGCGTTAGTGGTTGCCGCGACGACGTCGCGCGCCGAAGAACTGGCCCGCGAGTTCCAAACCGTGCTCGGCGAGTCACCCGATGAGCCGTTTCTTGCGCGCCGGGTGCATCATTTTCCGGCCCGCGAGACGCCGCCGCTGGAACTGATCTCGCCGGCGATCGAAACAGAAGCCGCGCGCGCTGCGGCGCTGTACCAACTTTTGCAGATGCCCGCTCCAATCGTTGTGACTTCACCGGAAGCGATGGCGCTGCGAACTCCGCCGACCCGGCGCTACACGAAAGACGCGGCCTACATCGTCACAGATGATGAACTCGACTTGGACTCATTTCGCCAGCAACTCGAAGGCCTCGGCTATAGGAAAGTCGGTCTGGTCGAAGAACCCGGTGAGTACGCCGTGCGCGGGGGCATCGCCGACTTGTGGCCTCCCGGCTACGCCTACCCGGCTCGCTGTGAGCTGTTCGGTGACACCGTTGAGTCGATCCGCTCGTTTGAGCCGTCCGACCAGCGCTCGATCGAGCGCATGGAAGAGTTGGTGGTGTTGCCGGTCAGCGTGGTATCGCTCGAGGCGCTGGCCGACCCCGGACTTCGACGCGCGGTCAACCACCGCTGCGACGAACTCGACATGACCAGCGGCGAGCGGCGCGAGCTTGACGAGACCTTGCAGGGAGGCTTTCGCTTTCCCGGCTACGAGTTGTTCATGCCGTTCGCGTTCGAGCAGCGGACGACGATCATCGATTATCTCCCCAAGGGCACGTTGACAGTCGTCATCGATGCACCATCGGTCGATGAGACCATCGAACGCGAAGCCGACCGCTTGGTCATGGCCGAAGGCGCGGCCTCGGATGCCGGAAGCTTCTATCCCGAGCCCGGCGCACTGTTTGTAGGTGCCGAGGTATTGCGCAGAGCGCTTGCGGCCAAACCGCTTATCGAGGTCGACTTCGCCGAGGCGCTCGAATCCGGCGGCGAACCCGGCGACCGGCGTTATCGTATCGACGTCAAATCGAACTCCTCGCTGTTAGCCGTTCGCGCGAAAATGAAGGCCACGAAAACCTCGGAGGGGTTTACGCCGCTGGTCGCCGAGCTCGCGAAGCTGCGTGGTCCCAACACCAAGCTGATTGTGACTGCGTCTGATCCCACCCAACTCCATCGCCTCGAGCACCTGCTTTCGATTGCCGCGGTCGAAGGCGTTGTGCGTACCCGTTCGTTTCCCGAGGCGCTTGCGGCCAAAGAGGACAAGCTGTGGCTGGTCGAAGGCCACCTGAGCGACGGGTTCGCGCTTCCCGGTCAGGGCCTGAGCGTCATCACCGACGAAGAGATTTTCGGCGAGCGCAGACGCGTGCGCGCGCATCGCAGAGTTTCACGTGCCCGTGCGTTGACGATTCTCGGCAACATCGCGCCGGGCGATTACATGGTGCACGTCGATCACGGCATCGGTTTGTACCAAGGTCTCAAACATCTGCGTGCCGGCGGCACCGAAGGCGACTTTATCCATCTCGAGTATGCGGGCGGCGATCGTTACTACCTTCCGGTTGATCGTATCAACGTGGTCGAAAAGTATATCGGCGCCGCCGGCGGCGCGGGTCCGCGCTTGGACAAGATCGGCGGTACCTCGTGGGTGCGCGCGAAGACACGCGCCAAAGAAAGCATTCTCGCGATGGCCGAGGAGTTGCTCGAACTCGAAGCCTTCCGTGCGATCAATGCGCGTACGCCGTTTGCGCGTCCAGGCGGCGACTACGAGGAGTTCGAGGGCCACTTTCCCTTCGAAGAAACAGAAGGACAGCGCCAAGCGATCGCCGACGTGGTGCGCGATTTCACCGGCGGCAAACCAATGGACCGCTTGGTGTGCGGCGACGTAGGCTACGGAAAAACCGAGGTCGCGATGCGCGCAATCTATCTCGCCTGCATGGGCGGACGCCAGGTCGCGGTCCTGGTTCCGACTACGGTGCTGGCGAGTCAGCACTATCAGACTATCGGACGTCGCTTCGACGGTTATCCGGTTAACGTCGCGATGATGTCGCGCTTCAAGGGGCGCGCCGAGAACGCAGAGGTAGTCGAGGGTCTCAAGGCCGGAACCATCGATGTGGTTATCGGCACCCACCGGATTCTGCAAAAGGACGTGAGCTTCGCAAAGCTCGGCTTGCTGGTGATCGACGAAGAGCACCGCTTCGGTGTCGCAGCGAAAGAAAAAATCAAGGGCCTCAAGCGCGAGGTCGACGTGCTGACTCTCACCGCCACGCCGATCCCACGTACGTTACAGATGGCTCTCGGCGGCGTTCGCGACATGAGCCTTATCGAAACGCCCCCGGTTGATCGCCTGGCGATCCGTACCTATGTCGCGCGCTACGACGAGGGGTTGATCAAGCAAGCGATCCTGCGCGAACTCGGCCGCGGCGGGCAAACCTTTGTGGTGCACAACCGCGTGTCCAACATCGGCAGCCTCGCCGAAAAAATTCGTGAGCTGGTGCCGGGCGCGCGCATCGGCGTCGGACACGGGCAACTGAAAGAGGGCGAGCTTGAAAAGGTGA
Organism: Deltaproteobacteria bacterium; assembly: GCA_029262415.1. Classification (GTDB taxonomy): domain Bacteria; phylum Desulfobacterota; class Binatia; order UBA1149; family JAJCZL01; genus JAJCZL01. Next base: position 33,279 of record JAJCZL010000075.1, on the reverse strand, counting down.
TGCTCGATTTCCTAGAACACCGCATCGATGTCCTGGTCTGTACGACGATCATTGAGTCGGGCCTCGACATCCCCAACGCCAACACCATGATCATCAACCGCGCCGACGCCTTCGGGCTTGCGCAGCTTTACCAGATCCGCGGCCGCGTGGGACGCTCACACCGCCGCGCATACGCCTACATGCTGGTTCCGGCCGAGCGCATGATCAATGAGACGGCGCGCAAGCGGCTGGCGGTTTTGCAAACACTGGACGACCTCGGCAGCGGGTTTCGCCTTGCCGCCCACGATCTGGAGATTCGCGGTGCGGGCAACCTGCTCGGCAAGCAACAGTCCGGACAGGTCGCAGCGATCGGTTTCGATATGTTCATGCGGATGCTCGAAGAAGCGACGAAGGAAGTGCGCGGCCTGGATGTCGGTCCGCGCGTCGAACCCGAGATCGAACTCGGCGCCGAAGCGTTCATCCCCGACGGCTATATCGACGACATCGGTGAGCGGCTGCTGATGTACAAGCGCATGGCCAACGTCGAGTATGCGAGTGAGCTGGAGACCATAGGCGAGGAACTGCTCGACCGCTTCGGCCCATTGCCGCAGCCGGTCGAGGACTTCTTGCGCATCATGGCGCTGCGCCCCGCGTTGAAACGGCTTGCCGTCGAGCAGCTCAAGGCCGGGAGCGAGACATGTGTGGTCAAGTTCCACGAAGCATCACCGGTTTCAGCCGAGGCGCTGATCGGACTGGCCGCGAGTGCCCCGAAGCGGTATAAACTGCGGCCCGACGGAACCTTTACGGTGCGGATCAAGGCCCAGAGTTGGGACCAGACCGTTGACGCGATACAAGAGATGCTCGAAGGATTGCTCGCCTCGAGCGGCATCGAAGCGTTTGCACAAGGAGATCATGATGATTTGGCAGCTACGAGCCTGCGATAGACTGCCCAGGCCTGCCGGTCCGGGCTCCCGCGTTAGTCGGCGGTCGGCGCTACGGTGTGCAGCCGCGTTTTTTTGCGTAGCAGCGCTGCAGGCGGCGCTGCTCCTCGCGCCCGGCCTCGCCCAAGCTGCGCCGCAGTTGCTCGCGGCGGTGGTCGCCAGCGTTGACGGCACACCGATAACGTTGCGCGAGTTTCAGGCGTTCCGTCTCAAGAGTGCGCGGATGTTGCCTCCCGAAGAACGCGGCAACAACGCCGTGATCCTCGAAGCTCTGATCAATGAGCGCTTGTTCGGCACCGAGTATCGCAAGCACGGCATCGTGGCTTCCGACGAAGACGTTCAGATCTATATGGACCGTGTGTTTGCACAGAACCGGACTTCGCGTGAGCAAGTGACACAGGGTCTCGAACAGGTTGGACTGACGTGGGACGAGTACTTCGAACGGATGCGCGACGAGGTCAGGAAGGCGCAGCTGATCAACCGCGAGGTGCGCGCCCGCGTAAATGTAACACCCGAAGAGGTGCAGCGTTACTGGGAATCCGAAGATCCATTTGCGCTGCCCGAGCGTGTCGAGATCGGACACATTTTCTTGCCGGTTCCGCCCGACCCGACGCAGGCAAGTGTGGACGAGTTGCTTGAGCAGGCGCGTGCCGTACGCGAGGAAGCAGCGGCTGGTGCCCGCGCATTCGAGAACGCGGCACGCAAATACTCTAAGGGTCCGACCGCGGCCGAGGGCGGCAGCCTCGGAGTCTTCAAGCGCGGCACCATGTCCGAGGAGTTCGAGGCCGCGGTTGCGAAGCTGAGAGAGGGAGAGGTCAGCGAGCCGCTGCCTTCGCGCCAAGGCGTGCACATTCTGCGCCTGCACAAGAAGATGGAGACCGGCCGGGTTCCGCTCGCTGAGGTGCAGGAAGAAATCCGCAGCAAACTCTACGACGAAAAACTCGAGTCGCGGTTCCGCCGTTGGATTCAGAGCGACCTGCGTGACCGTCACTACGTTGCCGAATTCTACGACGAGGTGCTCGCTCTTCAGTGAAACCGCTTGTTGCGGTCAGCATGGGTGATCCTGCTGGAGTCGGCCCCGAAGTGCTGGTGCGCGCAGCGGCCGACCCGCGCGTGATTCGCGCGATGCGTCTGCAGGTCTACGGAGACCGTAGCTTGATCGAGTGCGCCCGGCGCGCCGTCGGTGCCGGGGCGCCGACGGCAATCGAGGAAATCGTCCACCTAGGCGGCAAAGGGTTCACTGCCGGTCGCCCACGGCCCGGCAAGCGTGCCGGCAACGCGGCGTTCGCCTATCTCGAAGCCGCCGCCGCGCAGGTATTGAAGGGAGACGCTGCGGCATTGGTTACGGCCCCCGTCAATAAGGCGTGGGTTGCCCGCTCGGGGCGCAGCTTTAGCGGGCACACCGGTTATCTCTCAGAGATCTCGGGTCACCAGGCGGTGATGATGCTCGCCGGCCGCAAGCTGCGCGTAATCCCGGTTACTGAACATATTGCACTGGCATCGGTGTCTGAGGCGCTTACCACCGAGGCTATCGTCAGGGCGGCGAAAATCACCGCCAAACACCTGCGACGTTTTCACGGGGTCGATCGCGCGCGGCTGGCGGTGGCAGCGCTGAACCCGCACGCCGGCGAAGACGGGTTGTTTGGTGACGAAGAAGCCGCCAAGATTGCACCGGCGGTAGCTGCCCTGCGCCGAGCCGGTATCAATGTTGAAGGGCCGTTGCCGGCCGATACCCTGTTTGCGGCTGCCAAGGACGGTCAGTACGATGGCGTGATTTGCATGTACCACGACCAGGCCTTGATACCGCTCAAGCTCGTCGAGTTCGGCAAATCAGTCAATATTTCGATGGGGCTGCCCATTATACGTACCTCACCAGACCATGGGACGGCCTACGGCCTTGCCGGTACCGGCAAGGCCGACGAAGGCAGTATGCGCGAAGCGCTCCTAGTGGCCGCACGGATGGTGCGTAGGCGCGTTATCGCGGATTGAAGGAGATGTGGCGATGAAGATGAATCCGGAAATCTTTCGCGAGTACGACATCCGTGGGATCGCGGGCAAAGACTTCGACGAAGGCTTCGTTGAGGCGCTCGGGCGCGCTTACGGTACCAAGCTGCGCGAGCAGAACATCACCCGCATCTCTGTGGGACGTGACGCGCGGCTGAGCGGCGAGGTTTATAAGGAAGTCTTGAAGCAAGCGATCCGCTCGACCGGCGTCGACGTGATCGATATCGGGATGTGCCCGACCCCGCTGCTGTACTTCAGCGTTCATCACCTCGATCTTCTGGGCGGCATCCACATTACGGGTAGTCACAACCCTCCCGAGTACAACGGCTTCAAAATCTGTATCGGTAAGTCGACGATCTACGGCGCCGGGATCAAAGAAATCCAAAAGATCATCGAAGCCGGCAACCTGGCCCGCGGCAGCGGCAAAGAAGAGACCTACCCGATCATTCCCGCATACCTCGGCTTTCTCGAGGAGCACTTCGGCCGCTGCGGTGAGGGGCTTCGCATCGTCACCGATAGCGGCAACGGCACCGCCGGCCCGGTCGCGCCGGCGCTTTACCGCGCAATGGGCTGCGAAGTCATCGAGTTGTACTCGGAGCCGGACGGAACCTTTCCTAACCACCACCCCGATCCCACCGTTGAAGAGAACGTTGCAGATCTGATCGCCGCCGTGCGCGAGCACAAGGCCGACATGGGCATCGCGTTTGACGGCGACTCCGACCGCGTCGGGCTGGTTGATGATCAGGGACGCATTATCTGGGGCGATGAAATGATGGTGGTGTTCGCCCGCGACATCCTTGAGCGGAGTCCGGGTGCTATCTTCGTTTCCGAAGTAAAGTGCTCGCAGCGCCTCTACGACGACATCGAGAATCGCGGCGGCAAGGCGATCATGTGGAAGGCGGGGCACTCGCTGCTCAAGGCCAAGATGAAAGAGACCGGTGCGCTACTCGGCGGCGAGATGAGCGGGCACGTTTTCTTCGCCGACCGCTACTTCGGCTACGACGATGCCATCTATGCGGGTGCCCGCGCGATCGAGATCGTCAAACGCGAAGGCCGTTCACTTTCCGATATGCTGAGCGATCTTCCGCCCGCATCGTTCACCCCCGAGATTCGCATCGACTGCCCCGACGACCAGAAGTTCATCCTCGCCGAACGCGCCTGCGAACGCTTCCGTGAACTCGGCCACGACATAGTAGATGTTGACGGTGTGCGTGTGAAGTTCGAGCACGGTTGGGGGCTGATCCGCGCTTCGAACACCCAGCCGGTGCTGGTGATGCGTTTCGAGGCGGACAACGAAGAGCACTTGGCCGAGTACAAAGCGCTGGTGGAGGGTGAGTTGGCAGGCTTGAAGGAGGCACTCGCCGGCGCTTGACCGGCGAACCAACGTGAGCGACAGCATCGTCATTCAGGGTGCCCGGGAGCACAATCTCCAAAACATCAACGTTACGATCCCGCGCGATGCGCTGGTCGTGTTGACCGGACTGTCGGGTTCCGGCAAGTCGTCTCTCGCCTTCGACACCATCTACGCCGAAGGGCAACGCCGCTATGTCGAGTCGCTGTCTGCCTACGCCAGGCAGTTTCTCGACCAGATGAAGAAACCCGACGTCGACTCGGTCGAGGGGCTCTCGCCGGCGATCTCGATCGAGCAAAAGACTACCAGCCGTAACCCGCGCTCGACGGTGGGGACAACCACCGAAGTCTATGACTTCTTACGTCTTCTGTATGCGACGGTCGGCAAACCGCACTGCTATGAATGTGGACGCGAGATCAGCTCGCAGTCGGTCGCACAGATCGTCGAGCAGATCATGGAACTGCCGGCAAAAACCAAAGTGGAGCTTCTCGCGCCGGTGGTGCGTGGGCGCAAGGGCGAGTACAAGAAGGAGCTTGCGGCTTTCAGCAAACGCGGTTTCACGCGTGCGCGGATCGACGGTGAAACCGTCGAACTCGCCGGCACCATCAACCTCGATAGACAGGCCAAACACACCATAGAGATCGTCGTTGACCGGCTGGTCATGCGTGCGGGTATTGAGAAGCGCCTGACCGAATCGGTTGAGACTGCGCTACGGCTGGCCGACCACAACCTCACGGTGGTAACCGGCGGCAGCAAGCCGGCGCGTGTGGCGAAGAACGGCAAGCATGCGAATACCAATGAGCGCGCCTTCAGCCGCCGCTTTGCTTGTGCGCACTGCGGGATCTCCTATGCCGAGATCACCCCGAGGATGTTTTCATTCAACAGCCCGCAGGGCGCGTGTCCCGATTGTAACGGGATCGGACGCTCGCTGACCTTCGACCCTGAACTGATGGTAGTCAACCGCGACGCGAAGCTCGCTGAGGGTGCGATCGGGCCGTGGAATAAGCGGCTTTCGACCAAGTATGCACGCGCTGTTGCCGGTCTGTGTCAGGCCTATGGGGCCTCACCGGCCGATGCCTACAAGGATCTGCCCGCGGATGCGCGCGAGTCGATTTTCTACGGACTCGACGAACAACGGCGGCGCGCACTCGGAGCCGAGACCGCCGCGCGTTTGCGCACAGGAAAGCGTTTCTCGGGGATCATCCCGATCCTGCAAAAGCGCTATCGCGAGTCCGAATCAGATTGGGTGCGTGGCGAACTCGAACGCTACATGCATGAGAAGACCTGCGAGACTTGCGACGGCGCACGCCTGCGGCGCGAATCGCGCTGCGTGCTGGTCGGCGATACCAGTATCGACGAGGTGTCGTCTAAGTCGGTGCTTGCGGCGGTCGATTTCTTCGCTTCGCTGAAGCTTTCGCGGCGCGACCAAGACATCGCCAAACTGGTCCTCAAGGAAATCGAAGAACGACTGCGCTTCATGCTCGAGGTCGGGCTCGGATACTTGAGTCTCTCGCGTCCCACGGCGACGCTTTCGGGCGGCGAAGGACAACGTATCAGGCTTGCAACGCAGATCGGCGCGGGACTCACGGGTGTACTGTACGTACTCGACGAACCGTCGATCGGCCTGCACCAGCGCGATCATGCCAAGCTGCTCAAGAGCCTGCGCCGGCTGACCGATAGCGGCAACAGCGTGATCGTGGTCGAGCACGACGCCGACACCATCGAACAGGCCGACCACGTCATCGATATGGGACCGGGCGCCGGCCGCAACGGCGGCCGCATAATCGCGGCGGGGACACCGGCCGAGATCGCCGCCGACGCGGCTTCGGTCACCGGTGCGTTTTTGTCCGGCCGCGAGCGCATCGAGGTTCCGGCTAAGCGGCGTAACGGCGATGCCGGCGAACTGATCGTCCGCGGTGCCCGCCACAACAACCTGGACGGCGTCACCGTAGCGTTTCCACTGGGCAAAATGACTTGCGTGACCGGTGTTTCAGGTTCGGGTAAGAGTTCGTTGGTAATCGACACGTTGTATGCCGCGCTGGCCAAGCACCTGTACGGAGCATCCGGCCAGGTTGGTGAGTGCGAGTCGATCGAAGGTTTGGAGCTTGTCGATAAAGTCATCGACATCGACCAGACACCGATTGGGCGCACCCCACGTTCAAATCCGGCTACCTACACGGGGGTGTTTACCGACGTGCGCGACCTGTTCGCGATGCTCCCGGAATCCAAGGTCCGCGGCTACACAGCGGGGCGTTTCTCGTTCAACGTAAAGGGCGGGCGTTGCGAAGGGTGCAGCGGTGACGGAGCGGTGCGCGTCGAGATGCACTTTCTTCCCGACATCTACGTCACCTGTGACGTGTGCGCGGGCCGTCGCTACAATCGGGAAACCCTGCAGGTGCGATACAAGGGCAAGAACATCGCCGATGTGCTCGAGATGTCGATCGCCGAGGCGCGCGAGTTTCTGTCCTCGATACCGAACGCTACCCGCAAGTTGGAGACCATCGCGTCGGTCGGGCTCGAGTACGTTCGACTCGGCCAGCCGGCCACGACTCTGTCGGGCGGTGAGGCCCAGCGCATCAAGCTCTCCAAAGAGCTGGCCAAACGTGCCACCGGCCGTACCGTCTACATCCTCGACGAACCCACCACCGGGCTCCATTTCGCCGACGTGCGGCGACTCCTCGAAGTGCTCGGCCGCCTCGTTGAGACCGGCAACACGGTGATCGTGATCGAGCACCAAATCGACGTCATTAAGACCGCGGATCACGTCATCGATATCGGTCCCGACGGCGGCGAGGGCGGCGGACGGATCGTGGCTACGGGGACCCCTGAGGTCGTGGCGCGGGTAGAAAGCTCCTATACCGCCGGGTATTTGGCTACGGCGTTGTCGCAAAGGCCTTGAACCCGCAGGCCGGCCGCCCTATATACTAGACAAATCGGTCCAGTATTACCGCGAGCAGATGCCTACCATGAAGCCTGCAAAAACAGCAATTTATATGGACAACCATGCGACCACGCGGATCGACCCGCGGGTGCTGGAGGCGATGATGCCGTCGTTGACCGAGAATTACGGCAACCCGGCCAGCCGCACACACGACGCAGGTTGGCAGGCCGAGCAGGCCGTCGACCATGCCCGCGAGCAGGTCGCCCGGCTGATCGGCGCCCGTGCCAAAGAAATTGTGTTTACCAGTGGTGCCACTGAGGCTGACAACCTGGCGGTAAAAGGTGTGGTGCGGATGGCCGCGCGCAAACGGCAGGGAAAGCTTGCGCAAGTGATCACGGTCGCAACCGAGCATCATGCGGTTCTCGACCCCTGCAAGGTTCTCGAGGAACGCGGCGAGGCCGAGATCCTACGTTTGCGCCCCGATGCGGGCGGGCTGATCGACCCCGAGGCGGTACGCGCTGCGATGACCGATTGTACGGTTTTGGTCAGTGTGATGCATGCGAACAACGAGATCGGCGTTATCGCGCCGATCCGCGAGATCGGCGCGATTGCCCGCGAACGCGGCGTGTTCTTCCACACTGATGCTGCGCAGTCGGTCGGCAAGATCCCCTTCGATGTCGAAAAGGATTGCATCGACCTGGCGTCGCTTTCCGCTCACAAGTTTTACGGCCCCAAAGGCGTCGGCGCGCTCTACGTCAGGGCGCGCGACCCGCGCGTGCGGCTGGCCGCCGAAATGGATGGCGGCGGCCACGAACGCGGGATGCGTTCGGGTACGCTCAACGTGCCGGCCATCGTCGGCCTTGGCGCCGCGTGCGAGATCGCCGCGGCCGAGCGTGATAGCGAGGCCGAGCGGGTCTCCGCGTTACGCGATCGACTGCTCGAAAGGCTGGGAGCGGAGATTGACCAGATCGGTATCAACGGCGATTTTGGCCACCGTCTGCCCGGCAATCTCAATCTCAGCTTCGCCTGCGTCGAAGCCGAATCGTTGCTGATGGGCTTGCGCGATATAGCGCTGTCGTCGGGCTCGGCCTGCACCTCGGCTTCGCTCGAGCCTTCCTACGTGCTGCGCGCTCTCGGTCTCAGTGATGAAGCCGCGCACAGCTCGATCCGCTTCGGAGTTGGGCGCTTTAACACGGGCGCGGAAATCGAGATTGTAGCCGACCGCGTGATTGCGGAGGTGAAGCGTCTGCGCGCGCTGTCCCCGCACTACAAAGCCACGAAAAACGGGCCCGGTGGGCGCTCAGAACAGATCGTGACACCCCCGAATGGGGGCTCAAAGGACGTCGACGACTCTGCCGCCGACGGTAATATAATAGACCGCGACAGACCGGGGACAACCGGCCCCGGCAGCGGACAAAGGAACACGGCATGATCACCCTCACCGAACAGGCAGCCAAGAAGATCTCGACATTCGTTGCGACCGCCAGTGAACCCAAGGACGGTTTGCGCATCAAAGTTGTCGGCGGTGGCTGTTCGGGACTCCAGTACAAGATCGACCTCGACACCGAACGCAAAGGCGACAAGATTTTCGAACGTGACGGTGCCAAGCTGCTGATCGACCGCAAGAGCTTCCTCTATGTGACCGGCAGCGAGCTTGATTACGCCGACACTTTGACCAACGCCGGCTTCCAAGTTGTCAATCCCAACGTCAAGCGCAGCTGCGGTTGCGGCGAATCGTTCATCGTCTGAACAGCGTATATGGGCGGCTAATTGCCGGCCGGTTCTTTTTTTTTGCGACGCCAAAAACCTCTTCGCTTCTGGAACATTTTGTGGCACTGTGGGTTTTGTGGTGGCTGGGGTTGATGTGGTGGTTTTCTCCTTTACAATTCCCCGCCAGTTGAGTTAGGTGATCGTTCTAGTGTGCGAGTCTCGCGCGCCTTGCAATGGCAAGGGGCGGGTCTCGTTGTGTGGCGGATGTAGGAACGCCCGTTAGCGTTCGGCGCCGGTCGCGGTTGTCTGACGGGTTGATGGGGTAGGAGTAGATGTGATGGCGGATGCGGAACGCGATCGTCACGAGGCCGAAGAGCGCCTCAACGATATCTTCGAGCCCGACGTCTTGTTGCCGGTGCAGTATTTCGCGCAGTTAAAGCGCAAGAAATACAAGAGCGGAGAGCACCGGTTGGTCGTAGCGATCATGCAGGACGCGGTCGAGTGCTTTCAAAAGCATATTCACGCGCGCGACAGTAAACGGCGGCAGCTGTATGTCGATTCGGAGGTTTGGATCTCTGAGGACGACGATCGCAGCGTGTTTTCGTTCAACAACGTGTGTGCCTTGCTCAGCATTGATTGCGAGTACGCGCGCAAGGGACTGCTCGACTGGCGCGATGGGCAGCGCAGCCGACGTCGTGGCCGCCTCTTTGCGCAGGCGAAGAAACCGGTCCGACGCGAGCATGCTCGCATCGAGTCGCCGCGTGCTCTGATGAGCCGCACGCCGCTCGAAGAGCAGCCTGCGCTGCAGTCGTTCGCGGCTGAAGCTTAGTTTGCCGGCGGGCCGGCGCGGCGTCGGGCCGGCCCGCCGGCTGAGCTTCATTCGCAGATAGGTCGGCGTCTAATCGGCCGTCGGCTGGCCGATCCATTCGTTTGGGGCTAGGCTTGAGGTACTGGGACAGAGCCGGTTGGTCGCTGCTGCGCTCGCCTGCTCGCGCACTCGGGTATGGCGGTATCAACCAAAATTGACTGTCCGGCTTGCGGCAAGCCCCTGGTGCGCAAGCCCGCTGGTCGTTGCCCGCACTGCGGAGAACCCATCACCGAGCACGTCGCCCGTGCGCGCGCCCGTGAGAAGCGCATCGAGCAAGTCATCGCGATTGTCGCGACCATTTTGGTCCTCGCGCTGTTCCTATGGGCCGGTGACTTTGGGTTGCTCGAAGGCATCGCCGTCTACGCAGCGGTCGGTGTCGGTGTGTGGTATTGGGGCAAGGCCACTTTTTGGAGCGCAACGCTCAAAGAAGACGACAGCGACTTCGTCGATACTGACGACCATCACTAGCCGGGCTTACTCGGCTCGTCGGTTTGTGTGCCTGCCGCGGCGAGGCCGAGGTAGCCGGTGAGAACACGAACGCCTAGGTAGAACGGAATCGTGTCGAGCAGCGCGACGATGAACTTAAACACGTAACCGGATGCGATGTAGTTTGCCAGTTGCGCGCCGACCGGCCGACCGGCGTCGATCGGCAATGCCCCCGCGTAGTAGTGCGTGATGGTAATCACCGCGACGGTATCGACGAGCTGGCTGACCAGAGTAGAGCCGTTGTTGCGCAACCATAGATGGCGGCTGCCGGTCAGATTCTTCCAGAAGTGAAACAGGCGGACGTCGATGAGTTGTGCCGCGAGGTAAGCGATCATCGATGCGCTAACCGAGCCGAACGCGAGTCGGCGTACGGTGAAGAACGCCTCCGAAGCGTCTGAGCCCGGCGGGCCGGCAGCAGGCAACACACCGCCGAGCCAAAGGACGGTGAGCACCCACAAATTGAGTAACAAACCTGTCAGTACCACGAGATTGGCGCGCCGCTCTCCGTAAAACTCCGAGAGGAAGTCGGTGCAAAGAAAGGTGATCGGGTAGGGCAGTACGCCGACGGCGAGGAGCATCGGCAGTTTGATGCCGAGCAGTGGGACGGTGAAGCTCAGGTCAACGAAACGCGTGATGCCCAAGATGTTGAGCATCGCCAGAGTGCCGAGAAATACGCCGGCGAGTACCACGAAAACAGCTTCGCGTCGGCGCACGTACTTGGAGGCGGAATCAGCGATCGATGCGCCGGAAGTCGGCATCGGTCTTGTTTATCTGCGGCTCGGTGGTCCCGCAACTCGTTGACCGCTTGCGGGGAATCCCATACACCAAAAAGAGTTAGTTCTCGCGCGCATCCACGGAGGAGCCGATGAAAGTCAGCGTCGTACGAAAGAAAGCCGGGCAGGTCAAAGCCGATCTCAGGATCATTGCAGTCGCTCTTGCAGGCGAGACGAGCGGGGCTGTTGCCGAGCTGACCGACAACGAGCGCGCTGCCGTCGAACGGCGCGCGAAGAAGACCGGCTTCAAAGCAAAGCCGGGTTCGAAGATGCTCGTGCAAACCGAGACCGGTGACATCATTCTTGTCGGTATCGGCAAGAAAAAGGACACCGAGGCCTACCGGCGGGCGGCTTCGCGGGCCGCTGCGGCAGCGGCCGCGACGCATGCCAAGAGCGCCGCCTTTTGCTTGGGTTCGGCCGCCGGGGCCGCGAAATTCGTCGAGCCGGTCATCGAAGGTTTCCGGCTCAACGCATACACCTACGACAAGTACAAGAGTAAACGCGCCGGTGACGACGCGCCCAAGGTTGAGGCATTTATCGTTGCCGGCTCAGGGTTGCCGGCCGGCGCTGCTGCGACCAAGATTGTCTCGCGGATGGGTGCGATTATCGACGCGGTTTTCTTGGCGCGCGACCTCATCAACGAGACCTCCTCGGTAAAAACGCCGAACTATCTCGTCAAGACCGCGAAGGGCATCGCTAAAGGCACCGGCCTGAGTTGCCAAGTGTGGCAGGGGGCACGGCTCGAGAAAGAGCGGATGAACGGAATCATCGCGGTGTCGGCCGGAAGCATGGAGCCCGGCGCGTTCATCAAGATGGTTTACAAGCCTGGGCGCAAAGCGCGCGGCGTGGTCGCGGTCGTCGGCAAGGGCATCACCTTCGATTCCGGTGGACTTTCACTCAAGCCCGCCAAGTCGATGGAGTGGATGAAGCAGGACATGTCGGGCGCGGCTGCCGTTCTCGGTGTCATGAAGGCGGTAGCCGCACTCAAGCCGAACGTTGAGGTCCGCGGTTACATCGCGGCTGCCGAGAACATGCCGGGTGAGCGCGCGCAAAAACCCGGTGACGTTATCACCTACCGCAACGGCAAGACCGCCGAGGTTCTCAACACCGATGCCGAGGGGCGGCTGGTTCTCGCCGATGCCTTGTGCGTGGCGAGCGAAGACAAGCCCGACTGTATCGTCGATCTGGCGACGCTGACCGGTGCCTGTATGGTCGCGCTCGGCATAAGGATCGCGGGTGTGTTGGGCAATAACCAAAAGCTCATCAACGATCTCATCAAGAACGGAGAGGCGACCGGCGAGAGGCTCTGGCAGCTTCCGCTACCCGATGACTACAAAGCAGACATCAAGTCGGGGATTGCCGACATGCAAAATATCGGTTCGGGCTGGGGTGGTACCATCACAGCTGCGCTGTTCCTCGAAGCATTCGTCGGTGATACCAAGTGGGCTCACCTCGACATCGCCGGACCCGCCTTTGCAGAGAAACCACTGCCGTACATGCCGCGCGGAGGCACCGGCTTCGGAATCCGCGCACTGCTCTCCTACATCGAGTCGCTCTAGCTACGCGAAGCGCTTGCGCGCCAATTCGACCGTGCGCTACGCGAAGCGCTTGCGCACTAGGTCGAGCGCGGCTTCTTTGTCGGAGATGGTGCCTTCGAGTTGCGCGTCTTCGACGTTGCGCAGGATCTCCTTAAAACGAGGGCCGGGCTCGAGCCCCATCGCGATCAGGTCTTTGCCGGTGACCAGTGCGACCGGGCGCATCTTTTCAGGTGGAAGCTCGGCCAAAGCGTTCATGCAGAATTGGTAGTGCGTCAGGTCGCCATTCGCAGACAGCCCGTCGATTCGCGTGAGTTCGAGTAGCTCGGCGATACCTTCTTGCCGCAAGAACCGTTTCAAGGTCGACTGTTTCATATCGACCGCTGAGCAGTGCCGTAGGTGCTGGTTGACGAGCAAGACGATGCGCTCGGTCGCGGCGTTGGAAAGCCGCATCCGTTTACAGATTCTCGCGGCAATTTCCGCGCCCATCGATGTGTGGCCGTAGAAAGTGTGGCGGCCGTCGCGGAACTCGGCACATGGCGGCTTTGCGATATCGTGCAACAGCACCCCGTAAGCCAAGGTCGCACTGCATCCGTCGGTAAGGTGCGAGATACAGCGCAGCGTGTGTTCGAAGACATCGCCTTCGGGGTGGTGATCGGGTGTTTGCTCGCAACCCTTCATCGGCAGGATCTCCGGAAGGATGTGGCCGAGCAGCCCGATGTCGTCGAGCAGTTCGAACGCACGCCGGGCCTGGCCCTCGGTGAGCATCTTCGTTACTTCAGAGCCGATGCGCTCGGCCGATACTTCGACGATTGATTCCGTGTGTTCGCGCATCGCCGCAAACGTCGCCGATTCGATCTCGAACCCGAAGCGCGCCGCAAAGCGCACGCCGCGCAGTAGCCTCAGTCGGTCCTCGGCGAAGCGCGCCGAGGGGTCGCCGACGGCGCGGATGACCCCGGCCTGCAGATCCTTCTTGCCGCCGACGTAGTCGATGGTCTCTCCGGTGACCGGATCCTCGAACAGGGCGTTGATGGTAAAGTCGCGTCGTTGTGCGTCTTTTTCGCTGTCCGAGAATGTGACGGTCTCGGGACGGCGGCCGTCGACGTAGGCACCGTCCATGCGAAATGTGGCGATTTCGAACTCGTGGTCGCCGCTGAGGACACGTACGACACCGAACTTCTTTCCTACCGCGACCGTACGGTCGAAGAGTGATTCCACCTGTTCGGGACGCGCCGAGGTGGCGATGTCGTAGTCGCTCGGGGCCCGGCGGAGGAGCCGATCGCGCACGCATCCACCGGCAAAGACGGCCTCATGACCTGCTTCCTGCAGGCGCAGGCACACTGATCGCGCGTCATCCGAGAGCATCCGAGAATGGTCCCACACGGGGCAGTCGAGTCAACGTTGTCACCCGCCGCCGTTGAGGTTGCGGTCGGTTGTGGCATCGTATGGGGACTTTGGAGGGCAAACGAATGATCGTAACGACGCTTACTGGGCTGACCGGGCTGACCGGCACGTGTCTGTCTTTTTCGGCTCGCGGGGCCGCCGTGGTTTTTTTGGCCGCCGTGCTCGGCAGCGCTTGCCAGGCCCCGACCGGCACCGACGCCGGTGCGTCCAAGACCGAGGCCAAGGCGAATTCCAAGGGCGATACGCGGGTGATTGCGACCTACGGACAAGACCAACTAACCGCCCAGGACTTCATCGACCTCGTCTCTGAGCTCAACGTCCGTACTCGAAAGACGCTGAACAACATGGACAAGCGCGCTCAGTTTGTCGAGAACCAGGTGGTTCAGGAGTTGATCTACGGCAAAGGCAAGGAGTTGGGCTACGACCGCGATGACACCATCCGTAAACAGGTGCACGATCTTGAAAGGCGCCTAGTGATTCAGAAGGTGATGCTCGAGCATCAGGGTAAAGAGGTGGGCGAGGAAGAAGTGAAGGCGTACTACGACACCAACCGTGACGAGTTCTCAACCGACCGCGTGCGCGCAAGCCACATCCTCGTCAAGGACGAGGAACTCGCGAGTAAAATATTGGCGCAGATCGAAGCCGACCCGAGCAAGTTCGAGGCACTCGCCGAGGAACATTCGATCGACAAATCGAACGCCGCCAAGGGCGGCGATCTCGGTTTCTTCGGCAAGGGTCGCATGGTCACCGAATTCGAAGATGCAGCATTCTCGCTCGGCAATGACGGAGCCCTCTCTAAACTCGTGGAGACGCGATTCGGCTACCACATCATCAAGCGAACCGGGCGTGAGGACGGCTTCGTTCGTCCCTTCGAAGAGGTGAAGAACCAGGTTCGCATCAAGCTGGCCAACGAGCGCCGACGTTTGGGTACCGAGACTTTCCTTGCGAAGGTGAAAGAAGCCGCGAACTATCAGCTCGATCGCGACGTTCTAGAACACGTGGAACTTCCCGAAGGACGTGCGCCGACGGCGCGGCCTCACGTAGGCCACTGAGAGTTTCGGGGCGTTACATCCCCGCGGTGTAGTAGGCCTTGAGGCCGTCGCTGTCGGTGGCGGTGATCTCGTAGCGTTTGACGCCTAGGCTCGGTTGCCACGGTAGCAACAGCGCGAGTTCGCGCCGGTGGTCTTGCCCCGAGACTGCGCGTTCGACCTGGTTGCCGCCGATGCGGGCATGGATCTCGCGCAGGCCGGTTTCATCGGTCACCCGTGCGCGGATCGCGAACTCGCCGGTGTCTGCGCCTGGTTCGATGGTTTCGAAGGCAACCCGCGGTGGTTCCAACCATCGGCCGAATCCGCTGTCACCGGTAACCAGCGCTACCGCGTTTTCCAAAAAGACTTCTGAGTACGCGCTCACGATACTCAGCTTGGTGGTTCTCGGCTTCTCAAACGTTCTCAGCAGCTGCACTCGGAAACTCACCTTCTCAGCCTCGCCGGGTTCGATTCTGTCAATGGTCGAAGTGCCGTCGAGTAACTCGTATTCGCCTTCGAGGTCGGGCTCGAGAGTGACGGTGAGGTTTTCGGCGGCTACGTTGCCCGGATTTCCAATCTCGACGTTCACGCTCACAACGCCGGGGTCGTCGGTGTCGGTGACCTGTTTGCGAAAGCGTACGTGAGCGGGCTCGGTGCCGTCGACCGCAAGGAAGAACGGTCCCTGCTCTTCAATATGGCCGTGGTCGTCGAATAGCTGCAGCTTGGCCTCGAGACGACCGGTGTGAGTGCGCGCAGACGGTGTGACGCGTATATGCGCGCTCCCGGTCTCGCCGGGCGCGATCTTTCCGATCAGCAGTGCGCGTTGGTTGACGAGCCCGGCTTCCGACTCGATACGCGCGCGGAGTCTGTAAACCGGCTGCGTGCCGAGGTTGGTTACCTGCAAGCGCACCGTTGCCTCCTCGCCGGCGCGCATGCCGCCGGGTCCATCGAGTTCGAGTTTCAGCGCGGTTTCGCCGGCGGCCCGCGGTCCGCGCTCCCAGTCAAGGCCGTACTTCTGCAGAGCTTGGCTGAGCTCGGTGTCGGCTTGGTCAACCGATTCGCTGAGGATCACCCGCGCGAAATCGAGCATCCGTGAGGCTGAGGTTGATGGGAAGCGCCGCAAGATCCTTGCGGCGACCTCGAGAGCCAGATCGTGGGGCTCGGCCTCCAGCGACGCCGCCGACTCGGGGTGGGCCTGATCGGCTTTCTCGCGCTCAGGCAGCACCTCGAAGCCGGTGATGCGCACGATCGGGTGACGGGCGATGTCCTCCGACCACGCCGGCCGTCGTAGCCAGTAGGGGAGGTCGTTGGGCTGGTGGTCGGGAATCCAGGCGGTATCGGCGTTGGCGCGCACCGCCACCACCTCGATATCGGGAATCATTCCGCCGCCTGGAATGGGTTTCTCGTTGGGCAAGAAGTGCCCGACGGTCAGCTTCGCTACCGCGCCGTTACCTATGCGAAAGGTCTTTTGCACGGTTCCTTTTCCAAAGGACCGATCACCGACCAGGATGGCACGATCATGGTTGCGCAGACTCGCCGCCATGAGTTCGGAGCCGGAGGCGGTGCGTCGTGCGGTGAGGACAGCGACTGGAATCGTTTCAAAAGGGGTGTCGTAGGTCGCTTTAATCTGCGAGCTGAGTCCGCTGACGCTGCGACCCTCGCGCCCCGCGGTGGTGATCAGCGTGCCCGAGGACAAGAACTGATCGGCGATCGCTGCCGATCCGAGCATGCTTCCGCCCGAGTTCGTGCGCACATCGATAACGACGCCCTTGACAGGATGTTCGGCGACCAGCTTGCCGACGCGGGTACGGAAGTCCTGCGGGGTGGTCTGACTGTAATGCGAGATCTCGGCGTAGATTATATCGCCACCGATGAGCTTGGTTGTGACCGATGGGATCGTCACCACCCCGCGGGTTACGGTGACGTCGCGCGGTTCCTTTTCGCCGGACCGTTCGATCGTAAGCACGACCGGTGTGCCTTCGGGGCCGCGGATACGCTGCACGGCATCGCCGACCTGGATGTTTGTTGTTGACAGGCCATCAACGCGCATGACGGTGTCGTTGTCGCGCAGCCCGGCCTTGTGGGCCGGGGAACCCTCGTACACCTCGACCAGCGACAGGTTGCCGTCGCGCACTCCGATCCGTGCACCAATCCCGGCGAGCTTGCCGGTAAATTGGATGCTGTGTTCGGTCTGGCGTTTACCCTCGAGCACCGTTGAGTACGGGTCGAGCGCCGACAGGACGCCGTCTAAGACAAGGAGGTCTGCGGGGGGCAGCTCGTCGGGGAATTTTCCAACGCAGCTTTCTAGGAAGTCAACGACCGCCTTCAGCGGCTCCAGCAGCGTGCGTATGTCGGCGGACGGCGGTGCCTCGACGCGTAACCGGCAACGACCGGCCGATACCATGAACGAGCGCCCCCCGAGGGCCTCCGCATGAACGGGGCCTAGACGGTTCTCGATTCTTTCGAGCGCCTTCTCGAGGATCTCCGCGGTCTCGACCTCGTCATAGAAGAGGTAATAGCGATTGACGAGGCTCAGGCCGTTGGCGATCGCCGCTGAGCCCTGCCCATGGGCGTGAGTCGGCGGCAGGCAAACGGCCCCCGAGGCAACCGAGCACAGCGCGTACAATGCAAGAGTTGACGCGGCGGTACGCCGGCTTTTCCCCCGAACTCGTAGTTTGCGGGCGCGCCGGAACTCGGCGCTGCTGTGGTCAGGGGGGGTCATCGATCAAGCCGCCGGATTCTCAGGTGCGAGCACATGATAGTCCGGACGACCGACCGATTGAATACCCCAATTAGCTAGTTAGACGAGGCGCTGACGGACCAACAACACCGCTGCCTGAGTACGGTTGGCGACGCCGATTTTACGAAAGATTCGCTTGAGTTCCGATTTGACGGTCTCGCGCGAGACGTGCAGCGAGGTTGCGATCTCCGCATTGGTCAAACCGTCGCAGACCAAACGAAGGACCTCTTTCTCACGCTCGGTGAGGTTGAGGCGCGGGCGTTCGGCTTCGCTCGGGCTCCTTTCTTCCATCAACGGTCGGCGCGCCTCTTGGTTGGTTTCCGGGGCGCTCTGCGCTGTGTTCTGTGCTGTGTAGAAGCTGCTCACAAGGGGTATCTAGTCTCCTTCTGTCGGTATGGCTGGTTCGAAGGTCTTAAGACCTTGTTCGCTCCTAACTAAGCAACAACCATGCCACATGCTCCCCCGTTCGGGGGCGTCGCCGTGTTTGTAAGTAGTTGATAAATAAGTAAAATATCCCGATCGGGGTAATGCTATGGTCTTATCCACACCCCCTTTAGAGTTGCGACGTTGCAACTTCTGGTGACTCTGCCGGATTACGGCAATAGTCTCGGTAGGATCGGCATGCACTACGACTTTAGTCTTATGCGGAGGTGCGCAAAGCGCCTGCTGTAGCCGATTCGTGAGCTCCGGTCGCCTTTAGTTGTCGACCACTGCGGTAGTTGCTGCAGCTTCTGTACCTGCGCCGGCCGCGGCCAGGCCGGCCTCGATCAAGACCGCGTAGTCGTAGTTGGCGTCTGCATCAAACGAGCCTTTGATCTCACGTCCGTTGAAGAACAGCGTTGGGGTAGATTTGATTTCGAGCTTTTTGCCCCAGCGTGAGTCCTCGGTGATGTGTTTGCGCATTTCGCCTGAGGCCATGCAGCCTGCGAACTTCTCCATATCCAGACCGAGGTCGGTGGCGATGCGCATGATGGTGGTGTCAAACAAGACGTTCTGTTTGGCGAACAGACGATCAAGCATCTCGGCGAACCTACCCTGCAGAGCGGAGCACTCTGCGGCCTCAGCGGCACGACAGGCGAAGCGGTGGATGGTTTGCTTGACCGCTTCGTTGCACGCGACGTCGAGCGGAAAGTGTCGATAAACCAGGCGGATCTCATCAGGACGACGCTCGAGCAGCCCTTTTAGCTTCTCGTGGCTCTTACGACAGTGACCGCACTGCAGATCTGCGTACTCGACGATCGTTACCGCGGCGCCTGCGGCGCCGATCGCGTTGCGATCGGCAACTCCTGGATCCACGACCCTGTGGTTGGTGTACCAGGTGTAGAAATCCGGGTCAGCCTTGCGCACGTCCTCGAGCGTGACCAACGAGGCATCGAGTGTTGCGACGCTCGGCCAAGTCGCCCAGGCCAGGCCTGCTACGGCCAAGCCCGAGAACACCAATGCGCCCGCGAAGCCGCCGATCGAGACCATCGGGCCCAAGCGCGGCCACGCTGTTCTGAACGCCGCGATGATCGCGATCATCAGCCCGACAAGAGTTGCGGCTACGGCATAGAGCCCCGAACACAGCAGGCAGACCGCGTGAACCTCGAAATAGCTGATCCCGGCCATGTACACCGAGAATGCGCCGGCTCCGGCAACGCCGAGTCCGGCCAGGGTCAGGTTGGCGGCGGCGGCTTCGCCTATACGGTTACGCGCGGTCCAGAAAGCGGCTGCCAGGAATGCATAGGTCGCCAGGGCGAACCACCCCACCGGGATGCCGAAGAGCTTGGAGAACGGGCTGCCCAGGACACGGTCGCAGTTGATCGTGTCATTTACGTTGCAAAAACTGGTGTACTCTTTGCCGAGCGCAGAGATCCGCCCGTGGACATAGACGATCTCGAGCGAGACCGCCAAGCCGATGCACGCAACCACTGCTGCTGCGATCAGCAGCCGAGACAATCGCAGCCGGGCCCGCGTGTGACCGGCTTCTGCTGAGCCTTGGTTTGGCGGGGCCACAAGGGCTGATTCTTAACGGCGGTCGGCCCGGTTTGCAACTATGCCTAAGGGTCGCCGCTTAGGCCGAGCACCCGTCGGCATGCGGCCGCGTTCTGCGCGGCCTGGGGCGCGGCTCCCGGTTGGCCGGCGGCCTTGTCGTAATCCTCGAGCGCGGCGGCGCAGCCGCTCAGTCTCTCGCGGGCCACACCGCGGTTGATCAGCGCCGTGCTCGACTCGGCGCCGGCCGAAAGCGCAAGGGTAAAGGCTTCGATCGCCTCGCTGTTGCGTCCGTCGGCAAGGAGAATCTCACCGCGCAGCATTTCGATTGCAGCCGGTCGTGACCCCGATTCAAGTTTTTCGAGTACCTCGAGTGCGCCTGCGTCGTCGCCTTGGAGACGTTTGACGAGCGCGAGGTTGTAGACAGCCGAGTACCAGCGGGGTTTGGCCGACACTGCAGATTCATAAGACTGTGCGGCCTCGGGGTAACGGCCGACGCGCGCGAGCATGTTGCCTCTGTTGTATGCCGCTGCCGCGTAATCAGGTTTGATCAAAAGCGCGAGCCCGAAGTGTTGTAAGGCTGCGTCGCTCGCACCGGCGTGGCCGTATGCAGATGCCAACTCCATATGCGCACGCGCACTGCGTGGATGGGCGGCGACCGCCGCTTCGAACAGCGTGATCGGGCTTTGCCAGTCGCCGCAACGAACGGCGGATGCGCCGGTGTAGGTGAGTATGACGAGTACGGCGACGATCACCGCCGCTTTGGGTACTCGTTCGCGAGCTGCGCCGAACAACAGCCCGCCCGCGATGCAAAGTCCGAAGCTGGGGAGATAGAAGAGCCTCTCGCCCATTGCCGTGCCGATCACCACGACAGTGTTGGAGACGATCGAGAACGCGGCCAGTGACAACACGGTTGCTGCCGCGAGCGCGGCCCACCTCTGCGCACGCAGCCCCGCCAGCGCGGCAGTACTTGCCGCGGCCACGCCGAGCGCACCGAGCAGGCTGTAACGGTCGGCGAAAAAGCCGCTGTGGGTGCCGCTGCCGACGCCGAGAGCATCGAATGAATAGTCGACGCTCAGTCCCAACGGTACTAGCGAGAGCCACAGATAGCGCCCGAAAACCGCGAGCGCGGCGGCCTGGCGTTGCAGCCACGGCAGTAAGCCGATGGGGTTGTCCAACTGATTAGCCGCCGTGCCGCCGATCATCTCGCCGGCCGCAGCGCGGATCAGCAGATAGACGCCGAGTCCCAGGCAAAGCGCTGCGAACCATATGGCCGCGCGGCTTCGTGCCTGGGCTTTCGACGGTTGGCGGGCAGAGGCCTTGGGGCCGAGGTCGGGTGACCGGCCGATCCAGATATAGGCGATGAAGGGGCCCGCAAGGGCGGTGACGGCGTTCTCCTTGGAGAAAGCGCCGAGCAGCAGGGCTGCAGCCGACAAGACCGCCCAAACCACGTGGCCACCGCGCATGACGCGCAGCCCGGCCAGTAGGCAGCCGAGAAAACCCAACGCGGCAAGCAACTCGGCACGTCCCACCGCCCACACCACCGCTTCGCTGTGGATCGGCATGACGGCAAACATTGCCGCCGAGAACGCGGCTGCCGGTTGCGTGATGCCGAGCGCTAGAGCAAGCGCATAAACGGCGACGCAAACGCCGATGTGAATGAGAATATTGATGACGTGGAACGGGGCGGGGATCGCGCCGAACGATTGGTAGTTACGTGCGAACGTCCACGTTGTCAGCGGGCGGTAGCCGCGTGCGTCGGCCCGCTGGGCACCCCACCAAGAGTAGTTTGCAAAGATGCGGGCCGTCGATGCGTTTGCTGTTACGTACTGGTTGGCGAGGATCGCGTTGGTGTCATCGGAGACGAAGCTGCTCGGAATGCCGCGGCCGAACGCGGCAAAGCTCAAAACGACGATCGCTGCGGTGACGGCGGCGTGGACGTTCGCGCGTATCCGGCCTTGCTGCGGCAAGCCGCCGGCTCTACTCAGCGCGCTGGATGCTGCTGACGACCATCGTCGGTGCCGAGGCGAGCGCTTGTGCACTGACATCGCTTGCTTCGGTGACCTTGACCGAGAACGCGCCTGCGCCCGGCTCGGACTCGGCGACGTAGGTGCAACGCGCGACCGCCGCCGGTGTGTCAAAGCCTGCGACATCAATTACCGCACCGACGACGCGCGTGGGCTCGTGACGGCTGAAGGCGGCCAAAGCCTCGTCTATCATGCTGTCGCACTCGACCTCGGCACCGCCGCCGGCAAAGCCGCCGACATCACCTTTGATCTCGAACTGAAGTGCTCCGATTCTGCCCGAATTGCTCGAGACGTTGAGTGTAAGCAAGTAGGCGTCGCCTTTGGGCTCTGTAGCGGTCGCCGCTGTGGTCAAGCCGGCGTCACCGCTCGAGGTCGGAGTGCCCGATGATTGGCACCCAGCGGCGGACATCAACGCGAGCGTGGCGACGGCGGTGATTGTCGCGCGTAGACAAAGCCGCGTGTCTAGAAGACGGAGGTAATCTACCATGCGTAAAACTCCTGAGAGCGCCCGCCGGCGCGGCGCCCGCCGTCATTTATAGCCGCGCCGGGGCCGAAGGTACAGAAGCGCGGGCTAGCGTATCAACTGCACGTCGCTGACCGCGACAAATGGAGTAGGACTGGCCGGCTGACTGTTGGTGTCGCTGGAGTCGGTGACCGCCACGCTGAAAGACCCAGAGGTGACGTCGGTGCGCGATTTGTACCGGCACGAGGCGATCGGGGTGGGGGTGGCGATGCCGTTGGTCGCGATGAACCCCGCGCGCAGCTTGCCGTCGCGGTTGTTAAAGGCGACCAGAGCACCGCCCAGCAAGCTTGTGCAATCGACCGAATCGCCGTTGCCGACGAAGCCGCCGCCACTGCTGTTGCTGACGTCAACCTGCAAAGCCCCGAGTTCGCCCGAGTCGTTGAGTACCGACAGGGTGATTTCGTAGCTATACGTGGGACCGACATTGGGGACGACGCCGGAGGGGATTTCGGTGTTGGCCCGGCCCAACCCAGAATCGGCGGCCGAAGCGCCGTCATCCAGCGGGCCGCCTCCGGAGGGTGCGTTGGCTCGGGCTGCCCCGGCGACCGCATCGCGCACGGCATCGCGAGGCGAGCCTGCACGCGAGCGCTCGGCTGTTGCTGCGGCGCCGGTATCCGCGGCTGCACTTGCGATGCGTCCAGCCGGTCGCCCCTCGGGTGCCGCTGCCGGACGTCCGCTGGGGCGCAACTCGCGCACGCCGCTCGCGCTTGCGCGCTCTGTGGCGGCTTGATCAGCGCTTGCTCCGCGCTCGCGTGACTCTGCGCTGCGGGCGTTGCGCCGCTGTTGTGAGGACTTCCCGGCTTCCTCTCGGGGCGCGTGGCGGTCGGCGCGGGTCTGGATCCGTGAGGACAAACCTGCGAGCCGCTTGTCGCCGACCGCTTGGCCGGCCATGTCCAAGGCGCTGTCGACACGCACCGCCAGCCGCGATTGGATGCGGCCGGCGTCTTCGTTGCCCTTACTCGCGAGCATCCGGCAGGCGACGAGATCGGCGGGGGCGGAGAACCCCTGCGGGGAACTCACGTCGATGATCAGCCGGTTGCGGCCGTCGTCGCTGAAGGTCGCGTCCAGATATGGGAGCAGCGCCGTACACGAAGGCCTGCGCCCACCGGCCGGTACCGCGCCCGAACGCGAGTAGTCGACCTCAATTACGGCCTTCGACAGCGTCTGCGCCGGACCCGGCAACTGGATGACAACGTCGACCGGTGTTGCCGAGTTGCCTACGCACCCCGTGGCCAGGCAAAGAACAGCTGCGGTCGCGATTGCGTAGATGAGGCTGGAGTTTATTCGCATGGCGGAGCCTCGCAAGCGGTCAGGGCAGACCCATCGTGGTACTGGTTGCGGTCACGATCGAGGTCGTGGTCGTGGTCGCGCCGGTGGTCCCAGTGCAGTCGCCCGCGGTGCCGTCATCCGAGCGCACCATGAACCTTACGGTCTCGAGGTCGGCGGTAGGGATGGTCGCATCGCCGGTGTCGGTCGCACTTTGAATTTTGAAGACAAAGCTATTGTTAGACGGCGTAACCGAAGACACGAAGGTGCAGGTGAGGAGGTCGTCGCCGACGTTCATCACCGCGCTTTTGTCGATCTGGGCATTTAAGATGAACACGTTGCTGTCTACCACATCTTCTTCGTCGTCGAGCACGGCGCTGTCAACGTCACCGCCGCGCACGCATGAGACGCTTCCACCAGTACCGCAGATCTCGCCGTTGTCATAGGTGATCTTGAGAACCAGCCCACCGATGCTCTGGCCACCGTTGGCAGCCAACTCAACGGTCAGTGTGTAGCGCTTTTGGTCACCCAAGCTGGGGCCGCAGGCCGTGATTGTGGTAAGGCAGGCGAACACCACGGTAGCCACCAGGATACTCAGAGGCTTGGTCATTCAGATACCATTTTTTTCAATCTCTCGGTAAGCCACACAACCCAGCGATTCTAGGCCGAAAGCGCCCGAGGCGCTAGCCCGCGGTGGGGCCGGGGAGCATCCAGCCGTGCGCGGCCGAGACCAAGCCGGGGAAAAGATAAACGGCCCGGCCCTCTTACGAGGGCCGGGCCGTTTATTTATGCGGTGGGCCGCAGCCCACTCGTCGCTGTTACTACGGCAGCGTGCAAACGTTTGTGCACGCGTCACCGTCGATGTCGTTGCCGTCGTCACACTCCTCGTCGCAGCCCGCGGTGCCGTCGCCGCAGCGACAGGCCAGTAGGATCTGTGAGAGGCTGACGCGGCCCGGGCCGGTCAGACCGGCCGCGCCGTTGACTGCCGAAGACGCGGTTGCCGGGATCGGGAAGATGGCTACCACCCCCGGTACCGACGTATCGTCGCGGCACAACGTTCCGCCACAGTCGGCGTTGGTGGTGCATACGGTCGGCGGGTCCTGCTCCGAGCAGAACGAGCCGAGCGGCGACGGGCTGCCGGTTGCCGAAATCACCGCTTCGAAGCAGGGTTTCGGAATGAAGTTACAGACCGTGCCCGCGCCTTGCTGGGTGCACTGCGAGTCGACGGTACACGGGATGTAGGTCTTCACATCGCACACACCCAGGGTGTCGCCGGATCCGCACTGTTCGGGCGACTCTGCTCCACAGATCGTGTTGGAGCAGTCGTTCGGCAACTGCTGCGGGGCGTTGGCGGAAGTCGCGCCTCCGGTGCCCGGCACGCAGGTATCGCCGCCCGTGCAGTCGCTATCGGCGAAGCACGGCTGGTCGGGATCCTGTGGCCCGGCTCCCTTACAGAAGCCGACGTGGCAGTAGAACCCGCACGCGATGGGCTGCTCGGGGGCCGCAGCGCAGGCCCCACCGGCACCGCAGTCGCCGTTCGTCGTACAACCGACAGTAGGATCGTCGGTGCAATGCAAGCAATCGGCGTTGCTCGAGCACGGTGTGTCGAATACGCCAACCGCGACGTCATCCGCGCAGAATCCTCCAACCTGGCCGTTAGGGTGGATTGGGTTATCCGAGCAGATGAGCGTCGCCTGTTTGGACGCCGTGTTGGTCGTAGCCCCGCGGAACAGAACCGACAGGCCGATGCCCGACACGTTCTGGGCGGGCTGCGGCGGGCAATCCGGTGAGGTAGCACCGAACTCGGGGTGGATCGATGTTACCGTGCAGGGCAAACCCGTCTTCTGCGAGTCGCCTACGCACGTACCGGTGTCGCCGACCGCCGGCGTACCGCCGGTGTCGCAAATCGGGCAGGGGTGGTCGATGTTGGTTGCGTGCACTCGCGATCGCAGCGCAAAGTCGGCAACGAGTTCGCCGCTGAACGCATCGGCTGTTCCGCTGATGTCGCCCGCGAAATACGTGGTGACGCAAACCGGGGTTCCGGCCGCGGCCAACGGTAGCGGACCGCCGAAGAACCTTCTGCAGGTTCCGCCCGATATACCGCAGTCGCCGTCGCTGGTGCACGAATCGAGGGTGATCGTGCAGTTCTGCTCGTGGGTAGGCCCGGTGATCTCACACGTCGAGTCCTGCGGGTTGTTACAGTTACAAGCAACCAGGCAGCGTTCGGTACCGACGGCGCATTCGCTGTCCTGCACACAAACAGCGCCACGGGCCCCGGTGGTCAGGTTCTCGCAGCGACGCACGGCTTTTGCGCTGATACGCGCACCGCTGATCAGGTCTTGGTTGTGACCCGGTCCGGCCCAACCGGAATCGATCACGCCGCCCACCAGGGCGATGACTTCGCCGGAGCTGCAACGTGGAGCACCATTGGGTGGCAGCGTGGTGGTCGTGGTCGCGCCTATCGTCGTTGTCGTTATCGATATAGTCGTCGTCGTCGTGCAGGCTGCACCGCAGTCAAGCGTGACGGGCTGGCCGACCGCCTTGCGCAGTACGAGGAGCGCATCGCTCGCGGTGGTGCTGGCGCTGTCGTTAACGTCGCAGATGCAGTCAGGGCCGAAGTCGCTGCACGCGGATAGGGCGCCCACCGCAAAGCGCAAGGTTACGCTCGCGTCGGTTGCAGTCGGGTTAGAGCCGTCCGATATCGGTTGTCCGCAGTCGCCCTGTGCCGCGAAACCCGCGGCGGGGATGACCAACATCGCAGCAGCTGCGAGTCCGGTCAGGGCTGAAATAATCTTCGAGTTTGGCATTCAAATCCTCCGTAAATGGCCCGCGGTGTGTGCGCACCATGCGCACTTACATCCGTACAGGACCCCCCTGGTGACGCTCACCGACCATATTAATGCCAGCGATGCAGACGTGGCAAGGGACATAGACGACAAAACAGGGGAGCGCAAGCTGGTAATCCCCGGTTTTCCTTGCCGCTGGGTGTCAAGCGGCTGTCGCGAGATCGATCTGGGCCGTCGCTAGCGCCGAAAAACCGAATTCTAAAAATGTGCATTGCAAATGCACACGCGTTTTCGCGGCTGCCGGTAGTGGAAGTAGGGGTCGAGAAATAGCTTCACGCGAAAAAAAACGGCCGGCCCGGAATCCCGGGCCGGCCGCTATTTCAGCTAGCCTTGAATCTTTCGATTCGTTTCGGCTTACGGCTCAGTCTGACAGGTGCTGCTGCAGCCGTCGCCACTCTGGGTCTGACAGAATCCGCCCGTGCACTCGGCACCGGCAGGCAACGTGCAAGCAGCACCGGGGTTGCTACCGAATTGGCAGCTACCGCCGTCATCGCACTGCTCGAATGCGGACTCAACAATGTTGTTGCCGCAGGTGCTGTTGTCCTGGCAGTCGGCCGAGCAGCCGTTGCCGTCGTCGGTCGCGTTGCCGTCGTCGCACTGCTCGTCGGTGCAAGCACTGCAGTTAACGGTTCCGTCACCGCAGGTGTTGGTCGCTGAGGACGCACCGTTGTCACAGTTCTCGGTGACGCAGTTGACCGTCGAGTCGCCGCATGCGCAGGCCGTGACACTTTGAACGCTGGTGAAGCAGTTCACCGGCTGGGAGTTCAGATCCGAGCAGTCGACCGTCGTGTTGACGAAAGCGCTCGGTGCCGGGGGCGTGCCGTCGGCGTCGACGAAGCGGCAGGTCGAAAGCACACGAGGTGCCGCGAATCCGGCGCTATCGGCGAAGCCCTGCGAGACAACCTGACCGGTGTCGTTGTCGTTGAACGCTTCGAGTGCGGTGAAACCCGCAGCCTTGGCGCATGCGACATTGGCCCCGGTTCCGTCAAACTCACCGCCCGCCCCCGAGTAGTCACTGTCGATCTGCAGAGCGCCAACAGTGCTCATCGGGAAGTCGAAGCCGTAAACGACGTCGAAGGTCGCCCCGGCCAGCGTCGTCGTGGTCACGCCGAGCGTCGTCGTGGTCGCGAGGACCGTCGTCGTGGTGCCGAGGACCGTCGTCGTGGTGCCGCCGACAGTGGTCGTGGTTGTGTCCGGGAACACGGTTGTGGTTGTGGTCGGAGGTGCCGTCGTGGTTGTCGTCGGCGCCTGCGTGGTGGTTGTGGTGGTCACCACCGGGGTGTCGTCGACAGCGAGAGGAGGCGTTCCGCCGCCGCAGTTGTCACCGACAATATCCGAGAACTCATCTAGGTCTGATGCCGAAACACCGTTGACCGTGCAGGTGAACAGGTCGCTCAGATCGGAGAAGTTACAACCGCTGATGGTGACATCCCAGATGCCGCTCCCCGGCGAAACTTCAACTTCGTCTACCGTGCAACCAGCGCCGATGAGAGCGGCTCTCGCGCAGTTGAGCTGTTCGTCTGTCGCGCCCGCTGCTGCCAGGTCGATGCGAACGATTACGCTCGAGCATGTGTTAGCTCCGGTGCCGAGGATGCCCCAGAAAAACGTGGCGCCACCGCCGCCGCTGCTGCAGCCTGTGTAGAAAGCTGCAAGTGAGAGGGCGGTAACACCCGCCAAAAACTTGCGAGTAATGTGGTTACTCATTGCGCTTAGGTCTCCTTTTTAACGCTGAAGTGTGGAAGTTGACCTGCCATGCAGGCGGCTTCCCCTCAGGCTGCGATTTTCCCAAACTAGCCGCGACTGCTGCCCCATGTCAAGCTCACATGGGGCAGCTTCGCGCCTTAACTCCCGTGATTTCAATGGGTCTACCCATGGCCCGTCGGTGTTGGGTGTTAGAGTTTGATTTTCGATCTGCGTATTCTGACGATTGTCCCCTCGCGGGGTCCTCGTAGGCTAGTGACACTTGGCCACACGCCACGACAAATATCAAGAGCCCAGCACCCATATCGGAGGTATCATGAGCCACAGGCTAGTGCGCGCACGGACTCTCGGCGCGATCATTTTCACACTGACGTTGGCCCCAGCAGCGGGCGCCTACTTTCAAAGCACGGTTCTAGAAGGTGTCATCGGGCACAATCTGGATGGAGTCTGGTGGGTTGAACACCGAGTGATGCCCGAGTTTCGTGTTCGCTTGGACCGCGAAGCGCTCGGGATCCCGTTTGAAGCCGGTGCCATCAGCAAGGAACTGCAGGACTCGATCGGCGAGTTCGTCCATGGGGTCGTCGTGGCTAAAGTCAGCGACCAAAGCGTGGCCCACAACCACGGGATCTTCGAAGGTGACATAATCACCCGAGTCAACCTCGATAAGCTTACCGCCGATGGCATGAAGAGCTACCAGGCAGCCTTGGACAAGGGCACGCCCGAACTGCTCCTCACGGTGCGGCGGCCCAAGCTGAGACACACCTATGTCGATATCGTCAAGATCCGCTACGTTCCCAAGGTCGCCGAGGTTGACGGTCAGTCGCGGGTTGTTGAGGAAACGCTGCGTTGGACGTATCTCGACCTTCAGCTTCCGTTCGAGTCCGATCTGGACAAGGCCAGGAGCAAAGGCGAGGCGTGGACGATTCCGGCCCCGGCATTCAACGACCTGAAGGAGAACTGGTGGAAACTTGACGACCGCAACCCGGCGTTGTTCGTAAAAGGCGAGCACCGTGTGGTCAGCAACGATGAGTACGACTCATCGTTGCGCCTTGACGACAACGTCAACGATGCGCTGTTTGCGATGGTGACGGTTAAGAACACCAATCCGATGTCGGGGGCCTCGGGCCAACAGATCTCCGGCTACGGTTTCCGTGAAGTCGGCACTGATGAGATCGGCGGCACCTATGTGCAGGCGACTCTTGCCAACGCGCCGTTCCCGATTTCGCTTGAGTTCAAGGGTGTCTTTCAGATGCGCAAGCTCGCCGATTACTCGGACAAAGATGCGGCGCGCAAAGCGAAGATTCAGCAAGACATTGCGGTCGAAGACCAGAGTAAGGTTGAGCTTGCCCCCGACATTCCCGAAGACCTCGAATAGTCTCACCCTAGTAAAAGCCGAAACGAAAAACGCCGACCGGGGTTGCCCGGTCGGCGTTTTGTTTTGTTGCGCCGGCCGGGCCCTGCGTTCGGCAGGGTCCGGCCGGTCTACTTTGTTAACTCCGTCTCAGGGGCACGTCACTCCGAGGCAGTCGAAGTTCGGTACCACGACGTTGTCTTGGGTCAAGCGGCCCGGTCCGCCGAGACCCGCTACCGTATTCACAGAACTGTTGTTGGTGCGTGGAATGCAGAACGTCGCAACCGTTTGCGGGTTGGTCGGGCTCGGTATTCCTTCGCCGGCAGCGGCAGCAACCGGACCGTCACAGATACGGGTCGGGAAGTCCGGGCAGTCGGTATCGAGAGTACAGGGGAATCGCCCTGAACCGACCGGGTCGCCCGGGAGTACCGTGCAGGTGTTCTCAACATCGGTAATGTAACAGGCCGTCTTGTCCACCACACAGATGCCGCCGCCCGGCTGGTCGTTGGCGTTGCCGAGCACATTATCGCTACCCGCACCGCACAGACGTGCGACGTCGCAATCACCTGTACAGGTTTCGCCTGAAGGGCACTGCGAGTGTTCGTTGCACGGCGTGCCCGATGTGCTGCACGTTGCGTTGCAGCCGGCTTCCGCATCTGCCCTCGTGCAGGTGAGGAATTGGAACTTCTCGCCGCTGCAGTGGAACAGATCGCGTACCACACAAAGCCCTTCAGTGGGATCGGTTCCACCAAGGGCGCCGAAGAACGGATCGGTCTCCGGCAGGCACAGCTGAGTGCAACGGCCGCTCGGACAGGCGTTCTCGCAGGTACCGATGTTACAGTCGGCGTTGGTCGTGCAGATATCGAAAGCAAACTCGGGATCGATCTCGCCCACGCAATGCGTAGGGTTGCCCGAACAGGTACCGCCGTTGCAGTGCGCATCGGTCTGGCAGTTGGTTCCGGGGTTGGACCCACCCACGCACACGGTTGAGAAACCGTTTTTGTTGTCGGTACCGAATCCGCATGGGGTACCGAACTCCGGCCCGGCGTTACACACCGCGGTGCAGTCGTTGGGCGCAACGGGCCGACCCGGAACGCCTCCGCCGACGCAGGGGCATTGGTAGTTCTCAGCCCCAAGGGCTTCGCACGGCTCGATGTTGGCATGAGCCGTCTCGCCGGTCGTTGACGGGAAGAACTTGATGGCAAGGCCCTTACCCGAGATGTTGTTGTCCGGCGGGCAGTCGCTCGAGACAGTGCCGAATACGTCCGACGCGGCCTCGATGCGGCAGCCCAGACCGTTATTGAGCCCGCCCAGGCCACCACCTCCGCAGATCAGGCTGAGGTTACAGACGCCGTTAGGGCATGCAGCCGACACGTCGGTGCAGGTTTCACCGCTTGGGCAGTCGGTGTCGAACCGGCAATCGTCGCCGCTGGTGCTGCAAGTACCTTCGCAGATATCGCCAACCCGGTCGCCGCTCGAACAGAATCCTCCGCAAACCGGGCACGGGACCTGGTTGGTGAGTCCGAGATGCACCTTCGAGTTCTGGTCTATGAAGACTGCGGCGTCGCCCGTTACGATGTCTTGGGTGCCGACCGAGTCGGCAACGAAGGTGGTGATGACGCAGACCGCGGTGCCACCGGCTGACAACGGGATCGGCGCGCCGTTGGGAAGGATCAAGCACTCGGAGGCCAGACACGTGCCTTGGCATCTCTCGCCTGCACCGCAGTCGCTCTGCTGGGCGCACAGCCCAACCGGAGTTCCCAAGGCGTCATAGCACTGCGCTTGGCAATCGCTCGGGTCGGTGCAGGAGGTAAACGGATTGGTGTTGAACGCGTCGCAGTAGGTGCAGTCGCCATCTGTGTTCTCCCCGTTGAAGTTGCCGAACTGGTCGCAACTCACGGTCGCAGAGGGATTGAACGCGCAAACTGGAAGCGTGTCCCCCGGGGTGTCACAGATCTGATCCGAACTGCTTCCGGTACACGTTGTGCTGCGCAGTGTGCAGGTTCCCTCGTCGATCAACTCGCAATCGGCGTTGGTTGTGCACACGGTGGTGCGAGCGCCGCCGCTGCAGGTGATGGTCGTGTCGAAGGCGTCACAATCGCAGTTCTGGCGCTCGGTGAAGAACCCGGCGCCGTGCATGATGTTGGAGTTATGGTTCTTACCGGTCCAGCCGTTGTCGAGGTCGGACGTCGAGGCGTCAGCGAAGGAGCGCGCACGCGGGATGTTCAGGCAGGTGCACTGGAAGATGTCACCCGCGGCTCCGCACTCGCCGGGGCAAGCCGAATCGTCGTCGCCGTCGCACTCTTCACCGAGCAACTGGAACGCGTTTTGTACTTGGTTTGCCACGCCGTCTCCGCACGAAGGCGTCGGCGGGTAGGCGGCTTCGACGAGTGAGACCGGCGAGAAGCTGCGCTCGGCAGATTGGAGACCGGATTCGGCGACTTCGCGCGCACCCGCGGTCAAGCAGGCCACGGCTTCAGCGATGGTGGTTGCAGTGCCGTTGCAAAGCTCGAGTTCCGCTATGTCGTCGTCGATGCATTTCTTGCCCATCAAAACGCTGAGCTTGGTCTCCGCTTTGGCTATTTTCGCTGCCAGTTTGGCATCGTCCGTAGCACACGCGGTGAGGGCAATACCGGCGCCGCCTTTGTTAACAGCGTCGCGGCACTTGAGGATGCCCTTGGCGGCGGTACTGACCAGCTTGGCGACGGCTTTGGAAGCCGTCGCAAGGCACTTTGCGGCAGTGGTGCTGATGAGTGAGGCAGAAGTAATGTTGCCGTAGACTGCGTTGATGGCGTTGGTTGAGGTCGCCGAGGCCAGCAGACCCGCACACTCGCCGAGGTCGGCGCCGGTGTCGATCGGGCGGTTAAGAAACACCGCAGATTCGCAGAACGGGCCGGGGAAGCCGATGTTGTCGATGTCGAAGCGGATTCCCTTGACACCGCCGGTGCACAGTTCGACGGAACCGAGATTAGGCGGGCACGTACGATCGGTTACGCAGGGTACGCCCGAGACGCTGCAAGTACTGGCACAGCTCTTCTCGCCCGCCGATATTGCTTTGTCGATCGCCTTTTGGATCTTGACGGCATCAGCCACGCTCGGGCACGGCAGCGAGCCTTTCCCTGCGATCTCCTTGTCCAGGCATTTGGCGTGCGCTTTGTACGCGATCTTGTTTACCTTCGCGATCGCCTTGCCGAGCTTGCTCAGGCAGCTGTTTTCTTGCGCGAAGAACGCCGAGGCGTTGGTGCCCGTGGCCAGGACGAGTCCTGCCGCGACGAGCATGCCGAGGATTCGGCGCGTTGTGTTTTTGCTTTGCTTCATTTTCGTATTCCCCTCCGAACCCACGCGGACGGCTGATCCGCGTGGGTCGCAATTGGTCGTCTATCGAATCCGCTGTGCTTTCTCTCAGTACGTCTTGGTTACCTGTGCATCCAGTTTTACGCGCGCCGGACCCGGTAGGCCTGTCCCGTTCACAGAGACACTCAACGCAGGCGGGATACAGAAAGTGGTTACCAATACCGGGTTCTCCGGATCCGCCTCACCGGTTGCGAGGATGGTATCGAGGAAGCACTTGGTTTGCTCACTAATCAAACAGTCGCCGCAATCGCCTTCGCAGCTCGTAGCGATCGAGTCGCAATCGGCGTTGCTGAAGCAGGTCAAGAAGCCATCGCCGCTGGCGCGAACGACTCCATCGCAGAAAGTGACCGTCGAACTGGCGCACTCGCCGTTGACACCGTCGCCGGTATCGGTGCAGACGTATGCATCGTCAGAGCAGTTGTTTGGCTGACGCGTTGCGCTGCTCGCAGTCGAACCTGTGCAGGTTCCGAGGCCCGCCCCCGAGCACTCCAGATCCGATTGACAGGTCACCGACGTGTCGCCGGTGCAGATGCCGCAGGG
>JAJCZL010000074.1 GCA_029262415.1 Deltaproteobacteria bacterium | reverse complement strand
AGCGATCGTCAAGGAGTGCACAAGGCGTAAGAACGGTTTGCCGCGAGGCGAGAGCTGCTGCAACGATGCCACGAGAGATGTGCTCCCTGATCGTGGCGAGTTCGGTTTCGTCGCACGAGTGCGCGATCGACCACTGGCGCTCGTCCAAAGCTAAACCGCCGTGGCCGACCTCGATATATCCTCGCGCCGCACTGGTCAGCGCGACAATCGAACACAGAGCGTCATGAAGAAAGGCCGGAAGGTCGCTGTGTTTGCCAAGGCACAAGAGCCCCAGATAAAGGTCGCGCTCGCGCTCTACGCGACCAACCTCGACCTCTTCCTCATCTCGATCAGAGCGATCGCCCCTCGTTGTTTGCATTCCAGTGAACCCCCAGGATTGCTCAGACTGCTGGTGGGACCGCAGCAATACAAGACGGGGCAAACAGAATTAACTCAACGCGTGTCGTAATTTTCGGCGACTCACCCGGCTCTAGTGTCCAGTAATCGGGACACATTGAGCCGCGTATTTTGGGTCGGCCGCTTCGAGCACAGCCCGGCGTCCGATTGGGCTGGTAAGTCGAGCCTGCAACGAGCTTCGCGTCGTCAAGCTCAAGCTCAATCTGCGCGGACGACGTAGTCACGCATCGTTTCGAAGGGGTGTAGCGCGTTCCCCTGGGGAAGAAGGTTCCCCTCCACACGGCCGCGGACTACAACCGCACGGACCCGAGGACCGTAATCAGCATTGCGCTCAAGTCGGTAGTATCGTACCAATCTCTGAAGTCTTAGGTAAGGACCGCCATGAACACCACTAGCACAAAGCCTATACACATCGAGCACTACTCCGACGTACTGTGCGTTTGGGCTTTCATCGCCCAAGCGCGCATCGAAGAACTCGAGAATAACTTCCCCAACGATGTGCAAACCGACTACCGATTTATGCCGGTTTTCGGCGACGTACAGGGCAAGATCGCAACCGAGTGGGCCGACCGCGGCGGCATCGGCGGCTATGCCGCACACGTGCAGAAAGTGGCCGGCGGGTTCGAACACATCGCAATCGACCCGCAGGCTTGGTTGGCAAACACGCCTACGTCTTCGCTACCCGCCCACCTGATGTTGTGCGGCGTGAAGACCCTGCATGCCGCGGGCCATGCACATTCTGATGCCACACAAAAGTTACTCGACGAATTACGGCAAGCGTTTTTTGTCGATCTAGTCGATATCTCGAATCGATCGGCACTGCTCGCAGTTGCGGAACGGGCCGACATCGACGTACATGCGCTGCAAGCGACACTCGATAACGGTACCGCCCACGCACAACTGGCGGCCGATATCACTGCTGCTAAAGACAAGAGCGTGCGTTCGAGCCCTACGCTAATATTCAACGAAGGCCGCCAAACACTGGCGGGTAACGTCGGCTATCGGGTGATCGAAGCCAACATCCGCGAGCTACTGCACAGTCCGGGCGGCCAGCAATCCTGGTGTTAAGCCGGCGCTACTCGGCGAGATGGCGCAACCGCGCTGGGCTCAGCGGTTAGCGGCGGCCTGGGCGTCGACGTATTCGCAGGCTTTGAGCAGCATCGACACGAAGCGGCCTGAAGATCGCACGCAGGCGAGGTGGTCGCCCGGCACCCTGAATATCTTCGCGTTCGGGATGGATTCGGCCAACTGGTACTGGCGCTCAGGCGATACGAGTTGGTCCTTCGTTGTAACCACGACCGCCGTGGGGACATCGATGCTCGTGGCCCAGTCGTGAGAGGAGAATCGGATAACCGCGCGGGCCGCCTGCATGACGGCTGCGGGATCCGTACTCGCCATTTCGGCTCTGACGCGCTCGCGACGTTCACCGTCGGGCAGCCCAATCGTCATGCTCTCGACAATCCGGTTGAGGAAAAACTGAGGAGCCAGGCGGGCGGAAACCACGATGCCTGGAAAGACCGCGGTGGCCAGACCGCGCACCTCGGGGCGCATGAAGTGGTTGGCGGTCGCGCACAAGACCAGCCCTCTCACTCGGTCCGGGTGCCTGCTCCAGCACAGCTTCGCAATCGGTCCGCCCATCGAATAACCGACGGCGATCATTGACTCTACGCCGAGATGGTCGGCGATCGCGACGGCATCGTCGGCGCAGTCCGCGAGCCTGAAATGATGCGTACGAATGCCGCGACCGTGTCCACGATGATCGACAACAATCACGTGGAAGTACTCCGCCAGCGTAGAGATCGATGTGTACCAGTTGAGCCGCCCCGTAGCTGCCAACCCGTGTAGCAACACCAAGGTCGGTGCATCCGGGTGCGGACCGCGCACCTCACGGAGGGACGTACGACCGCGACCCTGCAACTCGATGTCGCGGTCCTCCCACGACACCGTGCCCGGGTCGGCTCCGCGCATCCAGTAATCCTGTACCGTCGCGGCCATTGCACACGGATTGTGCTCACGGCAGTGCGTCCGGGCAAACCGTGCCCGGCGTGTTCTCGTCGGGGGTAAGCTCAGGTCCTGAGCGGCTGCGCTGAGGTCGTCCTGTGACTTCGTCGTGCTTCAAGCTATTCTGACCGGTATGCACACGAACCTCACGGCTTTCCACGAAAGGATGAATCCATGAAAGGGAATCGACGGAGACTCGCGCTGATATTCGGGCTGCTTCTCTGTGCACTGCTCGGGGTTCTTGTCGTCCTGATTCCCTATCGTCCGATTACGGTTGTCGGCCCGGTGGTGGAGAGCGCGGCGCTTTCTCTCGCGGACGCCATTCCGGGACTCCGGCTCCACGTGTTCAATACCGGCGCGAATCGCATGTCGTCGCTTCTGGTCGGTCCGTCGCCCCCGTGGCGTGCGGTACCCGCGTTCGTGATCGAGCATCCCAGCCGAGGCCTCGTCGCTTTCGACCTCGGTCTCTCCCATGAAGTCGCCGAGCACGGCGAGGAAGCCATCTCACCGCCTGTGGGATGGCTGATGGAGAGCCGCGGTCGACTCGGACTCACGCTAGAAGCCCAGATGCGCGAAGCGGGTCTTTCGCCCAACGATGTCAAACACGTCGTGATCTCGCATCTTCATGAAGACCATACGGGCGTGGCCGACGAATTAGCCCACGCGGTTTTCATCGCCGGACCTGGGACCCGGGAGAGAATGGTTGAGGGGAGACACTCTGCGTTCCATTCGGGTGTCGTACCGGAGTGGCGGGAAATAGTTTTCGAAAAGGAAGAGAACGCCGCGCGCATCGGGCCTTTCGATGCGGGGATCGATCTATTCGGTGACGGTTCCATCCTTCTAATCTCCGGCGGCGGCGGGCACACGAGCGAAGACCTGATGGTGCTCGTGAATCTCGAGAGTGGCCCCGTTCTGCTGGCGGGCGACGCCGTCGTTCATTTCGACTGGCTCGAGTCCGACGATGTCGAGCGCATCGTGAGCGATCCTGAGCGTGCGGCTGTGGTTCGAAACCGCGTGCGCTCCCTTCGCGATTCGGGAGCAGCACTGATCATTCCCGGCCATGATCTTCGCCGGATCGGAGCGGCGCGCCCGGATCTGATTCATCACCGTCCGGAGTTGTTCAGGCCAAGCGCCTGGCCGATCGGACAAGGTTGATCTGCGAGTTCCGGGAGAATCATGACGTAGCATCGAAAGCGTCGCACGCGAGCCGGCCCAGAACTTGAACCACCACGTTCAGCAGCCTCGGCTACGACTCAGCCGTTCGCTTCGAATGCCTCTGCCATTGACGCAGTATCGTTGAACTCTCTCATATGGCTTATCCGCCCCTCGTCGTCGAAAGTCAGCCAGTGGACAAAGCGCATCCGATAGGTCCGCCTGGTTGAACGAACGAGACTTTCCTCTTCACCGCGAACCACAACACTTCTTTGGTCCGCCACCCACTCCAAAAACTTTAGCGGGCCCATTTCTAACGACTCGGTGATTTCATTCAGATACCGCAAAAATCCCTTCGCGCCTTCGTATCGTCCGCCGAACGGAATGGGCTCAGGCAGGAAATTCTCGAGCACGAAATTCTCAGCCAAGAACTCCTCACACGCAGCAACAGGATCGGACAACGCCTTACCATAGAAGGCCTGTGCCTTATCTAGCAGATCATCCATTGGTATCTCTGCGTGAGCCCGGCAGCGCAGCGATGAGCTGTTTGCCGAACCCGTCTTGATAGGGAGTAAATGCCCGCGCGATCAACCTGACGTGACTAAACCGCCAACCATCGGGGGTGCGTACGTACTCATCCTTGTATTGCGCGCAGAACCAAAATGAATCCTCCGTACCCTTGATCGTCATCGGTTGGTGAAGATACCACTGCCCGGTAGCACGATCGCCTTCGATTTGAATCAACGGATTGCTCACCCCATGCACCGCAAAACCCACCACGTCGGAGGCGCCCGAGAAGAACTCGCGAATTCCCTCACGTGTCCTCGCATAACCCATCATGCCTCCATCCCAGATCGCGTCCTCGGTGAAGAGTGCCGCAATAGCATCGCACGCATAGTCGTCATCGCAGGCCGATGCATATCGGGCTTTCAATTGCTTGATCTCCTCGATGTCTGCCAACCAGCGAACTTTGGCTGCTATCTCTTGTTCATTCATCGATACTGTCCTCCCAATAAACCGTGGGCGTCGATCCAAAGCAGATGCACCGTCTGGTTGCAGTCGCTCCGGTGCGCCGGTCTGGGATGATCGTCGCGATCGCTTGTTACACTAAGGCCGTTAAGTTAAGGCCGTCAATTCAACTACGTCAACTTTATGAACAAGGACTGGTCATGACCCCGGATCTAGTCGAAGCCTCAATAGCGACACTACAGAGCGCCCTTGCCCGAGGAGAGTCCACCTCCTACGACCTGGTCGGGCGTTACCTTCGGCGCATAGACGCTTACAACACGCGGGGCCCTTGCCTAGCCGCATACCTGATACTCAACCCGGACGCGCTTTCGACCGCATCGGAACTCGATGAGGAACGACGTGCCAAAGGTGCGCGCGGCCCGCTCCACGGCATCCCCATCGCCGTCAAAGACAACTACGCGATGGCGGGTTTGCCGATGACCGCCGGCTCAGCGGCACTGCGCGGCCTGGTCGCCCAAGAGGACGCATTCGTGGTGTCTCGACTCCGAGAGGCCGGAGCCGTGATTCTCGGAAAGACCAACCTGCATGAACTCGCCGCCGGAATAACGACCGTAGGATCGGCCGGCGGTGCGACTCGCAATCCCTATAACCCGGAACGCAACCCCGGCGGCTCGAGCGGCGGAACCGCTGCGGCGGTCGCCGCCAACCTGTGTACCGTCGCAATGGGGTCAGACACATGTGGGTCGATTCGGATACCGGCGGCTCAATGTTCGCTTGTAGGTCTGCGCCCCAGCCAAGGTCTGACCAGTCGCGCAGGGATCGTGCCGCTTTCTCTGACCCAGGACGTCGTCGGCCCGCTCGCGCGATCGATCAGCGATCTCGCGGTGGTGCTTGATACGATCGTTGGCGAAGATCCAAACGACCCGAATACTGCGGTTGCACGCAACCGCCGCTTCGGGTTCGTCGATGCGCTGGATGCGAGTGCAATCAAAGGCGCGCGGATCGGGCGTCTGGATACGCTGTTCTCGACCGGACCCGCCGATACCCCGGTTGCCGATGTGGTTCATGCGGCGCTCAAACGCGCGGAAAACGCCGGCGCCGAGGTTGTTGCGGTCACGCTTCCTCAACTCGATTCGCTTCTCGACCTCGGGTTCACCGTCCTTTTGGGCGAAGTAGCCGACGACCTTGCAGACTTTCTCCGCCGCAATCCCACTGCCCCGGTACGCTCGCTTGCCGAACTGCTCGCAACCGGGTGCGTTCACCCAGAGGTCGAACCGGTTCTTGTGGCTGCAATCAATACGCAAAGACGAAACGGAAGCGAATACAAAGCTGCGATCAAGTCGCGCAGCACGCTCCGCGACGGGCTGATGAGGCTAATGGACACCCATAAACTCGACGCACTCGCATACCCCACCATCCGCCGCACCGCGGCGCCGATCGGTGAGTTCCAAGACGGAAGCAACGCCCATGCCGGCGCAAACTCGGGACTCCCGGCGATCTCGCTACCCGCCGGCTGGACCGACGACGGGATGCCGGTTGGACTCGAACTCCTCGCACGCCCTTTCGACGATGAACGGCTGGTTTCGCTTGCCTACTCGCTCGAGCAGCATGGTCCTCAGCGTCGGCCGCCCGCGACCACCCCGGAACTCTAGTGGCTGGGCGCTAGGGAAGCTCTGCACGAGTCTTTCAAAATGAGATAAGTACGTAAGTCGAGCGACTCGTGAGGAGGTTGGGGGATGGGTGAGCAGCGTAGGTTCGCGTCGGTAGCGTGGAGTCAGAAAGGAAAGGTAACGCGCCGGGAGCGATTTCTTGCCGAGATGGACGCGGTGGTACCGTAGAAGCCGTTGCTGGACGCGATCCCGAGATGAAGCAGGCGATGAAAGGCAAAGCCTGGTATTTCGGCATGAAGCTGCCCGTGGGGACGGACTGCAAAGGCCGGGTAGCGCCGGCCG
>JAJCZL010000073.1 GCA_029262415.1 Deltaproteobacteria bacterium | reverse complement strand
CGCGAGTAGCTGCGCGGTATTGGCTCGGTCTTGACCGACCAAATCGGCGAAGCGTTGGAGAAGTGCTTGCTCCGAAAGGTCTGCAAGCAAAGTGTTGAATTCCATCGCAGTGTTGGTTTTCATAAACAGAGACTAACACGGGTTTTTTCGCGCGCGGCCACGCGCGAGTCGTGAAGCCGAGTAGAATCGCCGACAGAGCAAACCGGCGCCGCGCTGCCAAGCGTTCTACGTTGTCGACACAAAAACTTTGCGTTGGTCAGAGAACGTCGCGTGACGGCGAAACTATGAGGCCGAAAAACCTGTCAAGAGAAATCGTCATCGCACCCCCGTTCTTATTCCGATCAAGCATATCAACGCTTGAACATTCCGCGCGGAATGTGAACTCGACCCACCGCAGGACACGGGCTCTGCAACATGCCGCGCGGAATGCGAAGTCGACTGGGGTGCGCTGGCTCCACAGCATGCCGCGCGGAATGTGAGGTCGACTGGGGCAACCGGAAGGTGTCAAGATAGTTGCCGCCTGGCCGAGATTCATGCTGCTCGACGGTCTCTCGATTTCGCCAGATCAATGACCAACTCGCCCGGGCGCGTGAGTCTTGAGTCGGTCTCGTGATGGATTGACTAATGGAGATCGGACGAAGCGGCCAACTGCGCGGAACCCTCAGGCTTGTTCTGGGCGTTGCCCGATGCGTCCGCAGGCGCCCGAATCGACGGCACGGCCGGCAACGGTTCGATGGCGGTGAGCGTTCCGTACATCGAACCGACAAACGTCTTCGACCGCGCGCGCAGCAAACGCTTGGGACGTTCCGCCGAGACCCAAAGCCGCGTTTCCTTGTGCTTCTTCTCGTTGTCGTCCTCGGGATTGGTGAGTTCGAAGCTACCGAGAAGCAAACGAAACGCTTCGACTTGCTCGCCGGCCACTTCGATCTGTTCGCGGCCCTCGACTAAAACCGTGATCAGGTAGCGCGAATTACCGGTCAGCGTGTCGACGAAATACTCATCTCCGACCTTGTGATCGATCGACATGATGAGGAACACCGACGACATGATGTCGTAGGTGTTCGGTGCAGCAAAGTCGTGCTCCACAACCTTGTCGCCCTTCCGGCGGACGGCATGGACGTTACGGTCTTTGTCGAACTCGACATCGGTGAGTTTGAACCTTCGGTTCTCTTCTTCTTCCGCGTGAAAGCTGTGTGGCGCAAAGGGATCGGTGAAGACGCGGCCCTTGGCGTCGAGGCGATAGCGATACAGCAGGCTGATCAGCGAGTTGGAACTCCCCGTTACCGCTACGTCGAGTCCCGGCCTGTCGGCGTGGCCGTCGGCTCCTAGCGACGTTTTCGACGCGGCCTCGTCGGCCGTTTCACGGATCTCGATCTCGAAGCGGCCCACCGGGATGCCCGACCACTCAAAGTCGATAACCCAGCGCTCACCGGATTTGAACGGGCTGCCGCCAATTCGATAAATGGGGGTTGTCACCTTCACCTCGGCAGGTTTGATTTCTGCGGCCGCCACTCCGCGCGGATAACCGAACCACGCTTGGCCAAGCATTGCCCCGGACAAAACCAGTACCGGGAAAAACAGGCCGCTGCGGGTGCGTCTGCGGGCGGGTGACGCGGCTGGGACGTCCAGGCTGGGCACAGAGTTGATCATAGCATCGCTCATCACGACTTGCTCCCACCCCTGTCGAACACGAGAATCCGGCGCGATTGAGGCAGCGTGGGGTTGGACGGCTCAGATTGCAAGGAATTCGCGCCTCCATTTGCAACCGTTCGGACATCGCGAAAAACTACTTGGTTCGACATGCGCGCCGCACGAATCACCGCCCTAGGGCTCGTTGTTTTTGCCCTGTTGTTGCAGGGCCTATACGTGCCTGTTGCGCATGCCCAGGGTCAGCAAGGCCGTGCCCAACAACGCTATGACCGGGTTGCCAAAGGCGCCAACGTCGAAGAATGGCATAAAAGGTTGTCCGACGATGATGCCGCGGTGCGTCTAGAGGCGGTGGACTCACTCGGAAAGGACGGGAGCGAAGCCAGTGTCGAGGCGCTGCTCGAGGCGACCGCAGACCCCGATGAACGCGTGCGACTGAAAGCCTTCGATTTCTTGGGAACCATCGGCAGCCCTACGGCTACCCCGTCGCTCGCGCAGAACTTGTTCCTCACCAACGTCGATCGGGCATCCAAACTTCACGTGTTGATCGCGCTCGGACGCATAAAGGACCCGCGCGCAGCCAACCCCTTAATGAACTTCTGTAAGAACAACAGCGACGAAGAGTTGCGCACAGCCGCGGTTTACGCGCTTGGGGAGATCGGCGCGGTGCGGAGTGTCTCGG
Organism: Deltaproteobacteria bacterium; assembly: GCA_029262415.1. Classification (GTDB taxonomy): domain Bacteria; phylum Desulfobacterota; class Binatia; order UBA1149; family JAJCZL01; genus JAJCZL01. Next base: position 19,317 of record JAJCZL010000073.1, on the reverse strand, counting down.
GCTTGGAAGAAATCCGCGACACCACTGAAAGCGAAAAACTCAAGCGGATTACGGGCGATGCGCTCGCCAAGATTAGCAACAAGGTTGCCGCGCGCCCCAACACGCAACCGACAATGCTCGAAATGGAAAAGTTCTTTCGGGCGCAGGGGCAGCAGAAGCAGCGCAAGCGGTGAAGACCGGTCGCGTAGACGCCGGAGTGGTGAAATTGGCAGACACGCCGGACTCAAAATCCGGTGGGGGTGACTCCGTGCCGGTTCGAGTCCGGCCTCCGGCACCATATCGTTGAAACCTTGCGGGTTTCCGGTTCGTGACTAAGTTGGGCGGTTTAAGGAGACTGAAAACATGGCGACCATCGCAGAAGTGAGCGACGCAACCTTCCAGAACGAAGTCCTCGATTCCGACGTACCGGTTCTCGTAGATTTTTGGGCCCCGTGGTGCGGACCCTGCCGCGCGATTGCCCCGGTTCTCGAAGAACTCTCCGGCGAGTACGCCGGCAAGGCAAAGATCGTCAAACTCAACGTTGACGATCATCAGGCAATCGCCGCCAACTACGGCGTACGCAGCATCCCGAACCTGATCGTCTTCAAGGACGGACAGGTCGCTAACCAGATCATCGGCGCAGTGGCGAAGGCCAAACTCACTGATGCACTGAACGAAGTCGTCGCCTCCTAAGCGGTGACACTGAAAGACTGAGGACCGACCGTGCTCGACTTTATGCGCCGCAATGCGGGATCTTGGTTCGTCAAGATCGCGCTCGCAATTATTTCACTGACCTTCATCTTTTTCCTGGGACAAGGTGGTCAGATCGGCCCCGGCCAGCAAGCCGTTGCCACGGTCGGCGATCATGAGATCTCGCTTCGCGAGTTCCAACAGACCCGCATCCGCAACGATGCCTACTTTCGCAACACCTACGGCGATCAGCTCACGCCGGAACTGTTGGCGGCGCTCGACGTTCCCGGCACCACGCTCAACCAGCTCGTCGAGGGCGCGCTGCTGCGGCAAGAAGCCGACAACCTCGGCATACAGGTGCCCGACGACGCGGTCCGCAGCGTGATCGAGCAAATGGACGCCTTCCAACGCAACGGGAGCTTCTCGCCGGGCATCTACCGCATCGCGCTGCAGCGCCAGGGATACACCCCCGCCGGTTTTGAGGCCTCGATCCGCAACGAGATCCTCACCGGACAGATGCGCGACATCGTCGGCATGGGGGCGCGTGTCACCGAAGAAGAGACCTTCAACGAGTTCGTGCGCTCTGAGCAGAAGGTCAAACTCGCCTACATCAAGGTGCCGGGCGAAGACTACCGTGACCAAGTTCAGATTGAAGAAGAAGCCCTGGCAACGTTCTTCAGTGAAAATGGCCAGGATTACGAGATTCCCGACAGCGTATCGATCGAGTACATCGCATACACCCCCGACGGCAACTTCGAGGTTGCCGAGCCCAGCCGTGAACAAATCGAAGAGTACTATGCGCTTCACGAGCCTGATGAGTTCACCCGCGCTGAATCGGTGGCGGCCCGTCACATTCTGAAACGCGTGGACGCAGAGGCTCCCGACGAAGACAAAGCAGCAGCACGTACGGCGCTCGAAGCCGCCAAGGCGCGCCTTGAGGCAGGCGAGAGCTTTGCCGACCTAGCCTCCGAAGTCTCCGATGATGCCACCGCGAAGACCGGCGGCGATCTCGGCAGCTTCGGCCGTGGTGCGATGGTCAAGCCGTTCGAAGAAGCGGCGTTCGCCCTCGAGCCGGGCGGCCGCAGCGACATCGTTGAAACCCGCTTCGGTTTCCACTTGATCGAAGTCTACGAACGCCAAGCCGGCGGGACCGTTCCCCTCGACGAAGTCGAAGAGAAGATAATCAAAAAACTGAAGGACAGGGAACGCAAGACTGCGTCGTTGGAAGCAGCGATCGACGACGGTGCCGCACTGCTCGACGGGGCGAGCTTCGACAAGGTCGCCGCCGACCGCGGCATCGACATCGAGATCACCCCGCTGCTCAAGCTCGGTGACGAGGTCCCCGGCATCGGCAAGGCCCCCTCGTTCATAGCCGCTGCCGTTGAGTTGGAGAAAGAGGGCGATGTCTCCGAGCCGGTGCGCGTCGGTGACGGCAACTACATCCTTCGGCTGAAAACCCACAAAGCGGCGCACATCCCCGATCTCGCCACCGTGCGTGAAGACGTCGAACGCGATTTCCGTAAAGCTGGGGCCGCAAGCGCTGCACGCGCTAAAGCCGACGCGCTGCTCGCGGGCGTGCGCGACGGCAAGACACTCGAAGAGGTCGCCAAAACAGCAGGCTTGGAGACCAAGACCACCGAGCCGTTCTCGAAGCGAGGCGGCTTCATTCCCGGACTTGGAGCAATTCCAGGTCTGAAGGATGTCGCGTTTTCGGTGAAGAACGCGGGCGAGCCGCTTCCGCGAACCTTCGAGAGCCGAGGCGATGCCTACGTGCTGGTCCTAGAAGAGCGCGTGAGTGCCGACCGTGACAAGTTCGACGAACGTCGCGACGAGCTGTTGGATGCGGCAAACAAGCAAACCGCGAATCGCGCCTACGCTCAGTTCATCGGCAAACTGCGCAGCAGCGCGCAAGTATCCTACAACCCCGAACTGATCGCCTCACAACGGTAAGCGGCTCAGCCACGATCGATCGCCTGCCAAGCTTCGGCAACCGAAGCCACCCCGGCGATCTCGATATCGGCCCGCTCCGCGCGGGCCTGCTCAGCACTCGCCTGCGGAATCACGGCACGCCCGAAGCCGAGACGCGCCGCTTCTTTGATGCGTGCGCGCACCTGTGACACCGGCCTTACCTCTCCGGTAAGTCCGACCTCTCCGAGAACCACGGTCGTCGCCGCAAGCGGACGGTCTAGGTAACTCGAAGCCAACGCTGCGATAACCGCGAGGTCGGCACCCGGATCTACTATCTTTACGCCACCTGCGGTGTTGACGAAGATATCTTGGGCGATCATCGAAAGACCCATGCGTTTTTCCATGACGGCCGCGAGCATCGCGACACGCCCATGGTCAACCCCGAGCGCGGTGCGACGCGCACTACCGGGGTTACTCGGTACAACCAGCGCCTGAATCTCGACAAGCACCGGACGGCTGCCCTCGATCGCACAGCCTACAACGGAGCCTGACGTCGGCGTCCCGCGCGCGCCGAGAAAGACCTCGGATGGGTTCGCAACCTCGGCCAAGCCATCGGCCAACATCTCGAACACTCCGATCTCGTTGGCAGCACCGAAGCGGTTCTTCACTGCGCGGAGGATTCGATAGGCGTGGTTTCGGTCGCCTTCGAAATACAACACGGTATCGACCAAATGCTCGAGCACGCGCGGCCCCGCGATGTAGCCCTCCTTGGTCACGTGCCCTACCAACACCGTCGCCGCACCGTGCTCGCGCGCAGCCGCAACCAGTTCGGCACTCGCCTCGCGCACCTGCGAGACCGAACCCGGGGCCGAGTCGAGGTTCGGCGAAACCACGGTCTGGATCGAGTCAACAATCACCAGATCGGGCTTGAGCGAAGCGAACGCGTCAAGGATTGAGCCGGTGTCGATTGCCGAGAGCGTAACGATCCCCCGTTTGCCGACGCCTAGACGTTCAGCGCGCAGCGCGACTTGCGACGCAGACTCCTCGCCACAAACGTAAAGCGCGCCGCCCTGCGCAGCACTGTTGGATCCAACCGCCGCCGCCATCTGCATGGCCAGGGTGGATTTACCGATGCCCGGATCACCGCCGAGCAGTAAAGCGCCGCCGGGGACCAAACCTCCACCGAGCACCCGATCGAGTTCGGCGATCCCGGTCTCGAGGCGGCGGCCGCCTGCAGACAGTTCGACCGCATCGAGAGCCACCGGTACCACCCGTCCGACAATGCCGCTACCGTTGCCAACGCCGACCGCCGGGCCGCGTGCGGATCTGATCTCGACCTCTTCGACCAGGCTGTTCCATGCATCGCACTGCGAACAGCGGCCCATGTAGCCGCCGCTGCGAAACCCACACTCCTGACACGTCCAATAGCTTTTGGCTTTTGCCGCCATCGGGCTCTTTTAGCGCGGATCGGTTATCAAGTCGCACGCCAACGGCTCGCGCAGGTGCGAGTTGCCGCAAAACGCTGTCGATGACATCACAGGGCACCATGAAGCGCTGGCAATACTCGCTGTCCTTCGGCCGGCTCGCCGCGGCGATCGCACTCGGTTCATTCGGAGTATTGACCACCGAAGTATCGTTGACGCGCATCTTTTCTTTCGCGATCTCCTACCATTTTGCCTATCTTACGATCGCGACGGCTCTGCTCGGCTTCGGCAGCGCCGGTGCACTGCTTGCGGCGCGGCCGCACCTGCTCGGCGGGTCGGTCAACCGCCTGGTCTTGACCAGCGGGCTGGGCGGCCTGGCCACCGTACTCGCGCTCGGCTACGCCTCGGTGGTCCGTTTCAACCCCTTCGAGATCACGCAAAGCCTGACTTCGGCAAGCCTGCTGCTTTCCTATTACATCGTTGTCGCGATCCCCTTCCTGCTCTCGGGGCTTTTCGTGGTCACGATCCTGGCCAAGCGGCCTGAGCGAGTCGGCCAGCTCTACGCAGCAGACCTACTCGGCGCCGGCGTGGGCTGCGCTCTGGCGGTGCCGGCGATCTGGTGGCTGCAGACGCCGGCCGTCGTCTGCATCGGCGCGGTAGCCCTTGCCGCGGCCGGGCTGGTCATCGCCGGCGAAGATGTCGACCGCAGACGCGTATCGCGGCTCTTCACAGCCGCGACCGCGATCATTGGTGCGGCTGTTGTCCTGCTCGGTCCATTCCCACCCTCGCCCGGCAAATTCCTTTCTACCTTCCTTAGTTCGCCGACGTCCGAACATCTGTACCAACAGTGGACACCGCTCAGCCGCGTAGATGCAGTCGGGTGGGACAAGACCGAAAATAGCTGGAAATCGAGCTATGCGGTTTCGGGCGTGAGTCCGCACTTTAAAGGGCGTGGTTCGGAGTTCCGCATGATCGGCTACGACGGCGGTTCGTTCGCGGTGATGTACGAGTACAAAAACACCGACGCGGAACTCCAAGTATTTAGACAGCACTTGATGGCCGCGCCCTACAAAGTACACCACAAGCCCGAAACCCTGATCATCGGACTTGGAGGCGGCGCCGATGCGTTGGCCGGGATCGCCAATGGCGTCGGCAACATGACCGCCGTCGAACTCAACCCGGTTACCATCGAACTCGGCAAAACACAGTTCGCAGAATTCAACGGCGGCCTGTTCAACCGCACCGACATGAACGTCGTCAACGCCGAGGGGCGCCACTTCATCGACGCCGAAGACAAAGACTACGACCTGATCGTACTGAACAGCATCGATACGCTGTCGGCGCTTTCTACCGGTGCATACGTACTGGCCGAGAGCTACCTGTACACGCGGGAGGCCTTCTCGAGCTATCTCTCGTCGCTCTCACCCGGCGGCATGTTCGCGCTCTACTCCTACGACAACTTCGGCATTGCCGGACCGACCTACATCATCCTGCGCTTTGTCTCGACGTTTGATGCCGCGCTTCGCGCTAAAGGCATCGAAGACCCTGCCGCCCACGTCGTCGTGATCGCAGCCACGGGTACCACACCGCTGGTGGCAACGCTGGTTAAGAACGAGCCGTTCACTGCGCTTGAACTCAATGCCCTGTCAAAGTTCGTTGACCAACAAGGCTTCAGCTTCTGGCACCGCCCCGACGTCGCCGTAGACCACCAGGTCGCACGTTTCCTACATCAGACTGAGGCCGAAAGAGCGGCTTTCATAGACGACCACTACCTACGCTTGGATCCGGCAACCGACAACAGCCCGTTCTTCTTCAACTTTTACAAGTGGCGAACGCTGCTGTTCAAACACTCCGACGACACCGGTACATCACCCGCCACCGGCCAACGGATGTTGATGTTAATGTTGGTACAGGCGCTCGCAATCGCTTTCGTAATGATCCTGTGGCCGTTGCGCACGATGCGTGTCGAAGGTGCGGTACGCAAACCGCTCGGGTTCATTGTGTACTTCGCAAGCCTCGGACTCGGCTTCATCCTGCTCGAGATCGGACTGATGCAGCGCTTCGTGTTGTTCCTCGGCTTTCCCACCTACTCGCTATCGGTGGTTTTGTTCTGCCTGCTCACCTTCACCGGCATCGGCAGCGCGCTTTCGACCCGGCTGATCGGCCGACCCGAACGCGGATTACCGGTGCTCGTAGTCGCACTGGTTGCGGTTGTCGCGGTTCTACACAACGTCTTGCCGTGGATCTTCGCGACCTACCTGAAAGAGCCGCTCCCGTGGCGCATCTTGATGACGGTCCTGGTGTTCGCACCGCTCGGGACGTTGCTCGGGATGTTCTTCCCTCTCGGCATCCGCGTCGTCGAACGCATCGACCACCGCCTGGTACCGTGGGCGTGGGGGATCAACGGCGTAACCAGCGTGGTCGGGACGATCACGTCGGTGATGCTTGCCATGGCCTACGGCTTTACCGCGGTGATGGTCTTGTCGTTGGCGATCTACATCGTCGGCGCGATCGGACTGGCCACACAGATGCGCACGGCCTGAGCCGCTGCACGGCGGGAGACCGACCCAAGACTCACCCGCCCGGGCGAGTTGGTCAGTGATCCGGCGAAATCGGGCGAGAGATCGTCGAGCAAGGCTGCGCGGCGGGTCATCGAGGTTATCCACATTCCGCGCGGAATGTGCAGCCGGGCCAGTCATTGGCGGTGTCTCTCATCTTGCGAACGCCTGCGGTGGGCCTCCGCGTGCTTCATCGCTATCAGCTTTTTCTGGTAGCGGGTCTGCACGATGTCGGTCGCGATCAGCACGCCGATCACAAAATAGAACGTCCCCTTGCTCATCGCGATGACCTCGTGGCCGAACACGTGAAGGTGGGCCAGATGGCCGCCTTCAGAGAGCAGCATGATGCCGACGATGAACAACACGAACAGGCCGAGCACTTCGTACATCCGGTTCTTTTCGAGAAACTCGGCGACGTGATCGGCCAGGTAGATCATCGCCACACCGGTAATCACGATCGCAACCGCCATCACCCAGAACACATCGGTGAGCGCCATTGCGCCGAGGATCGAGTCGAAAGAGAAGATCAGGTTCATCAGCACGATCCAGAGAACGATCGACCCAACCGATCGCGGCTCGCGTTCGTCGTGCGCAAGATCCTCGATCGCCACCATGTGAAGGATCTCTTTAGTCGCGGTGTACAAAATGAAAGTTCCACCGACCACGACGACGATGCCGTGGAGATTGAAGCTGCCATCGACGAGGCTGCCCAGGTGGATCGAAAACAACGGGTCTTTGAAAGTCTCGAGCAGGTGGACGAGGACGAACAGCAACACCAAGCGCAAGCCGATCGCAATGCCGATGCCCAGGCGACGGACCATCACCCGCTTGTCGGCCGGAGCGCGCTTGGACTCCAGTGAAATATAGAGAAGGTTATCGAAACCGAGAACCATCATCAGCAACGTCAGCATCCCCACCGTAATCAGGTTTTCAAGCATTGGTCTTCTCTCCTCCCCGGCCGCTACGTCCGCTACGGCCCAAGGGCTGTCGGACTCCCCGCGCTACCGCCCCGGATAGTCCGGTTCAATAACACGTTAGCGCGCCGCGCTCAGCCGTGGTCGACTAGTAAACCATGCCTCTTGCCCTTGGTTGACTAGCGCCGGGGCGGCCCTTACTACTTACCTTTCCGGCCGGTTAGCTCCGACCTCGTCATGAAGCCCCTAGCAGTAGCCAAGACCTTGGAAAACGAGCCCCGCCGCTCGCTCACGGCTGAACTCGGCGCCGAACTGGAAACCATCGAAGCCAAAGGGCTGCGGCGCTTGTTACGCCTGATCGACGGCGCGCAAGAAGCGTCGGTACAGATCGACGGACGCGAACACCTGCTGTTTTGCTCGAACAACTACCTCGGTCTGGCCAACCATCCAGAGGTGGTCCGTGCCGCACGCGCGGCCACTGCGCGCTGCGGTGCGGGCGCGGTTTCGTCTCGCTTGATCTCGGGCCACATGCGCGTACATGCCGAGCTCGAAGACTGCCTGGCTGCGTGGAAAGGCACCCAGGCCGCACTCGCGTTTTCGACCGGCTACCAAGCCAACATCGGCGTGATCACATCTTTAATGGGACGCGGCGATGTGATCTTGAGCGACGAACTCAACCACGCGAGCATCATCGACGCTACCCGCTTGGCACGCGCGCATACGCTTGTGTACCGGCACAACGACGTCGCTCATCTGGTGGAGCTTCTCGCCGGCGACACCGGTCGCGATGCGCGACGGGTTCTGGTTGTAACCGAGTCGGTGTTCTCGATGGACGGCGACCGCGCGCCGCTGGCCGCGATTGTCGAGGCCGCCAAACGCTGCGGCGCCTGGGTGATGGTCGACGAAGCCCATGGCGCGGGGATATTCGGGCCGGCCGGGGCCGGCCTCGCCGCCGAACTCGGCCTCAGCGACGAGATCGACATTCACATGGGCACGCTCGGCAAAGCGCTCGGCAGTTTCGGCGCCTACGTTGCCGGCTCACGCACGCTCATCGACCACCTGATCAATCGCGCACGCTCGTTTATCTTTACCACCGGGCTTCCACCTTCGGCGGTCGCCGCCGCACAGGCGGCAATTGAAATCTGTAAACGTGAACCCGAACGCGCGACGGGACTGCTGGCTCGCGCCGCGGCTCTGGGCGGGCGGCTACGCGCAGCCGGACTCGACGTGCCGCACGTCGAGTCGCAGATCTTGCCGGTGGTGATCGGCCCTGCTGAGCGCACGGTGGCTGTGGCGGGCGCGCTGCTCGAGCGCGGTATATACGTCGCCGCGATTCGTCCGCCGACCGTCGCCGCGGGCACCTCACGGTTGCGACTGAGTGTGATGGCCACCCACAGCCAAGAACAAATAGATGCGGTCGGCGACGCGCTGATTGAAATACTCGCCTAAGCGCGGAGACCTCCCCGATGAAACCAGCCGAGATGAAAGCAGCCGAGACGCTTGCGAACGACACACGCCGCGCGCAGCTGATCGAGATCGACCGCCGCTTACTTTGGCACCCCTTTACGCAGGCGAGCGAGTGGAATTCTTACGATCCGTTGGTCATCGAGCGCGGCGCAGGCTTTCACCTCTACGACATCGATGGGCGCCGCTACCTCGACGGCGTCTCTTCTCTTTGGTGCAACGTTCACGGACACGGCCATCCGGCCGTCACCGCAGCTATCCACGAGCAGGCCGATCGTCTCGCGCACTCGACGATGCTCGGTCTTAGTCACGAGCCTGCCATCGAGTTGGCGTCTCGCTTGGTCGAGATCACGCCCGAGCCTTTGACCCGCGTGTTCTATTCGGACTCGGGCTCGACGGCTGTCGAGGTCGCGCTGCGTATCGCATTTCAGTATCAACGCCAAAGCGGCCGGCCCGAGCGCACCCGCTTCATCACCATGCTCGGGGCATATCACGGTGATACCATCGGTTCGGTCAGCCTCGGTTTCTCCGAGCCGTTCCATACCGGCTATGAGCCGATCACATTCCCCACCCTGAAATTTGCGCCACCGTTTCTATGCGAACCCATCTCAGGTCGCGGTGCATGCGACGACGCATCGTTAGAACGCGCCGGCGCACACAGCCTCGCGCAGCTTTCGGAACTTCTCGAACGTGACGGGGCGAGTGTCGCCGCAGTGTTCATCGAACCGCTCGTGCAGGGCGCCGCGGGTATATGGCCGCAACCGGCCTCGTTCGTTGCCGGCGTACGCGAGCTTTGCGATCGCCACGACGTGCTGCTGGTGTGCGACGAGGTCGCGACCGGGTTTGCACGTACCGGAACGATGTTCGCAGTCGAGCAGTCCGCTGTTTCGCCCGACATCATGTGCTTAGCCAAGGGGCTCACCGCCGGCTACCTGCCGCTGGCTGCCACGCTTACCAGCGAGCGAGTATTCGCGGCCTTCAACGGCTCCTACAGCGAGTACAAGACGCTTTTTCACGGGCACACCTACGGAGGAAATCCACTTGGTTGCGCCGCGGCAATCGCAAACCTTCAGGTCTTTGCAGACGAGAACACACTCGAGGCCGCAGCGAGAAACGGCGCGCGATTCGCAGCGCTGCTACAAGAACACATCGCACCGCTTGCCCATGTCGGCCCGGTTCGCGTCAAAGGCCTCATGTGCGGATTCGATATCCTCGCCGACCCCGCAACCGGCACCTGGTTCCCGACCGACCAGCGCCGCGCCCACCACGCAACACTTGCAGCACGTGAGAGCGGCGTTATCATTCGGCCGCTCGGCGATACGATGGTGTTGATGCCCGCACCCGCGATGCCCGCAGATCTATTGGAGGAACTCGTCACCGTGACTGCGCAGGCAGTTGCCCAAGCGTCGCAGGCTTAAGATGAGACACGGATTGTTCATCACCGGAACCGACACCGGCGTTGGTAAAACGGTTGTGTCTTGCGCGCTTGCCGCGGCGGGCCGCGAGCGCGGCCTGAACGTCGGGGTATACAAGCCGGTCGAGACCGGTTGCGAGTATATAGAAGGAAAGTTAGTCGGCGCCGACGTAAGTGCGCTTGTCGCTGCAGCCGGAGGCACACAAGACCCCGGCTCGGCGTGCGGCTACCTGTTCGAGTTACCGGCCTCGCCGTTTGCTGCCGCGAAAGCAGCCGGCAGCGAGGTGTGTCCGGAGAAGATCGCAGAAGACATCGGCTCGCTCAGCGAGGTCTTCGACCTAGTCATCGTCGAAGGCGCCGGCGGACTGAAAGTCCCCGTTGCTGAAGGCGTCACCTGGCTCGAGGTCATCGAAGACCTCGACTTGCCGGCGATCTGTGTGGTCGCCGACAAACTCGGCTGCATCAACCATGCGCTGCTCACGCTCGATACGCTCGATCACGAAAGCGTCGAGGTACTCGGCTTCGCGATGAGCCGGACGCTGCGAGCGAACAACGATCCAACCCGAGAGAGCAACGCCGCAATCATCGAAGCATTCAGCGGTGCACGGCTACTCGGAGCGCTACCCTACCTTTCTGCGCAGGCACGCATGGACAACGACACGCTCGCACGCGCCGCAATCGATCATTTACAACTAGCCAGGATTTTCGACGACCTCGAGTCCTAAAGCGCACGCTTATCTCGACTCACGTTTCGCGGCCAACGCCGCCGCTCTGACCTCGGCGAGCGGTACTTGGTGTTTGCGTGCCGCGGCGGCGATATCGTCAAACTCGGGCTCTGCAGTCTCGGACCCGTCGGGACGCACCACCACTTTCAGCGTGATCGGGCCGAACCCGGTCGCAACCACTTCGCTGGTTCGCGGCAACACGATACGGTTCATCTGTCGGTAGCGCACACCAATCGTCGAGGTCTCCTGTAAGACGCAGCCTGCGATCGTATCAAGAGACCCGAGATCGCACAGCACCGACAAACGCATGCCGAGTCGGTTCTTTTTCATCGCGACAGGAACGATCGAGACATCGCGGGCACCCGCCGCGCGCAGCTTTTCAGTTGCAAATGCAAGTGCCTCAGGCGTCATGTCGTCGATGTCGGCTTCAACCGCCATCACACTTTCTTCGTCAACCGTATCGGCCTCGCCGAGCATCACACGCAGCAGGTTTGGACGATCATCCAGGCGCATCGTCCCGGCACCGGTGCCGAGCTTTTGCAGACGCATACCGGGGCGCACCGGCTTGGCCATCGCGGCAAGAATTGCCGCGCCGGTCGGTGTGACCAACTCGCCCTTGCCGTCGCCGGCAACCACCTCGAAACCGCGCAACAGTTGGGCGGTTGCAGGCGCGGGCACCGGCAGACGCCCGTGCTCTGTGTTCACGTAGCCACTGCCGCTCGGCACCGGGCTGCAAAAGCAGGCGTCGATGCCGAGACGATCCAGGCACCAGGCGGTGCCGACAATATCAATGATAGAATCAAGCGCCCCGACCTCGTGGAAATGAACCTTGTCGAGCTCAACCTCGTGCACGTGGGCCTCGACACGCGCCAGAACCTCAAAGATCGCCAGCGCCCGTTCGACCGTACCGTCGCTGAGCCCGTGCCCAGCTGCAGCCTCAATCATCGCGCGGATAGTCGCCCAGTCACGGTGGAACTCGGGGGGTTCGTCGATAATCACGTCGAAACGGAGAGCGGCAATCCCCCCGACCTCGACCCGCGCAGTCTCAAGATGGTAACCGGTCACCGGAAGCGCGCTTAAATCCTCGAATAATTCAGCAGTTACGAGCCCACCGGCGTCCATAAGAGCGGCCACGGCCATGTCGCCCGCGATACCGGATGGAGCATCGAAGTATGCGATTTTAATAATGTTTTGCTGCATCAGCCGGTGTTGCGTCCTTTACAGGTCTGAGGACCGATGCTAGCATTGCCAGTTCGGCGAGCCCAAGGGGCCGACACACCTGGATGGAGAGCAAGCTTTGAACTACTTCAGCCCTGAACAATTACAGATGTTCAGGCAAATCCTAGACGAACAAAAGCGGCAGCTTCTTGCGGAAGTCGGCCGCACTGTCGAAGAGATGGCCGGCAAGGACCAACAGTTCGCCGACCCCGCCGACCGCGCGTCTTGGGAGAGCCAATCCACACGTGATCTGAGGATCCGCGATCGTGAGCGCAAGTTGCTCAAGAAGATCGATGAGGCCATCAAGCGCATCGACGACGAAACCTTCGGCGAATGCGACGACTGCGGTGAAATGATCACCGTCGGCCGCCTCAAAGCCCGCCCGGTCTCGACGCTGTGCATCGCGTGTAAGGCTGAACAGGAAAGCGCCGAGGCGCGGCCCAACTCGACTAAATAGGCCGAGTAGCAAGCGGCATCCGTCCAGTATGGGCTTCAGCGCCTCTGGACCTAGGCCGCGCCCATGATAGTTAAATGAACCTCGTGTGTGCGTAAGCACACACATCCACCCACCCGGTAAGGGGCAGTAGCTCAGTTGGGAGAGCACCACGTTCGCAACGTGGGGGTCGGGAGTTCGAATCTCCTCTGCTCCACCATTCACTCATCGGCAAACTCGAGACCACACTCCGGCGTCGGAGAAGCGTCGTGTATTCCGCGAGTTGGCGCGTAGCATCTGCGCAAACTGCAGCGCAGAGACGCTCTTCTCACACCGATTCGCGCCGAATTAACCGTTCGTCTCTAAGGGCCGTAGACTTTAACCACACTCTGGATTCGGATCTGTCGATTCAGAGCGCGGTCTTAAGAGGGAAAGCCGAGCATGCGGCGCTGATCCGGCCATGAAAGCGGTAGATCACTGAGCCGTTTCAGCCGAGATACTGTGAGATGCACGGGTTGTCGGCCGGCGAGTATCGCCTCGACGATGTCGGGAGCCAGGAACGCGAGCCGGATCAGCCGGCCGATATCTGCGCGATCAACACCATCGCGACGTGCGATGTCACGCACCGATCCCGACTTGCCCTCGCGCAACTCAGCGAACCAAGCCTGCCCGGATGCGATCGCCGAGATCAGTTTGGCATCCGGACTTGCCGCCGACTCACCCGACAACACCAGTTTGGTCTGTGCGCCGCGCCGCTTCAGTCGGATAGGGAGGTCAAGCGCCGTGACCTGATCGCACGCCCGGGTTGCCGCAGTCGGCTGCTTGCAGTCAGATCTCTCAGACAGCATCGCGAGCAACACGCCGCTTCGAAACTCGATGCGAATCCCTTCGGCTCCTACCGTGATCGTCTCTATGATTCCGACAAGGATCTTCCGCCGCTCCGCCGCAGCGGCCGATGCTAACCGCTTGCCCAACTGGGCAGAGTCCTTGATTGTGTCTCTCAGTTGTTCCGGCCCGGCCGCCGACAATTGCAGATGCTCGATCAAGCGTCGTTGATCCTGCAACAGATCACAGATCCCTTCGACCACCACCGTCTCGACCTCGGCCGCCGGCAACCGCAACACACCGCCTTCCCTCAGACTCCCATCCTTTGCAGTGCGGCAGTTGTAGTACCGATACCGCCTATCGCCCTTGCGGGCATACGACGAAACCATTGACTGGCCGCTTGAATCAAAGAGCATGTTGGTAAGTAGGCTTGAACTCTTCGTGTTCGTGGGCGAACGCCTGCGAACTGCATTCCGTTTGAACCGCTCTGTCACCGCATCCCACACTGCTTGATCTATGATCGGCTCATGCTGCCCTGCGAATCGCTCTTCCTTATGGGCGATCTCACCGATGTAGATCGGATTACAGAGCAGCCTGTATAGATGCCCGCGGGTGAAGGGCTCGCCCCCACTGCGCGAACCGCGTTTGGACGTGCGTGCTTTGGTGCGAAAACCCCGCCCGTCGGCCTCTTCTTTTACCCGAGCAACGCTGCCGTACTCAAGGAACAGATCGAAGAGCGCTCGCACCGTCTGCGCCTCCCCAGAGTTGATCACCAGGTCACGATTGACGGTGTCATACCCAAGCGGCACAACGCCTCCCATCCACATCCCTTTTCGCTTCGATGCAGCGATCTTGTCGCGGATGCGTTCGGCGGTTACCTCGCGCTCGAATTGCGCAAAGGACAGCAACACATTCAGCGTCAGACGTCCCATCGATGTCGTCGTGTTGAACTGCTGAGTGACCGAGACAAACGATACCGAATGCATATCGAAGATCTCGACCATTCTCGCAAAGTCAGTCAGCGAGCGTGTTAGCCGATCAACCTTGTAGACGACGATTACATCGACCGTGCCGCCGCGCACTTCGGTGAGCAGACGCTCCAGATCGGGACGGTTCATGGTTGCGCCGGACAGCCCGCCGTCATCAAAGCGCTGGGCAATCGCCTTCCAACCCTCGTGTTTCTGACTCGCAATGTAGGCTTCGCAAGCCTCGCGCTGGGCGGCAAGGCTATTAAAGGCCTGGTCCAAGCCCTCCTCGGTGGATTTGCGCGTATAGATTGCGCAGCGACGCCGCTTCGTGCTCACGGGATCTCCGCGGGGTTCAATCCGAAAAAACGCGGCCCCGACCAACGCGCACCGGTGATTGCTCGTGCCACACCCGACAGCGACCGATATGACTTACCGTCCCAGTCAAAGCCGTGCTCTTGTACTTCGACGGTATGTACCGACCCGTTCCATTCCCGAACCAGTCGCGCTCCTGGTCTCAAGCTCGGAGACAGCCTGGCAGCGCCTTCGACGTCGACCCGGCCGCCTGCAAGCGCGCGCATTCGTCGCAACGGTTTTGCACCAAGGCCTCCGTATCGTCGGCGTTGCATCTCATAGGCCAAAGCCAACGCGAGCAGCGAACGCCTGATAGCCTTTGGCGGCTCGGTCCGAAACAAGGTTTGCCAGCGCCGCGCGAGCGCCGAACGGGTGAGACCGCCGAGAGCGGCGATCTCACCCTCAAACTCCGACTCGGTCACGACAGAACCGTTGGCTAGGCAGCGTCGTGTTGCGCGATCACGCGGTAGCGCCGAGTCTTTCCGGGAAGTGCTTCGCTGGTGAGTTCGAAGCCGCGCTGTTTGCGCACCGTCCCGGCGAGAAAGCCGCGGACGCTGTGGGCCTGCCAGCCGGTAGCTTTGCGCAGATCTTCTAGACTTGCTCCGCCGGCACGCTTGAGCAGATCCATACAGACCTGCTTCTTTGTCTTCTTATCTGCTTTGCTGCCGGCATCGCGGCCTGAGCGTTTGGATACGGTCTTTGGTTTACGGACTTTGCTTGCCATGTTGGCCTCCTGTGGTCTCGGCACCGCGCCCATCGCAGTGCCCCCACTGGCCAAAGCCCCGCAGGCTGAACCTGTCGGGGCGGCAGGCGTCCGGGCAGATCATCGCCCGCCCGGCACACCCCGACTAACGCTTGCGTGCCTGGGCAAGTCCAGTCCCAATCAAACCCTCACGCAGAGCCATTTCTAAATCCAGGTGATGATGTTTGCCGTACCCCCTCCCGTCTCAGCGGCCCAGTTAAGGAACTGCGAGAGGCTGTCGACCTGATCGTCGTAACGCCCCCGCGGAAACTGCATCAGTTCTCTGCGGAAATCATCGAGCCACGCAGCCCGGTTCGGTAGATGAACACGGCCGCTCTGGATCGCAGGAGATTCAGTGTGCATACGAGTGACTTTGTCGCCATCGGGTTCGATACCGATCAGATCCACCGCTGCCGAATCGTCACGGCGGAGGTCATCGAGAAGCGCTATACCCGAGCTACGATCCTCGATCAGTACGACGTCGGCACTGTGCTCGTGAGCCAACACGATGATGCGACGCCGGAGGTCGGGAAAGGTGAGCCTGTCGCGGAATATATCGAGCAGATAGTAGTGACCTCCTTTTACAAACCATGTGGTGCACACCGAGTAGTTGTTTTGGTCGCCGCTTCTACATGCCGTATCCCAACTCTGCACGATCGTATTTCCGGTCTCGCGCACTGGTAGCTCATCGTAGGCCTTGAACCACTCCCACTTGATGATCTCGCCCTGGATCGGTATCGGGCACTGTTGGTACTGAGCCGAGAAGTTGTAGTTGCCCAACCGGCCTTTGATTTGATCGATCACCGATTGCGGCTCGCGTGCCGGGTGAAGCAAATCTCCGGGCTGTCTGACGTAAACACGATCCGGCCCGACTTCGATCCTCTGCTCGTGCTCTGCGATCACCGGCAGGTCTAGATGCACCCACGGCTCGCCCTTGACCAGAACATGGCCGGCGAGATCCTCTAGGTGCACCCGCTGCATGATCACGATGATCACGTCCTCACCCTTATCGTCCAGCCGCGTATACAAGGTACCGTCATACCAATCGTTAACCGTCGAGCGAGCGGCTTGAGACATGGCATCCTCGGGCTTGATCGGATCATCGACAATGATGATGTTGCCGCCACGACCAGTCAGCGTTCCGCCGACTGAGGTCGAATAGCGGTAGCCGCCCGCGGTGGTGGTGAAGTCCAGTTCCCGGTTTCTCCCGCCCATACGCGTTCGCGGAAACGCGCGCCGGTACCACGCTGATTCCATCACACGACGACAGTCCATCGCGTGCTTGCCTGCGAGTTCGCTGGAATAACTTGCTGCGATAATTCGGCTCCCTGGATCCCGCCCCAACTGCCAGGCCGGAAAGGCAACCGAGGCACAAATCGATTTCAGATAGCGCGGTGGCAGCGTGATCAGCAGCCGTTTGATCTTGCCCTCCGCGCACTGCGCTAGATGCCACGCAAGCGCCTCGACGTGCCAGTTGTGCAGGTAGTTCTGTGCGGGCGATACGGTGGTAAAGCACCGGTGGATGAACGTCGTCAGATCGTTGCGCAAGGAAAGATCCAACATAAAACGCTTCTCGACATCATTCATCGGAACTCTCCTCCTCATCATCACCGCCATCTGTAGTATCAGCCTGGGCACTTTGGCCTTGCTCTTCGAGCAAGCGGTTTTGGAGTACCGCAAGCACGTCACGTTCCTCCGGTGCCAGGATCTCACCGTCGGCCTCGTCGCTCGCGCCTTCTTCGCCCAGCAACTGGCCGCACATCGTCACGATCAGACCGACTGCACGTGAATCACCCTTGAGCGCTTTGGCCGTCAGGCTCTTGACCACAGCCCGCTGCTTTGAAACCTTGATTTGCCGACCACCTTCGCGGATCACAATCTGCTCGTTGAGTTCTTCGCTCAGATCGGTGCGCAGGTTGTTTGTTCCCTTGGGACGCCCCTTGGGATTACCCGAACTTCCCTTTTGGAACTGTGTCTCCTTGGGCGGACATCCGTACCCGACTTCGTATTCATCCGACATGGCTGTCCGTACCTCCGCCTTGTTCTTCATCGGCCGCGCCGATGTCGCGCCGCTTTCTTTCCTCTTCGAAACTCAGCCCGGTCTCGCTATGAATCACCGCTTGTCCAGCAAGGTCCTGGTAACGCTTGATGGTCAGATCAACGTAGGCAGGGTCGAGCTCGATCACGCGCGCGCGCCTGCCGGTCCGCTCGGCGGCAATGAGCGTAGTGCCGCTGCCGCCGAAGCTGTCCAAGACGATCCCGCCGCGGTCAGAACAGTCGCAGATGGCATCGGCCACCAAGGCGACGGGTTTGACCGTCGGGTGCATTGCCAAGTCCTCACGTCGGCCCTTACTCAGTGAGTTGGCACCGGGATAGTCCCAGACGTTGGTGCGATAGCGCCCAAAGCGACCGAGTTCGACGTTGTTCGTGTGCGGGGCGCTGCCGCTCTTGAACACGAACACCAGCTCGTGTTTGGAGCGGTAAAGGGAACCCATGCCGCCGTTGTCTTTGTTCCAGACACACAGGTTCTTGAGCTCGGAGTACGCGACCTCGCCGGCCTGCATCAGCTCTGTCATGTGGCGCCAGTCAATAAAGACAAAATGAATCGAGCCATCTTTGCTAAATTGCGCAAGATTGAGGAGGCAGAGCTCCAGAAAGCTCGCAAAATCAGTGCTGGACATCTCGCCCGTGGCCATCGCGAACTCGCGGTGCTTGACCTGGCCCGATCCGCACACATGACCGTTGATCGGCACGTTGTATGGAGGATCGATAAAGATCACGTCGGCTTGCTCGCTGCCAAGCAAGCGCTCGAAGCACTGGTAATCCCTCGCATCCCCGCACAACAATCGATGCGGCCCGAGAGTCCACACATCACCGACGCGCGTTACCGCCGGGCCTGTCCGATTAGGTTCGGGTATCTCATCGATCGCCTCCCAGCCTTGCGCATCAGCGCCTTCGAGCAGCACATCGATCTCGGCAGTCTCAAACCCCGTGATAGTAAGATCAAAGTCGATCTCAAGTTCGGCCAAGTATTCAAACTCGATCCTCAGCAGGTCTTGGTCCCAGCCGGCGTTCTCGGCCAGTTTGTTATCGGCGATCACGTAGGCCCGCAGCTGGGCCTCGCTCATGTGGTCGAGCCGGATCGTCGGAACCTCGGGTAGGCCGAGCAGTTTCGCTGCGGCCACGCGCCCGTTGTGCGTCCTCAAAACCAGATCCGGGTCGCAGATCTTAGTTATATATGGAAGGCCTCGCCCATTTGTGGCTACTCGGGCCAGAGGCCGAACCTTCACTCACCGCGGAATGAGCGATTCCCTGTTAATTCCCTGTTATTGCTTTTCGAACGACGATCGAGAAACTTCTAAGCGGCTATATTGGTTAGAGATTCTCCGCAAAGAGAGCCGTCGGGGCGGTGCCCAGCCGAGAATTTTCCCTGTATTTTCCCGACTATCAGGGAACTCGTTGTGCTTCCTCAAAACCGGATCTGCGCAGCGTTCCTTGACCACGAGCGCAGTCTGGTGAAAGCTCCCGCGCCGTGATCGGTCTGCTTCTGCAAAGCTTTCGGCGGGTATTTCGCTCTCGTGCTGCGCTGCAGGTTGAGAATCTTGCTCTTCGCCATCAGCTTGCCGTTTTGAAGCAACGCCTCGGCCGTCGTCGTCTCAGGCTGAGGGCCACCGACCGACTTCTGTGGATCGCTCTGTCAAAGG
>JAJCZL010000072.1 GCA_029262415.1 Deltaproteobacteria bacterium | reverse complement strand
ACGGGCTTTCTCCCAGGCTGCGCCGAAAGCTCGAGAACGGGGATCGAAAGGCCCTGGAGACGGTCCGGGTTGGCGGCGAATACCTGAAGAAAATCCGTGAACTTTTCGATCCTGCCGCGGTCTGCTGGATCGGCGGCGACTGCGGATGGTAGGCTCGGGAGTTGTGTCCGAATGTGGATGTTTCCAATCAATCCGCGAACACCCCCCAACAGGGTGAGGTGTTCGCTGGGCCACTTCAACAGTTTGTCGGTCCCCACGCGCTGTTCGGCCTCCTACGCACCCGCCATTGTTTTAGACACGACACCATCGCCGTATGGCGTTCATCTTTATGCAAGACTCCGACGGCTGGGGAACCTACCGGCTGGTCGGCGACGAAATGTATTTGGTATTGCGCGGCGAGGACGGCGGCCTCGGTCTGCAGGTCACGCCGAAACCGCCGAATCAAACCAAACGTAACGATACAGGCAAACCGTGGCCTGCTCGGCTGGTACGCAGGCGTGCGCGCGAGCTTCAACGCGGCAGCAACAGCGACAAATCGCAGTTGCTTCTGGTAGCGAGCCAAGAGTTCGGCGGGGCCGATTCGTGGGCGCTGATCGGTAAGCCGGCGTCGTTCTCCGCCTCCGGGCTCAGGTGCGACACGGGCCTTCACGTGCTGCACGGTCACGTAGAGATCGGTTTCGAAGGCCTTCGCTGTTTCTTCTCGGATGAAGCGGTCGCCGAAGTAGTCGACTTCGACGGTGACCACGGCGCGGTTTGTCCGCGCTGCAAGAGCGGAATCGAACGCGGTCAGAAGTGCGTAGCCTGCGTGCACTGCCGAATCAGTTACCACCAGAGCGAAGATCGGTCGTGTTACGGCTACGGTCCGACCTGTGTCACTTGCGGCGTGAAAACTTCGCTCGGCGGCGACCCTGAGTGGTCGCCGGAGGACGACTAGCGTGGCTGTCGCGGCACCCCCGACCAATGCGCCGGCGAGCATCGGCGCGATCGCCGCCGGGATCCAAGCCGTCGAACTCGAAAAAATCCTTAGCTTTGAAGCCGAGGAGAACACCCTCATCGGCCGCGAGATTCTCTACGATCTGCGTCACTTCAGCCATACGCTTACGCGACTGCGCCGTTTTACCGGCTGCCGCTTCGACCACCGTGTGCTGCCGATCTCCGCTGTGGCAGCTGCAGCAACGTTGGGCGACTTGGTCGCCGCGGCGATCGCACTGGAAGAGGCCGGCGCCGCGGCGAACGCCGCGAACCCGGTGGGTGCGACGGTGGTTTCGGTCGAGGCCGGTGGGTTTGCGCGCAAGATACGCTGCACCGGCTGCGGACAAATTCGTACCGGTCTGTGGGTTTGCGGTCGCGGCTTTGCCCGCCTGCCTGCGTGTCAGTCCTGCGCACAACCGACCGCAGCCGACGGAAGCGACGTTGCGGCCGAACTTGAACTCGGCAGCGGCGACGGCCGCGCCGATCCAGGCCTTGGGTTGTACGACATCGGCATCGGCAGCGGTGATGTCGTGTGCGTTCAGCGTTACGGCTATCCGCCCCGTTACCTTCAAGTCGGCAATCCAGGCGAGGAGTACCTCGCAGGAACGGTGGTCATCGCCGGTTGCGGCAACATCGGTTCGCACCTTGCGGGCTTGGTAGCACGCAACCCCCGCGTAGGGCGCGTGGTGCTCGTCGATCCCGATGTCTACGAACCGGCCAACCTCAGCGGTCAGGCTGTTCGCGGCTGCGACGTGTTTCGTGCCAAGGCCGAGGTACAGGCTGAAGTATGCGGACGGATACGGCCGGACCTCGAGGTTAGGGCGATC
Organism: Deltaproteobacteria bacterium; assembly: GCA_029262415.1. Lineage (GTDB taxonomy): Bacteria > Desulfobacterota > Binatia > UBA1149 > JAJCZL01 > JAJCZL01. The sequence goes on along the minus strand of JAJCZL010000072.1, from coordinate 2,394 downwards.
GTCGGCCGTATCGAAGACCTGCCGCTCGGTGTCTTGCGCGGCGCAGTCCTGGTCTCGTGTCTTGACTCGCGCGTGGCGCGACAGGCCGCGAACGAGAAGGCCTGGCGCATCGGCATTCCCTTGATCGACGCGGCGGTCGATGCCGCAGGCCTGCTGGTGCGCGTCTGCGTGTACCGGCCCGAGCGCGGCGCGGCTTGTCTGGAATGCGGCTGGGACGACGACGACTACGCACTGCTCGAAACGGTTATGCCTTGCGCAAAGGCCGCGTCGGATGAGAAAAGCCACGGCGCAACTACCTGCCCCCCAAACGCGCCGCCGCTTGGTTGCGCTGATCTCACCGGTCGTTCGCCGGTTGCCGGCGTTCGAGTGTCGTCGGCGGTGGCGCCGCGCCCGGCGGCGCTAGGGTGGACGTATAGATCCGACAGCGCGCACGGCGACGGTTCGTATCGCGACACCGGACCAAACAAGGGGAACGGAGAGAAGCTGTGATGAGCGAAGACGAAATGAGCGCCGCGTTAGAACGTCTGCGCGAGCGTGATCCGATTTACGCGTCGTTCTTGGACAAGACCGCCGCAGAGGCCCGCGAACTGTGCACCGACAGCGAGGTCGTTAGTCTTACACGAATCAGCCCCGCGCATTTTCTCGGGCAGTTTCATTGTAAAGGCCTGGTCAAGAACGGCGCGGCGCCTGTCGAAGAGGCGGACGAGTTCGCGGTAGGGTTTCACCTACACCAATCCTACCTACGCGTGGTTCACCCCGGTCTCGTGCTGACGCTCGTCCACCCGCGCAGCGCGTTCCATCCCAACATCGGCAACGAAGGGCACGAGATGTGTATCGGTGACATTCGGCCCGGCACCGGATTGCCGGAGCTTATTTATCGGGTCTACGAGCTCATCACGTTTGGCAATTTCAGCGTCGTTGAGAGCGATGCGTTCAACAGAGACGCCTGTAGCTGGGCGCGGCAAAACCTCGATCTATTCCCTCTCGAGTCGCGTGCGCTGCGCGCGGCGAAGCCGGTCGAGAAGACCGAGGCGGTGTTGACGTGAGTTGCGCAGTCACAACCAAGCCTGTCGGCGGCCGCGGCTCGGCAATGTCGGAGGCGGTCGGTGTCCTTGATCGCGCCGGATTCCAACCCGCGCAGGTCGCAGGCTGCCGCGACGGTTCCACCTACGTTCGCGACGCAAGCCTTCACGCCTCCTTTGAAGATGAGTGGCTCCGCCTCACGTTTGCCGATCCCGGCCTGCTCGCACGCATCGATTCGCTTGGAGCGCTCGCAGCGCTGGGTTGGCTGCAACACGGTGGTCTGGCTCCGTCAAGGCAACCCGTCGATCAAAAAGGCAACGGTGTTAGTAGTGCAGCGTTGAGCGTCGACCTTTTGTGGAAACATGTCGGCTCGCTCGAGGCGGGGTTGGATGCTGTTCTAACGGCGGCCGACTTGCTCGTCGCGACAAACACCGGCGAGGCTGGCGCGGCGGACCGGCTGTTGCCGCCGCGGCCGGGTGACGACCGATGCTGCGTTGATGAACTCAGAGGCGTGCTTTGCGAGCAAGGCTGGGACGTCGTCGCTGCAATCGACCCCTGCCACGTGGTGGTTGTCTGCGGTTCGGTGCGCGTAGAAATCTCCGCCGAGGGTTCGATGCTCGGCCTCGCGGCGAAACTGGGAACAGTTCCGTCCGATCCGCTGCAGGCGATTGCCGCGGCCGAGTTCCTGGTTCGTGCCAACGGTTGTTTGCGCATGGCACGTGCCCGCGTGCGTGACGGCAGTTTCGTCATCGTAGCCGGCCTGCCGCTTAGCGGTTGTCGCGTTCCGGCGCTCGGCGAAGAAACAGCCGAGGCCTTGAGCGCCGTCATCGTCGCCGCGCAGACCTTCGAATCGTCACTGGGTGGGCTACTGCGAAGCCGTCCCCTCTGTGCAGCCTACCTTAACGCGCTCGGCGTCGCGGTTGACCCCGCGTTGTCGAACACGCGCCCGGACGTGCTCGCCTCGCCTGCGCCGGTGATCGAGTTTGCGGCGCTCGGACCGGCTTCGAGCGGCGCGAGCGCAGGTGCGGCAGCGATGGCGGCGGCCGGCGCGCAGCGCTGATGACTACGGGACCTGAAACTCACAACAATCACGACCAACAAAACTAGGAGGCAAACAAGAAATGCAAGAAACAGCAAGAGCAACCGGCTTCGGCACGGTGGACATTTCCGCGACTGATCACAGCGGCCAGAAGCGCTTCGATGTTCGTTCGATCCCAGGGGCTACGACCATAGCCGAACTTGTTAGGAGCTTGCGTACGACCCTCGGCTTGGTCGAACACGATGCCAAGGGCAACCAGATCGCTTACCGTGCGCGGCTCGACCGAGAGGGTCGCCACCTCCACGGGGCCGAACGTGTCGGCGATGCGGTCA
>JAJCZL010000071.1 GCA_029262415.1 Deltaproteobacteria bacterium | reverse complement strand
CGGCGGCGTTAGCGAGCTTCACGCGGTTTTCTTACCTGCATGAACGGCTTCACGGCTCCGTTCGCGTGCGACCACGGTACGCGTCGGCATCACGGCGACGCCGGTCCCGAGCACCAGCACGATCCCTCCGAGCCACAGCCAAGCGACCAGGGGATTGATGTAAGCCTGGAAGGTCGCCAGGCCGGTCTGATCGACGCTGCCCAGAATTATGTAGAGGTCTTCTTTGAGCGTTGATCTATAGGCGACTTCGGTAGCCGGCTGTTCGGGCCTCTTGTAAAAGCGTTTTTCGGGCTTGAGGATCCCTATCGACGTGCCGTCGCGTTTGCTTACCGACAGTTGTGCGATTAGGCGGTCCATGTGTTCGTCACCGAGCGATTCTGTATTGACGTAGGTGATCGCGTAGTCACCGATCTCGAAGTTTTCTCCGGGCGAAACCGTAAAGGTTTCCTCGACTCGGTACACCGATGACATGGTGACGCCGAGAAACATCATGACGATGCCGAGATGGACGATGTATCCACCGTAGCGACGCTGGTTTTTTGAAACGAGCCTGCCGAGCGCCTGCAAATAGCCCTCGCCGACCATCACCGTGCGTGCGACCGCGCCACGGTGAAACTCGGCGACGATTGTGTAGACGACAAACACGGAAAAGGAGACGACCAGCACTGCCGTCAGCGAGTGCATGCCGGCAAAGAACGCGACCAGCCCGGCTATCGTGCCGGAGAGCATCGGGCGCAAGAAGTTCTGCACGAGGTTTTGCATGCTCGCGCGTCGCCATGCGATGACCGGCCCCACGCCGGTCATGAACAACAGCGCGATCGCGAGCGGCGCGTTGACGCGGTTGAAGAACGGCGGGCCGACGGTGATCTTCACTCCGCGCACCCATTCGGAAAGAACCGGGAAAATGGTCCCCCACAGGGTCGCAAAAGCGATGCCGACCAACAGCAAATTGTTAAACAGGAACGCCGACTCGCGCGAGACGATTGCGTCGAGCTTGTGGCGCGGCCGCAAGGAGTCGAGTCGGAAGATCAATAGTCCCACCGACACGGCGATGCAGAGTCCCAGGAAGCTGAGAAAGTATGGACCCAAGCCGGACTGAGTAAAGGAATGAACCGAAGAAATCACTCCGCTGCGGGTCAGGAACGTGCCGAAGATCGTCAGCGAGAACGTCATGATGATCAACGACATGTTCCAGACCTTCAACATGTCTTTACGCTCTTGGATCATCACCGAGTGGAGGTAGGCGGTGCCGGTAAGCCACGGCATAAAGGCGGCGTTCTCAACCGGGTCCCAGGCCCAGTAGCCACCCCAGCCGAGCACCTCGTAAGCCCAGCGTGCGCCGAATATGTTGCCGAGTGACAGAAAGAACCATGCCATCAGCACCCAGCGCCGCGTGGTTCGGATCCAAAGATCGTCGAGGCGGCCCGTCGCCAGCGCGGCGATCGCGAATGCGAAGGGGATTGTCCAGCTGACGTAGCCCATGTAGAGCGAAGGCGGATGGATCTGCATCCAATAGTTCTGGAGCAGGGGGTTGAGGTCGGTGCCTTCGGCCGGGACGAATGCGAGTTGCTCGAAAGGCGGTGTCATGAACACCAGCATCGAGAGAAAGAACGCCGCGACCACCATCGTCGTCGCGGTGAAAAAAGGCATTAGCTGGCGGTTGCGTGCGCGGTTTTGCCACAGAGCGATCGAACTCAGCGTGGTCAAAATCAGCACCCAAAACAGCATCGAGCCTTCCATCCCGCCCCAAAAGGCGGCGATGCTGTAGCGCAACGGCAGCGTGGTGCTCGAGTACTTGGCGACGTAGGCGATCGAGAAGTCGTGGGTAACGAGCGCGTGAACAAGAACCGCCGAGGCGATGACGGTAAGTCCCGAGGCCGCGTAGGCCGCGTGTTCGCCACTTTCAACGAAACCGCCGTGCCGGCGCACGCCGCCGTATATAGATGCGGCGATCGCGTACATCGAACACCCGAGCGCAAGCATCAAGGAGAGGACCCCGATCGATATCACTTCAGGCCACTCACTCGGCTTCGGGCTCGTATTTGGAGGGACAGCTGGTAAGGATGCTTGATGCCTCGAAGCGCTCGCTGTCTTGATGGGGGCCCTCGACGATTACGTCGCGCCCCTCTGCGAACATGTCGGGGAGCAGGCCGCTGTACTCGACCGGGATCGCCCCTTCGCCGGTGATGTCGTGCAGACCGAAGCTGAGGCTGCGTTTCTCCGCGTTCCAGCTCATCGTGCCCTCCTGCACCCGCCCGGCGATACGCACGGTGCGTCCGGCGTAGCTTGGTCGTGCTCCAATAAACTCATCGACCGTGACCATGTACATCTTGGTCTGATCGACTGCGGAATAAATCATTGCGGCAACAGCGGCGATGATCACGCCGATCCCGATGACAAACTTATATGTGCGGTTCATGATAATTCGTAGTGCAGTCCGTAGCGGCGATTTGCCGGCAAAGCTCTCGTGTGCGCGCTCGGTCAGTGCAGCCGGCGGGTGCGGCGTCGGCCGCCGTGCTCCAATTCAGTGTCGCTTTCATCCGCCTCCGGCAATTGCTCGATCTCGTCGAAACCGATCGTATCTCCAGGTAGCCTGAACTCGCCGTCCAGCCAAGCGCCCAGGTCGAGCAGCTTGCAGCGATCCGAACAGAACGGTCTGAACGGATTCGGTTTCCGGCCCGTGGCGCGCACGGCCTTCCTGCACTTCGGGCAGCGCACAGGTGGGGATAATAGGGCCCACCGTTCGCCGTTTCAAAGGGCGCGGCCGGGTACTGCTGTCAGCGCGCCGGACCGTAATGCCTGGCAGCTCTGCTTTCGCTACCTTTTTCGAGAGCCGTAATCACCGAAGGGATCGTCGCGATCGCGAACCGCGCGGCGAAATCCGGCTTCCTGGGCTCGGCTGACGAAATCGAGCCCTTCTTGGGTGTGGCGGGCGATGCCGTCGAACAGCACTCCCAGTTGGCGGCTGGATGCCAATCCCATGTTCTCGGCGGTCTGATTGCAGAGCAGTTTGAGCATCACCAGCTGATTGATCGGTACTTGCGCCATCCGTCGCGCCAATTCCATTGCGCGCGATTCGAGCTGATCGTCGTCTACGGCCTCGAGAATCAACCCGATTTGAGCCGCTGTTTCTGCACGGATCTCGTCGCCGGTGAGCAGGTACCGTTTGGCGCGCTCCAGGCCCATCCGGTACACCCACATAGCGGTGGTCGGGCTTCCCCAAACCCGCGACGGGGGGTATCCAAAAGACGCCGACCTCGCCGCGACGATCATGTCGGCGCACAGAACCATGTCGGTGCCGCCGCCGATACACCAGCCTTGTACCGCGGCGATCACCGGTTTACGCGCGTACCAAAGCTTCATGTAGGTATCGACGAAGCGGCCGATCATCGCCATGTCTGCGACCGAGTCCCAGGCTTTGCGTTTGCCGGAGGCCGCTTCGCTATCCTCACGGGCTTGACCGCTGGTAGACCAATCCAGGCCGTAGCCCGCACAGAAAGCCTTGCCCTCGGCACGCAACAGCATCACATGGACGTCGTCGTCGCGGTCGGCACGCTCGACTGCATCGGCGAGTTCGTCACGCAGTGCAGGAGTGATGGTGTTGTACTCGTCGGCACGACACAGGATCAGCGAGCGGACCCCGTCGGCGGTTTCGGTTCGGAGCGTTTTGTACATGGCCAGCCTTTACGCCGCGCGCCGGGTTGTTGCACGGATTCCCGCGTAGCTGCTATTTTTTTCGGCGCTTGTGAACGTGAACGCTTAAGCCGTAGATAGCATCGGCCGCTTCCATCAGTGTTTCGCTGAGCGTGGGGTGGGGGTGGACGCTCAGTGCAAGGTCTTCGGCTGTAGCGCCCATTTCGATCGCGAGGACCGCTTCGGCAATGAGGTTGCCGGCACCGGCTCCTACTATGCCCGCACCAAGGATGCGTCGGCTACCGGGCTCGACCAATAGCTTGGTCATGCCGTCGGGGCGCGCGAGCGTTAACGCCCGCCCCGATGCCGCCCACGGGAAACGGCCGACCTCGATCTCGATTCCTTCCTTCTTTGCTTGTTCTTCGGTCAGTCCGCACCAGGCGATCTCAGGGTCGGTAAAGACGACGGTGGGAATCGCCTGCGGCGCGAACGCCCGGGTGCGGCCTGCCGCGCATTCGGCGGCCGTGATCCCTTCGTGTGTGGCTTTGTGCGCGAGCATCGGTTCGCCCGCGACATCGCCGATCGCGTAGATGTGGTGTTCGGCGGTGCGGCGGTGTTCGTCGACCTCTATGAAACCTTGTTGGTCGATCTGTACTGCGGTACTTGCCAGTCCAAGCCCGCTCGAGTTGGGCCTGCGACCCGCTGCCACCAGTACGTATTCGAATCGCCGCTCGGGCGGCCGGGCGGCCGCACCCTCGAGGGTGACGAGCACGTGGTCTTTGGCGGCCTTGAGCGAGGCAACCTTGGTTTCCAGCAAGATCTCGTGCATGCGCGGCTCGAGGCGCTTGGCCAATACGCGAACCAGGTCGCGGTCGGCGCCGGGTAACAACGTCGGCGTCATCTCGACGACGCTGACTTCGCTTCCGAGCGTTGCATACACCGTGGCGAGCTCGAGCCCGATGTAGCCACCGCCGACTACCAGCATAGTTTTGGGAACCTCGCCTAATGCGAGTGCCCCGGTGGAGTTCATTATGCGCGGAGAGTCGGCTGCTAACGAAGGTGGAACTACCGGTCGACTACCCGTTGCGATGATGCACTTGTCGAAGAAAACGCGCTTCCAGTCGGCGTCGTGGGAGTGTAGCTCGAGCGTGTGTGCGTCGTAGAACACGCCGCGCCCGCGCACGAACTCGATCCCTCGGCTTTTGCAGAGCGTGCCGAGGCCGCCGGTTAGTGTTTCGACAACGCTGTCTTTCCACGCGAGCATTTTCGCAGCGTCGATCTGTGGTTCACCAAAAGAGACGCCGTGTTCGCCTGCTGCGCTCGCTTCCTCGATCAGTGCGGCCATGTGCAGATACGCTTTCGACGGTATGCACCCTCGGTACAGGCACACGCCGCCCGGATTGGGCTCGGGATCGACGAGCGTGACACGCATGCCGAGGTCGGCCGCGCGAAACGCTGCGGCGTACCCGCCGGGCCCTGCGCCCACGACTACGAGGCCGGTTTCGAGATGGTCTGGCGCCAGTCCGTTCACGCTTCCCCCAGGTTCAATGCGTCGGCGGCTTCGAGAGCCGTGCATACCTCGCGCGTAAAGCGCGCGGCGTCGGCGCCGTCGATGATGCGGTGGTCGTAGGAGAGGGTCAGAGGGAGGATATTGCGCGGCACGAACTCAGCGCCGGTCCAGACCGGACGGATGCTGCCGCGCGAGACTCCGAGGATCGCGGTTTGCGGCGGGTTAACGATCGGCGAGAACGCGCTGCCGCCGATGCCGCCTAAGTTCGTGATCGTGAACGTCGCGCCGGCCATCATGTCTGGTTTGATGTTGCGGCTGCGCGCGGCCTCGGACAGCTCGCCGAGTTCTTTGGATATTACGACCACGTCCTTCTTGTCGGCGTCACGAATGACCGGCACCAGCAGTCCGCGATCGGTGTCCACTGCGACGCCGATGTGAATGTACTTTTTGTAGATGATACGGCGTCCGGCCATGTCAACCGAAGCGTTGAATTGGGGGTAGTCGCGCAACCTGCGCGCAACCACACCGATTAGGATCGCCGTCCACGTCAGGTGGCCGCCGGCTTTCTTTACGCGCTCTGCCGAAGCCTTGCGCCGCTTGTCGACCTCGGTGATGTCGGCTTCGTCGTGGTGGGTGACCTGCGGGATCTCCACCCATGCACGGCCCATGTTCTCAGCGGTGCGGCGGCGGATCTTACTCATGTCCTCGACTTCGATCTCGCCCCACTTCGAGAAGTCGGGGAGTTCGACCGGTTTGAGCAACATCGCAAGGGGTGAATCGGGGAGGGCATCCAGGAGGTTGCTTCCTGTATAGCCAGGGGCAGCGGTATGTGCGCCGCCCTGCGCGAAGCGCTCAACGTCCGCGCTGGTCAGGCGGTTACGTCCAAGGGCTTCGGCAACGGCTGGTAGTTCAACGCCGAGCTCACGCGCGAGCCGCCGCACCGATGGCGCCGCGGCGATCGCCTTGCCCGCGCTGTCGTCGTCGCCGTGCGTATCAGCGACCGGCGTTGCTGCTTTGTTGTCGCTTGCCGGTCCGCTCGTAGGGCTGTCCGCGGCTTGGCCGGAGCCCCGAGGTTGGGGCTGCTGTTGCGGAGGCGCGCTGCGGGATTTGCCGTCCTTCGTGGTGTCGGTGCCACTGACGGCACTCTCGCTCTCGCCGCCGCCCCCGAACTTGACGACGACTTGCCCGACCTTAACCTCGTCACCGGCTTTAACGAGCACCTCTTCGATGGTGCCGTTCTGCTCAGACGGGAGCTCGAACTCTGCTTTGTCGGTCTCTAGGCTCAGCAGCGGTTGGTCGGTCTTGACAGAATCGCCGGCCGAAACGAAAACTTCGACAACCGTCGCGGTATCAATGTTTTCGCCCAGTTCGGGAAGTTTAAACGCTACGCCCATGGCTACAGTGTACCTGTGGGCGACGGTTTGATGAATCGCCCGTTGGCAATAGCCACTGGGCGACGACGTTTCCTGCGGACCGGGGCTCAGCTACTGTGCGGCCAAGGTGGGCGCTTACTCCCCCGTAAGCCCATCATACAGGGAGTTCATACAAAATGGCCGAAACACCTTCTTACACGCCGCCCAAAGTCTGGAAATGGGACAAGGGTAATGAGAACGGCGGCCGATTCGCGAACATTAACCGTCCGGTCGCCGGACCCACCGAGCAGAAGGAACTGGCGGTCGGCGTGCACCCATTTCAGCTCTACTCGCTGGCGACACCGAACGGCGTGAAGGTGACCGTGATGCTCGAAGAACTGCTGGCGCTTGGGCATAGCGGGGCCGAGTATGATGCCTGGCTGATCAACATAGGTAGCGGCGACCAATTCGGCAGCGGCTTTGTCGACGTCAACCCAAACTCGAAGATTCCGGCCCTCATGGATCACAGCACTGAGCCGCCGACGCGCATCTTCGAATCAGGCGCGATGCTGCTTTACCTCGCCGAAAAATTCGGCGCTTTCTTGTCGGCTGAGCCGACCGAGCGGGCCGAATGCCTATCGTGGCTATTCTGGCAAATGGGCAGTGCGCCGTATCTCGGCGGTGGGTTCGGACACTTCTACGCTTACGCTCCGGTCAAGATCGAATACTGTATCGATCGCTACGCGATGGAGGTGAAGCGCCAGTTGGATGTGCTCAACCGCCATCTTGCCGAGCACGAGTATATGGCCGGCGATGAGTACTCGATCGCCGACATCTCAATCTGGCCTTGGTATGGCGCGCTGGTCAAAGGTCTCATTTATGAGGCGGCCGAGTTCCTCGAGACGCACACTTATACCAACGTCATTCGCTGGACTGATCAGATCGCCGAGCGTCCGGCTGTGCAACGCGGACGCATGGTCAACCGTGCTTGGGGGGCACCGGAAAGCCAGCTCTTCGAACGCCACGCCGCCGCCGACTTCGAGACCAAGACGCAGGACAAGATAGCGGCCGGTGACTAACGGCCCGAGGGGCGGTAGCGGACGCTGTCGATGCCTTTGAAATCTGAATCCTGTGTCCACAGTAGCGCCTCGTGTGCACGGGCGGTGGCCAACATCAGCGAATCGGCCATCGGCAGTCGCAGCTCCAGGCTGAGCGTCGCAGCAGACACCGCGACCGATACGTCGACTTCGATGATCTTGCCCTGACTCATAGCCGCAAGAGCATCAAGGGCCTGACTCTGGGTTCGGCGTTTGCAGAACCATTTGAACACTTCGTACACCCCGATTGTGGAGACCAAGAGTTCGTCGGTACTCTCGATGGCGGGAGCGAAGTACGCCGCGTTCGGTCCGTCGGCAAAATACTCAAGCCAAGCTGACGAATCCACGAGGTTCAAAGCCGGTCTTTTTCTCGCGGGACGCTGGTGTCCATATTCTTGGCGAAGCCGCGCAACTCTTTCATCGGTCGTACGGGGACGAGTTCGATCCGACCATCGACCTGAATCGCCTGGACCTTCTGTCCCGGCCGTAGGCCGAGAGCTTCACGTATCTGCTTGGGGATGACCACCTGGAACTTGGGTGAAATTGTAACTGTTTCCATACTAACTCTCAATCGATAACCATTAAGTATTACAGGTGTGGTATCGATCTGTAAAGCCGAAATATGGCTCCGCCCCCGCGAAACGATGGGTGCCAGGGTCAGCGGGTCAGGGGATGGGCCGAGTCGGCGTCGATTTCGAGTCTGTCGATCGCATCGGAGACGACCGACGGTTCAATCTTGCCTTCGTTCGCAAGGGCTGAGAGAGCGGCGATGGCGATGTTGCGCGCATCGACCTCAAAGAATGAGCGAAGCGCTGCACGTCCGTCGCTGCGACCGAAGCCGTCGGTGCCGAGCGTGGTCATCGGCCGCGGGGAGAAGCGTGCGATCGATTCGGGTAACGCGCGAACATAGTCGCTGGCCGTCACTATGGGGCCTTGATGCGGCGCAAGCGTCGCGGTGAAGTAAGGTGTGCGTGGTGGTCCCGAAGGATGCAGGCGGTTCCAGCGCTCGGTTTCGATCGCGTCGACGTAGAGTTGCTTGAAACTCGTAGCGCTCCATACCTGTGCATCTATGCCGTAGCTTTCGCGCAGGATTCTTTTCGCCGACAGCGCTTCGTTTAGGATCGCGCCGGCACCGACGAGCTGCACGCGTGGTTGCGTGGCTTTTCCAACGGCCTGGCTCGCCTCGTCGTGGGCGGCGACGAGATGCATTCCGCGCAAAATTCCCTCTTCTGCGCCCTCGGGCATCGGTGGGTGCGCGTAGGTCTCGTTGCCCAGCGTCATGTAATAGAAGATGTCTTCTTGGTCATGCAACATACGTCGCATGCCGTCGCGGACGATGACGGCGACTTCGTACGCGAACGCAGGGTCGTAGCAGAGCAGGTTGGGCACCGGCAGTGCGAGTAGATGGCTGTTGCCGTCTTGGTGCTGCAGACCTTCACCGGCAAGCGATGTACGACCGGCCGTTGCGCCGAGCATGAAGCCGCGGCAGCGCATGTCGGCGGCAGCCCAAACGAGATCGCCGATACGCTGGAAGCCGAACATGGAGTAGTAGATGAACACCGGCAGCGTCGGTATGCCGTGTGTCGCATACGCGGTCCCCGCAGCAATGAAACTAGACATTGATCCCGCTTCGGTGATGCCCTCTTCGAGAATCTGTCCGTCTTTGGCTTCCTTGTAATAAAGCAGGCTGCCGGAATCGACGGGTTCGTAGAGCTGGCCGACGTGAGAATAGATGCCGCACTGGCGAAACAGCGCTTCCATTCCGAACGTCCGCGCTTCGTCGGGAACGATCGGCACCAAGTGCTTACCCGCGCCCTCGTCCTTGAGCAGCTTTGCAAGCATGCGCACGAAGGCCATCGTCGTCGAGACTTCGCGCCCTTCGGTTCCTTTGTGAAACTCAACGAACAGCTCGATCGGCGGAACCGCGATCGGCACGCACTTTCTGCGTCGCTCCGGCACCGGCCCCCCCAGCGCTTTGCGGCGTTCGCGTAGGTAGACGATCTCACGGCTGTCATCCGTCGGTCGGTAAAGCGGTGCTTGCGCGAGCGACTCATCGGAGATCGGGATGCCGAAGCGAGCGCGAAAATCGCGCAGCTCGTCCTCGTTCAGTTTCTTTTGCTGATGGGTGACGTTCTTGCCTTCACCGCTTTCGCCGAGACCGTAGCCCTTGATGGTGCGCGCGAGCACCACCGTTGGTCCTTCGCTGTACTCGGTGGCTGCCTTGAATGCCGCGTGGACTTTGACCGGGTCGTGTCCGCCGAGGTTGAGTTTTTTCAGCTGCGCGTCGCTGAACGGCTCTGCCATCTTGGCAAGCTCGGGATACTTTCCCCAGAAGTGCTCGCGGATGTATGCGCCGGCTTCGACGGAATACTTCTGCACCTGACCGTCAACGACTTCGGACCAACGTCGCGCGATCAAACCTTTAGCGTCTTTGGCGAGCAGTGGATCCCAGTCGCGACCAAGGATTACCTTGATGACGTTCCAGCCGGCGCCACGGAAAGAAGTTTCCAGTTCTTGGATGATCTGTCCGTTGCCGCGCACCGGACCGTCGAGTCTTTGCAGGTTGCAGTTGACGACGAAGATCAGGTTGTCGAGCTTCGCGCGTGCCGCCAGTGAAAGCGCTCCGAGAGATTCCGGCTCGTCGGTCTCCCCGTCGCCGAGAAACGCCCAAACGTGGCCGTCGCCCTTTTCTTTGAGGCCGCGATCTTCGAGGTAACGGTTAAAGCGCGCATGATAGATCGCCATGATCGGACCGAGCCCCATCGATACCGTCGGGAACTCCCAGAACTCGGGCATCAGCCAAGGGTGGGGATAGGAAGAAAGGCCACCCTCGGGACGAAGCTCCTGGCGGAAGTGGTGGATCTGTTCCTTGCTTAAACGGCCTTCAAGGAAAGCGCGTGCGTAAATCCCCGGTGAAGCGTGTCCCTGAAAGTAGATTTGATCGCCGCCGCCTGGTGCGTCGCGTCCTTTGAAGAAGTGGTTGTAGCCGACTTCGTAGAGTGTCGCGGCGCTCGCGTAGGTGGAGATGTGGCCGCCGATACCCTCGGCTCGGCGGTTGGCGCGGACCACCATCGCCATCGCGTTCCAACGGTTGATGCTCTTGATGCGTCGTTCGAGTCCGAGGTCGCCCGGGTAGTCGGGCTGCGCCGCTACCGGGATGGTGTTGATCTGCGGGGTACGGATCTCGAACGAAGCCGGAACACCGGCGAGCCGCGCGTGGTCGCGCAGCCGGGCGAGAAGTTTTTCGGTCGCGCGTGTCCCGCTTGCGCGAATGAAGCCGTCGAGCGATGCTATCCAGTCTTCGAGCTCTTGCGCGTCTATGTCGTGGCTCTGCTTGTCTTCGCCCATCCCTCTTTCGTAGCTCATGCCGGCGAAAGTCGCGACAGCACAGCCGCTTCCAGCCGATCGCGGTCGAATCTGCGCCCGCCGGGCCCGACCAGGTTGGCAAGAAATGCATCGTGGCTGCGACCTTTACGGTAATCGGGCTCGCGCGGCGGATGGCGCAAAACGGTGTCGATCAGTTCAAGGTCGGCGTTGATTAGAATCGTCCCGTGAACCAACCCGGCGTAGCGCTTTCGCTTGAGCGCAATACCGCCGACTTTGCGGTCGCCTAGCAATAGATCGCCGCTTGCATGGATCGTAAGGCTTTGGGCGTGGTGTTCACCGCCGGTACCGGCGCGTGTATCCTTGAGTGCCGCGACCAGAATCTTGTTGCAGAAGCGTTTCGCCCCTGGGATTCCCGACAGCTCGGGTGACAGCGTGTGCGGCAGCGCGAAGGCCCATTGGAGTGTGCCGGGACCGATCATCACGGTGCCGCCGCCCGATGCGCGGCGTACGATCTCAATATTTTGGATAAGGCAGAAGGCAGCATCGACCGCCGATGCTGCTTCGGCGCTGCGGCCCAGAACCACGGTTTGCGACTCGCAAATCCACGTCCGGAACTCAGGCCGCCCACCCGCGGCGACGCGTTCGAGCATCGCGACATCGCCGTCGAGTTGGTCGGCTGCGCCCACGCCGCAAGGTTGGATTCGCCGTGGCGCGCCGTGCAAAGCGGCGCTCAGGACTCGGCTCTCAGCGCTCACTCGCGGGAACTGATAGTAGAATCAGGCTTGATACAAGTATCAGTGGAGTCTAGTTTCGCTTTTCATCGCTATACACTTGAGCAGTGAGATCGACGACGGCTTCGAGGAGAACAGCATGAGACTGGTAACCTTCAGACACCAAGACCACGCCCGGATCGGGGTCGTTGCCGGCGACAGTGTCGTAGACCTGAGCGTGGCCGCGCCGGAACTGCCTACCGAGATGGTCGCGTTCCTGACTGTCGGTGAAGAGGCGATACGCGCGGCTCGGGACGCCGCAGACAAAGCCGACGCGGGCATCCCGCTCGCAAGTGTGACGTTGCTGGCGCCGGTACTACATCCGCCGAAGTATCTCGCTATCGGCCTGAACTACGCCGACCACGTCGCCGAATCGGGTCAAACAGCCCCGGAGGTACCTATCTTTTTTAACAAGCAGGCGACGTGTGTGGTCGGTACCGGTGCTCCCGTTCACGTGCCGCGCGCGTCCGCACTCGTTGACTACGAAGGCGAACTCGCTTTCGTGATAGGCCGCCGCTGCCGTCACGTTCCTCGCGACCGTGCCCATGAAGTTATCGCAGGGTATATGGTGGCCAACGACGTCAGCGTGCGCGATTGGCAGCTACGCACGCCGACCATGACGATGGGCAAGTCCTTCGACACCCACGGACCGATTGGTCCTTGGTTGGTCACGCCCGATGCGGTCGGTGATCCGCATGCGCTCGAGCTTCGCACCTGGGTCAACGGCGAGGAACGCCAGCACTCCAACACCAAGCACCTGATTTTTGACTGCTTCGCGCAGGTTGAGCATCTGTCGACCGCCTTCACGCTCGAACCCGGCGACATTGTCACCACCGGGACCCCTGCGGGCGTCGGCGGCGCGATGCAGCCTCCGGCCTTCTTGAAGGCCGGCGATACTGTGCGCATCGAAATAGAAAAGCTCGGCGCGCTCGAAAACGCATTTATCGAAGAACCCGCGCAGACGGTGCTTTTGTAGAGCCGTTTGGGGAAGAGGGCATGGATACGGTAAAGACCCCGGTGCTTGTGATCGGTGGTGGGCCGGTCGGCCTTTCGACGGCGCTGCATCTGGACCGCCAAGGCATCGACTGTATCCTTATCGAGAAACACGCGACCACGGCGTTTCATCCGAAGGCGTCCTACTTCAACGTGCGCACGTTGGAGATCCTGCGCATTCTCGGGATCGCCGACGAGATTTACGCAACTGCGCTGATGCCCGCGGGGACCGCCTTTTACACCAAGCTCTGCGGGTACAAGCTGGGTGTGTTCAGTGCGATGGACTACCCCGAGCACATCAACGCGGTGATGCAGTCGACGGCAACACCTGGGTGCGTCAGCTCGCAGGTCGTTCTCGAAGAGATCCTACACCGACACGCGAGCGCGGCTGCGCACGTAGATGTGCGCTTCGGCCACGAGAAAACCAAGATCGAACAGGACGAGATCGCTGTGCGCACGACAGTGCTCAACCGTAACAGTGGCGAAACGTTTACGATTGAGGCTGACTACGTTGTCGCTTGCGAGGGCGTCCGCAGCAGCACCCGCGATGAACTCGGTGCCAAACTTCTGGGGCCGCCGCCGTTCGGGCACGCGATAAATATTTACATCGAGGCCGACTTGGAAAGCCTCGTTGACGAACGCGACATGGCGCTGTTCTGGACGGCGACGCCCACAGCGCCTGGTGCGTTTATCGCGTTGGGTGGCGGGCATCGGCGTTACTGCTTCAACACGCCTTATCATCCTGAACGGGGGGAGAAGCCCGAAGACTTCGACGAAACACGGGCAATGGAGCGTGTGCGCGCAGCAATCGGAAACGACTCGTTGCCGATCAAGATTCTGTCGATCGGATCGTGGGTCCTGTGTGGCCAGGTGGTTGACGAATACCGCAAAGGCCGCGTGTTCTTCGGCGGCGATACCGCGCACCTGAACATTCCGACCGGTGGGTTTGGCTTCAACACCGGGATGCAAGAGACGCACAATCTGGCGTGGAAACTTGCAGCAGTGCTGCGCGGCGATGCGCCCGAAGCTTTGCTCGACACCTACCACAGCGAGCGTCGGCCGATTGCCGACTTCAACGTCGAGCAGAGCCGCGAGAATGCTGTGAACATTCGAGACACCGGAGCGACCTTCGGCGGTACCATACCCGATAACGATGAGATCGACCTCGATACACCCAAAGGGAAAGCCCAGCGCAAAGCAAAGGCGCGCGCAATCGTTAAGCAGACCAAGCATTTCGTGTTTCTCGGTCAAGAGATCGGCTTCGGCTACTGGGATTCGCCGCTGATCACACCCGATGGAACGCCGCATTACGCGGTCGAGCATGGTGTCGAGAATTCTGTGAGTACCTACATCCCGAACGCGCGCCCCGGAGCGCGCGCGCCGCACTGCTGGTTCGATGCAGGTGCCGCCGACCGAACCGCGGCTCATGATCTCTTCGACGACGGTTTCGTGTTGCTGACGCACGGCGCGGACGGCGCGCGTTGGGCGTCGGCGCTGCCCGGGTCGGGCCCGGTCGCCTCGGTCGGGGTTAAGCGCTACAGCGTCGGCGAGGAAGGCAGTGGTGCCGACCTTGTCGACTTAGGCGGCAGTTGG
Organism: Deltaproteobacteria bacterium; assembly: GCA_029262415.1. Taxonomy (GTDB): domain Bacteria; phylum Desulfobacterota; class Binatia; order UBA1149; family JAJCZL01; genus JAJCZL01. Next base: position 61,814 of record JAJCZL010000071.1, on the reverse strand, counting down.
CGGCGTGACTACGGCTTTGCCGACACGCCCGACGGCGCAGTGCTGGTGCGCCCGGACGGACACGTTGCATGGCGAAGCTTCTCGGCACCCGACGATACAGCGGCGGCTGAACTAGAAGAGGCAGCGCTGCGATCGTTGGGGCATCGGCTGGAGTAATCGATTCGCGGCCCGGTGTGGGCCCGCGACACGGAGGTATCGTAATGAGTGAAATCGACGAACGGGCCAGAAAGTTAAGTTCTGATCGCGGGGCGATCGCGCCCGCGAAGTTTGCCCATGTCGTGCGGCGCACCTCGAAATTTGAGGAGTGTATCCGGTGGTATCAGACTGTACTGAAAGCCGAGGTTGTGCACTCGGACGCCATGCTCGCTTTTCTCACTTACGACGATGAACACCACCGCGTTGCAATTGCTGCACTCCCAGGACTCGAAGACGCCTCGCCGATGGCAGTGGGCGTTGATCACATAGCCTACACCTATGCGGACCTAGGCGATCTCTTGTCGACTTACGTGCGGCTGAAGGGTGAGGGCATCGAACCGTTTTGGTGCATCAACCATGGCCCGACGGTTTCTATGTACTACAAAGACCCCGACGGTGGACGAGTCGAGTTGCAGGTCGATGTGATTCCAACCCGCGAGGCGATCGATACCTGGATGCGCAGCGATGAATTCGCGAAGAACCCGATTGGTGTCATTTTCGACGCCGACGAGTTCCTCGAGCGTTACAAGGCCGGTGAGCCTCTTTCTTTATTGTGTGAGCGGCCGCAGCTGCCCGAGGGGGTAGATCCAAGCGAGATGCTGCGGTTTTGATCCTGGGTGCGAGAAGCCCTCTCGTGTAAGTGTTCAGTGCGCACTCGCGGCGCGATTCGTGTATGCAGGCAGCTCTTATGGAACTGTCTTTCTTGCAGCTTCTAGCCGGTGTTGCGCTTCTCTATCTGGGCGGCGAAGCATTGGTGTCGGGCGCAGTGCGTACTGCGCTGCGCATGCGCATCAGTCCTCTGGTCGTCGGGCTTACCGTGGTGTCGCTCGGTACCAGCGCGCCCGAGTTGGTAGTGAGCGTCGGTGCTTCGTTTTCAGGAGCGTCGGATATCGCGGTCGGCAACGTCGTCGGGTCGAACATTGCCAACGTGTTCCTGGTCCTCGGTCTTTCGGCACTCATCCGTCCGATCGGCGTGCGTCGTCAACTGTTGCGCGTCGATGTACCGATTCTGATCGCGTGCAGTCTCGGTCTGCCGCTGGTGCTGCGCGGCGGTATCTCCCGGCTGGAGGGTGCGGCACTGCTGACGGCCCTCGGCCTGTATACGTGGTCGAGTGTCGTGCGCGAGAATAGGGAAGCCGCAGATCCAGAAGCGCACGCACCGGTTGCAGGCCTGTATCGAATTCCCGAGTGGGTCCTTCTGTTCGTCGGTTTGGTCGCACTGGTGGGAGGCGCGCGGCTGTTTGTGGCCGGGGCTGTCGAACTGGCCACGAGCGTAGGTGTCAGCGAGGTGGTGATTGGTTTGACGGTCGTCGCGCTCGGCACCAGCTTGCCCGAGCTGTCGGCTTGCGTGCTGGCTGCCGCGCGTGGTCATGGTGATATCGCCATGGGTAACGTGGTGGGCAGCAACGTCTTTAACACCCTGGGGATCTTGGGTGCGGCTGCCCTGGCTTCGCCTATCGCCGATAGCGGAATAACTCCCGTCGACCTCGCCGCGATGGCTGCAGCCCCGGTTCTGCTGCTGCCGTTTGCGTGGACGGGGCTGACGTTGAACCGCACCGAAGGCGCGATCATGCTTGCTTGTTACTTCGTTTACATCGCAACGCGGTTTGCCTGAGCGGCGGGCCACAGGGTTGACTTGGCCGGGGGTTGGCTAAAGCCTCGGGCGTTGACGATGCGCAAGCTTGTCGGGAAGTTTACCCTGCGGTTGTTTGGGTGGTCGGCGACCGGCGCCCCGCCCGCACCTGCCAAGTACGTTCTTGTTACGGCACCGCATACCTCTAACTGGGATTTTATTTTCCTTCTCGCTTACGCCGCAGCCTTCGGCGTAACGATCTCGTGGCTCGGCAAACGCGAGATGTTCAGGTTCCCGTTTCAGAGGTTGCTGCGGTCACTTGGCGGGATCCCCGTCGACCGAAAAGGCGGTGGTAACATGGTCGATCAGATGCGCGAGCTTTTTGCCGCGCGCGAAAAGTTGGCTTTGGGCGTACCAACCGAAGGGACGCGCTCCTACGTGGAGTATTGGAAGTCTGGGTTTTACCAGATTGCCCGCGCTGCGAATGTCCCAATCGTCATGGCGTATCTGGACTACGCGACGAAGAGAGGTGGGTTTGGGCCTGCACTGACCCCGTCCGGCGATATCAAGGGCGACATGGACCTGTTCCGCGCCTTCTACTCCGGCATGCTCGGCAAGCACCCCGCGCAGACAGGTCGCATTCGCCTGCGCGAAGAAGACAAAGAGCTCGAAGCCACCGGCAGCTGACTTTTTCCTCCAACGTTGTGTGCGCGCTCCTTAGGTAAACTCTATGCAAGACCTACCTCTAGGTGTGTTCGGTCGGTGGGCGCGGTTCGTCTGTTCGCATCCGTACGCCGTTCTTGCGGTTTCGTTAGTTGTTACGCTGTCATTGACCGCGGCGCTACCTGGGCTGCAGCTGGACACCAGCAGCACCGGGTTCCTCAAAGCCGATGACCCTGCGCTCGCTGCGCACGATGAGTTCCGCCGCGAGTTCGGTCGCTCGACGCCGACGGTGGTCGTCGCTGAGGGCGCGGATGTCTTCACGCTTGAGTTTCTCGCGAAGCTCCGCGCGCTGCACGAAGAGATCGTGGCCGATGTACCGTTGCTCGATGAAACTACCAGTCTGCTCAGTATCAGGTCGGTGCGTGGGGCCGACGGCGATCTTGACGTGCATTCGCTGGGTGAGGATTGGCCCACCGAGTCCGGGGGCTTGGCCAGGTTCCGAGATCGAGTTCTAGCGCATCCTCTCTATCGCAATTACGTCGTGTCGGAGGACGGGCGGACGGCGGCGATCCTACTTAGAACCGAAGCCTACGTCGGCGATCGTTGGATAGGCCCTAAGGAGGAACACGCAATTCACCAAGCGCTCGCGCGCGTGGTGCAACGACACGACACGTCCTCGTTCCGGGTGCGGTTCGCGGGCGCATCGATCATCGCGGCCGAGGTCCAAAGCATCGTCAAGCGCGATATTCGGCGCTTCGTCACCGCCTCGATCATGGTGATCGCGGTCTTACTCGGCGCGATGTTCCGACGGGTGTCCGCGGTGTTGCTACCGCTGGGTGTAGTTTCTGCTTCTGTGCTTTCCTGCGTTGGGGCGATGGCCGCGACCGGTGTTCCGCTGAGGACGCCCACGCAGATTCTGCCCTCGTTCCTGCTGGCGGTCGGGGTTTGCGACTCGGTGCATGTCTTGGCGCTGTTCTACGCAGCGCTGGATCGCGGCGCCGTGCGACGAGATGCGGTCGTCGCTGCGTTCGATCAGTGCGGGCGGGCGATTACGCTGACGTCGCTTACCACGGCTACCGGGATCGTAGCATTCGCCGTTGCCGAGCTCGTTCCGCTTGCCGAGTTCGGCGTCTACGGAGCGCTGGGCGTGGTTCTCGCGTATTTGTACACGGTGTCAGCCTTGGCCGCGTTGCTCATGGTGCTGCCGTTGCAACCAAGTAAGGCCCGTAAGCCGCAGGCATTCTGGGCGCGGTTTGTTCGATGGTGCTGTCGATTGGGAACCCGCTACCCGAGATCGGTCATCGCGGTCTCCTCGGCGCTCGCCGTCGTCGCCGCCGTCGGCGCTTTCGGCGTACGTATCTCCCACGATCCCTTGCAGTGGTTACCGCGTGGCCACGAACTGCGCGTCGCGGTTGAGCGTATCGATCGGAGTTTCTCGGCGATTATGTCGGCTGAGGTGCTGGTCAAAACCGGAGTCGCGGACGGGATCCATGAACCGGACGTGCTTTCGAGAATCGACGCACTCTCCACACGGGCGGGATTGCTCGACGGCGGCGGCCTGCGCGTCGGTAATACGTTGGCGGTTACCGATATCGTAAAGGAGATACACCAAGCTCTCCACGACGGCGATCCGCGCCGCTACCAACTCCCCACCACCCGCCGCGAGATCGCCCAAGAGTTACTTCTGTTTGAAGCCGGCGGCTCGGCCGACCTTGAACGGGTGGCCGGTAACGACTTGAGCAGCGCGCGAATCTCGGTGCGTATCCCCTGGGTCGATGCGATTTACTACCCAGCTTTCTTAGCGTCACTCGGCGACGCTGTAGACGGTGTATTCGGCGACGCATATGAAACCGTCATTACCGGAGCGACGGTGGTCATGAGCCGCACCGTCGATCACTTGCTCGCGAGTCTCGTCCGCAGCTACGCTTTATGCTTCGTATTGATCACGCCGCTTATGGCGCTTTGCCTGGGGAGTAGGCGATCGAGTTTGGTCAGTGCCGCTCCGAACATACTCCCGATTGTCTTGACTCTCGGCCTGATGGGATGGGCCGGCATGGGGCTGGATGCGACCACGCTGTTGGTCGCATGTATTGCAGTCGGCCTAGCGGTGGATGACACGATCCATTTCCTATCGGGGTATGAAAGGTTGCGGGCACGAGGGCTGACTGTGGCTCAAGCGATCGACGGCGTCGCCGCAACCACGGGACCGGCGCTGCTCGTTACCACCACTGCGTTGGCGGCAGGCTTCTCGGTGTTCACGGTCGCGTCGATGCAGAACATGAAGCAATTCGGCGCTTTGCTCGCGTTCGCGATCGTTACTGCTTTCTTCGCCGACGTGATTCTGGCGCCTGCGTTGTTGACAATAGTCGACCGTGACGACCGCTAGGGTGTCGGCTGCGCCGAGCGTGGCCGGCCGAGCGTGTGCGATACGGTGGGCATTTTCACCAATAGCGCCGGCAGCAGCAGCAGGTCGCCGAGCAGAGCGGCGGCGAGGATAACGCAGATCACCATCGAGATGTGAATTGCGGCGAGAAAGCTCGAGGTCAGCATCACCGAGAAGCCGGCGATCAAGAACACCGTAGTCATGAGCATCGCGCGGCCGGAAGTCGCCAGTGAGACGCGAATCGCATCTTCGATCGTGCGGCCCGCGGCGATTTCCTCGCGGTAGCGCACCAGCAGGTGAATGGTATCGTCCACGGCGAGTCCGAACGCAACCGGGAACCCAACCATGGTGGCGAAGCGTAGACTGATGTCGCTCAGGCCGAGAAACCCGAGTCCGACAGTGAGCGGGAGAAGGTTCGGAATCATCGCTACAAGTCCGAGTTTCAGCGATCGAAAGGTGAGACAGGTGACGATGAAGATGAGTGGCATCGCGAGGTAGAGACTGCGGATCAACGTGGAGATGAGTCGCGTTGCTATCGAATGGAAGAGCGCCATGTTGCCCGCCGCGACGACTTCTAACCCTTCGAACCTGTCTTTGGTGACTGCGGTCAACCGGTCGAGCACCATCTCGTACTGCTCGGGGGTGATGTTGTAGGCGAACACTTCGATGATTGCCGTTGAGTAGTCATAGGTGACGAGGCGGTCGAACTCGGAATCGCCTCCGTCCATCTCGAATAGCAACAGGTATTGCGCGACCGATTCGCGAGTTGCCGGCAGAGTGTAGGCCTCCGGGTGGTCGTCATTCATCGCGCGGTTCATTTTCTTTACGAACAGCGCCGGTGAGATTACCTTGCTGATCTCCGGCATCCCCACCAGTTCCTCTTCGACCGCGGCCATGTCGGCGAGTACGCCGGGGTCCTTGATCGCGTCCGGCCGGGAACCGCGCACGACGATGTGGATCGGGAAGGGGCCACCGAGGTGCTCTTCCAAAAAGTTCAGCGAGACAACGCCGGGGTCACTACGTCGCAGGTCTTCGGTGTAACGGTTGTCGATGCGTACCAGCGGGGCGGCGGCGATTGAGCCCACCAACAGCAACGCACCGCCGGCGATGATCGTTGCGGGGCGTGCGATCGCGAACTCCGCCGCCGCGGCCAGAATACGGTCGAGGAGGTCACGGCCGCGGTTCGGGCGGGGCTTCGAAGGACGCCGGCGTTCCATAACAACGATCAGTGCGGGCAGGCACACCAGCGCAGCGACGTATGCGTAGGCGATGCCGAAGGCTCCGAAGATTCCGAAATCACGTATCGTCGGTATGTCGGCGGCGGCCAGCGACGCGAAGCCGATTCCGGTCGTCAGGCTGGTGAGAAAGCACGCAAACCCCACATGCGAGAGCGTCGATTTCAGCGCGCCGAGACTGCCGCCGGCAGCGGCGTTGTCGAGATCCTCGCGGTAGCGGTTAAGAAGATGTACCGCGTCGGAAAGACCGATAACGATGATCAGTACCGTCAATACGCCTTGCCCGGTCAGTATCGTCATCGGCGCGCCCGAACCCGACAGTGTGCCCATGGTCAGTACGGCGGCGACGACGAGCGGCACCAACGGCATCCACACCGCGCGGGTCTGACCGAAGGCGAGCCGCATCAGTACGCCGAGCACCAACAACGTCAGCATCAACATCCTGTTGCTGTCACGGACCATGTGTCGATAAACGTGCGCGGTCATGAACTGGCCGCCGGCCAAGTGGAACTTGATGCCGGCGCGCCCGTAGCGATCCAGCACGGCTTGCACCTTATCGAAATACGCCGACAGCGCCGCGGGGTTTTGGACGTACTCGTCCATGCGTACGACGATGGTCGTCGTTTCCGCGTCTTCGGATATAAGGTTGCCGATCGCCAGCGGGTCGGCGATCAATCGCGCGCGCAGCGAAGCGAAGCGGTCGGCGGGCAGTGGGATGCTCTCGACGAATTCACTGATGTTCAACGTTCCGGCCTCACCGCGAACGTCGAGCACGTTGGTGAGGCTGGTGGCCGTGAAGGTCTCGGCGAGTTCTTCAACGCCGCGCGTGATTGCGTCGATCATCACCAGGTTTTCGTTGCGTAGCAGGTCGTGGTCGCGAAATGCGATGATATAGATGGTGTCGGATGGGCCGAACGAATCGATGAAGCGTCGGTACTCCGTGAACTCCTGGGTCCCGGTGGGCGCCATCGTTTCGAAGCTGAACTCGTAGTGTTGGTAGTGCGAGTGGACGACTACTGCGGCTGCGCACGCCGCGACGAATCCGGCGATGATCATGACCGGGTAGCGAGTGATGATGTTGTAAGGACGCGGCATGACTCCGGCGCGCTGTCAGAAAGAGAAAGAGAGTGGGAAGGGGTCAGCCGTCTGATCCCTTCCCGAAAAATGGAGCGGGCGACCGGGGTCGAACCGGCGACGTCCAGCTTGGGAAGCTGGCATTCTACCACTGAATTACACCCGCACTCGCCTGCGAATATGCGGCATGGCCGCGCTCAGTTCAAGGCGCGGCGTCGGCGGCGTCGTTGAGAACTACGGTGGTGGCACCGTTCGCACCGCTGCGGGGCTGTGCTACACGGTGCCGATGGCCGATACGCGTCCGAGTTGGGATCAATACTTCATGACCATCACCCATCAGGTGGCCGAGCGCTCGACCTGTACGCGGGCCAAAGTCGGCGCGGTGATCACCCGTGACCGCAGCATCCTGGCTACCGGCTACAACGGTGCACCCAGCGGGATGCCGCATTGCCTCGATGTCGGGTGTCTCGTCTATGAGTCGACTACGCCGTCGGGCGATCTCGAACAAAACTGCTTCCGTACGATCCACGCCGAGATGAACGCGATCGCGCAAGCCGCGCGCAACGGAGTGAGCATCGACGGCGCAGCTTTCTATGTAACGCACTCGCCGTGCATCCACTGCTTCAAGGTGCTGGTCAATACCGGTGTCGATGCGATCTACTATACGAAGCCGTACAAGCTCGAGACCATCGAAGAACTGCGCGTCAAAAGCGGCGTGAAGTTGATCGGCCTCGCGCCGGAGTAGCGGTTGCTGACCTGAGATGATCATTGACGCCTGGGCGCAGCATCCGACACTACGGCACATTCAAGACCCGATCTTCGAATCGCTGTTGCGCTGGACGCACATGCAGGCGCCGAGCGAAGAACTGCCGGTCTCTTTGACGATTGCCGCGATGGACGCGGCCGCGGTCGATCTAAGTCTGATCTCCGCCTGGGTCGCGCCCCGCAGCGTGATGATCTCGAACGACGAAGTTGCGGGGTTTGTCGGCGAGTATCCCGATCGCTTGGCCGGTGTCGGTTCGGTCGATATCTCTCGTCCGATGGATGCGGTGCGCGAGGTTCGCCGCTGCATCGAACAACTCCGGTTCAAAGCGATCCGCGTGCTGCCGTGGCTGTGGGGAGTGCCGCCGACCGATCGTCGCTTTTATCCGGTGTATGCCGCGTGCTGTGAGCACGGGGTGCCGTTCTGCACGCAGATTGGCCACACCGGCCCGCTAATGCCCTCGGAAGTGGGCCGCCCGATCTATCTCGATCAGGTCGCGCTCGATTTTCCTGAACTGGTGATCGTAGCCGGTCACATCGGCTATCCGTGGACGGATGAAGCGATCGCCGTCGCGACCAAGCACCCGAACGTTTACATCGACACTTCGGCCTACACCGCAAAGCGGTACCCGGCGCCGTTGGTTGAGTACATGCGCGGTCACGGCCGCACGAAGGTCATGTTCGGCACCAACTACCCGATGATCATGCCGTCCAAGGCTCTCGAAGGAGTCGCTGCTCTTGGCTTGGATGACGAGGCCAAGGAGCAGTTTCTCAGCGGCAACGCCGAACGCGTGTTTCTCGGCTAGGCGACTGACCCAAGACTGCCCAAAGTTTCAGAGGCGGTGATGTAGACTCATCGGCATGAGCGAGACGGAGCGGTTCAAGCGGCACTAGGGCCGGCGCGAAACCCAGGGACAGATGCCGTTCAATGACAGGCCCGGCTGCACATTCCGCGCGGAATGTTGATAACCTCCATGACCCGCCGCGCAGCCTTGCTTCAAACCGCAGGTGGACGAAGCCGTCAATAACTTCCTCGAACAAACGTTGCACGAGCACTTTGTTGGTTTCGAGCGAGATGTCTTTCACAGAACCAAACGGTGCCACCCCGGTGCTACGCGCGTTTAACTTTCCCTACGATAAACAGGAGGAGCGCAGCGCCTGCAGTCGCCATAATGATCGAACCGATGAGACCTCCGGCCGAAATACCGAGCAAGCCGAATACGAAACCGCCGACGACCGCCCCGACCACGCCGACAGCAATATTGCCGAGCAAGCCGAAGCCGCCGCCTTTCATCATGGTTCCAGCCAACCAGCCTGCAAGTGCCCCTATTGCTAAGAATGCTATCAAGCCTGTCGAATTCATGACGGTACCTCCGGTATGTTCAATACGGATCCTATCTGACGTGATCCCATTTGTCACCGGCGAATGAAGTTCGATCCAGAGCGATCAGCCCATCGGGTACATGATTTCCTTGGAGACCCCGTCGATCGCCTCGAGCAGGTCTTGATCGAGCTTCAGGTCGGCTGCGGCAAATATCTCGGGCAGTTGATCTTGGTGCGAGACGCCGACGAGCGTCGAGGCGACGAAGTCGTGTTGTTTCGACCACGCGGTAGCCATCGTTACCGGCGACATGTCTGCGTCGGCGGCGATCGCCATGAATCGCTCGGTTGCGGCCAGCGTTCGTTCGTTGACGAAGCGTTTGACCATTGCGGCCTGCCGTCCGCCATGCTCGAGGTAGCTGCTAAAGCGCGCGCCCTCGGGGGTCTTGCCGTCGTTGTACTTGCCTGAGAGTACACCGCCGCCGATCGGAGAGTAGGAGAGCAGGCTCACGCCTTCGTGGCGGCAGACTTGCGCCAACTCATCTTCGAATCGACGGTTGTTCAGACTGAAATTGTTTTGGATGGTTCGGTAGCGCGCGAAACCGTTGCGCTCGGATGCTTCGATGCTTTTCATCAAGCCCCAACTCGTCTCGTTGCTACAGCCGAGCACGCGAACCTTACCGTCGCGCACCAGTTCGTCGAGTGTCTCCATTGTTTCGTCGTAGTCCGTACCGTGGTCCGGCCAGTGGGTTTGGTAAAGATCGACGTAGTCGGTTCCCAAGCGCTTGAGGCTGCCCTCTATCGCGTGTTTGATGTTGTGCCGATCGAGCGCTGTCATGCCGGCTCGCATCGAGCCACGAATCCAGCCGTGGCTCGGCCCGCAAACCTTAGTTGCGATGATAACCGCGTCGCGGTTCTTGGTTTTCAACCAACGTCCGACGATCTCTTCGGTGACGCCCGCCCATTCTTCCTTGGGCGGCACCGGGTAGTTCTCGGCCGTATCGAAAAAATTGATACCGGCGTCGAGCGATTGGTCGAGTACGCGCAGCGACATCTTTTCGTCTACCTGTGTGCCGAAAGTCATCGTACCCATACAGATGTCGGATACGTAGATTGCGCTTTTACCGAGTCGTCTGTGCTGCATGTGAGACCTCCGAATGTTAGGAAGGTGTTCCCGCCGAGCGTGTGCGGCGGGCCTTTGCTGCCGCCTTCTTTGTCGTTTGCATGGTCTGCTTGGTGTTAGTTTTGCTTGTGGCGTCGCCGGACTTGGCTGAGCCGGGCGCTTCCGACTCATTCATCCCAAGCAGCGTTTTGAGTTCGTGACCGGTGTAGGAGGCTTGGCACTCGGCGACTTCGACGGGTGAGCCTTGGACGACGATCTTCCCGCCGCCGTCACCGCCTTCAGGGCCGAGGTCGATGATGTGATCGGCGTGCGAGATGAAATCGGTGTGGTGTTCGACGACCAGAACCGAATGGCCGTGTTCGACCAGGCCGTCCATGACCGAGATCAGCGTGTGGACGTCCTGTAAGTGCAGGCCCGTCGTCGGCTCATCGAAAATGAACAGGTTGCCGCGTGTGAGTCCTTCGGTGCCGAGAAACGCAGACAGCTTGAGTCGTTGCGCTTCACCGCCTGAAAGCGTCGAGGTCGATTGGCCGAGCTGCAGGTAGCCGAGGCCGACCAAGCGTAGCGACTGCAGCTTCATGCGAACGGCTGCGCGGTCGGCGAAGAACTCATGCGCCTCATCGACCGTCATGCCGAGTACGTCGGTGATATTCATGCCGTGGTATTGCACGTCGAGCACCGCTTGCTTGAAGCGTTTGCCTCCGCACTCATCGCAGGCAACTTCAATGTCGGCCATGAAATGCATCTCGAGCGTGATCGTCCCGGTTCCCTGGCAGTGCTCGCAGCGTCCGCCGACGGTGTTGAACGAAAACGCGCCCGGGGAGATGCGGCCGCGTTTGGCCTCGGGCGTAGCCGCGAACAATTTGCGGATGTCATCGTAGATCTTCAAATAGGTCGCCGGGTTCGAACGTGCCGAACGGCCGATTGGTGCCTGGCTCATCATCAAGACGTCTTCGACATACTTAAATCCGTCAACTCCTTCGCACGCGCCCGCCTCTTGTCCGCCCCGGCCTTTCTCCTTGAGCCAGTTCTCATAAAGAACTTTGTCGACGAGCGTAGATTTGCCCGAGCCCGACACGCCGGTCACGCATACGAGTCGGCCGAGCGGGATGTCGACTTGTGGGATGTTCAGATTGTTTTCGGACGCGCCGCGTATCGTGATGGCACGGTCAGACGGTGAGGTCGCGCGCTTCTTCTGCCGGTGAAGCGTGCGAATGAGTAGAAGCCGGCCGGTTGCGGTTTCTACCGATTTGAGACCCGACGGTTTTCCTTCGTAGAGGAGTTCTCCGCCGTTGCGTCCGCCGCCCGGGCCGAGATCGATGACGTGATCGGCGCCTTCGATGATCGTCGGGTCGTGTTCGACGACCACGACGGTGTTGCCCATCTTGTTCATGTGCTTGAGAACTTTGAGTAAACGCTTACTGTCGCGGGGGTGCAGCCCGACGGTGGGTTCATCGAGCGCATAAAGCGTGTCGGTTAACGAGCTTCCGAGCGCTGACGCGAGGTGAATGCGTTGTGCCTCGCCGCCCGACAACGTGCGCGCTTGGCGGTCGAGGGTGAGGTAGCCGAGGCCTACTTCTTCGAGGTAACCGAGTCGGTTGCGGATCTCGCGGATGACCGATGTTGTGCGCTCCTTGGCGTCTTCCGGAAGCTTAAGCCGCGCGATCGCCGAGGACAGCTCCGAGATCGGTAGCGCGCAAAAGTCGGCGATGTTGCGCCTGCCGATGCGTACCGCCAGTGCTTCGGGTTTAAGTCGGCGTCCTTCGCATCGGTCGCAGGCGTGGTAGGCGCGGTAGCGCGCGAGAAGGATGCGCACGTGGGTCTTGTAACGACGTTGCTCGAGCCACTTGAAGAACCCTTTGATCCCGGGGCTCTCTCTGTCGCCTTCGACCACCCACTCCTTGGCCTCGTCAGTTAACTGGTTGAAGGGAAGCTCGGTCGAATAGCCTTTGCGCTCCGCGGCCGCAAGGAATTCCTGCTGCACGTCGGAGAAAGCCGGAGTGTTCCATGCGGCGACTGCGCCGTCGCTCAGCGACAGGCGCTTATTCGGTATCACCTTATCGTAGTCGATATCGACGAGGCGTCCGAAGCCTTCGCAAGCTGTGCACGCCCCGAGCGGGCTGTTGAAGCTAAACAGGTGTGCGCTTGGTGGAGTATACTCGCGGCGACACGCGCGGCACGCGAAGGCTTTGACGAACTCTTCCGTACGGTTGTCGTCGAGCGATGTGACGCTGAGCGTACCGCCGCCGAGTTGGAATCCTTTCTCGACTGCTTCGGCGATTCGCGTGCGTCGGTCCGGCTCGATTCGCAACCGATCGATCACGACGTCTACGCCTTCGAAGTCTACGCGTTCTGAGGGGATCTCGGACAGTTCAACGGCATTACCATCGACGACGATCCTGCCGTAGCCCTGCTCGGCCAGTGTGGCCAGCACTGCCTTGCGCTCCATCGCAAAGAAGGCAAGGCGTGCATGGAACATCACGCGGGTGCCCTCGGGCCATTCGAGCAGCGCTTTGGTGACCGATCCGGTGTCGTTGTTGCCGACCTCGCCTTTGCAAGACAGGCAAGCCATTTCGCCGGCGTGGGTCAGCAGCAGGCGCAGGTAATCGTGAACCTCGGTGATAGTGCCGACGGTCGAACGCGCGTTTTTTATCGCGTTCTTCTGCTCCAGCGCGATCGCCGGCGGTATGTCGCTGATCGAATCTACGTCGGGACGCTCCATCTGTTCGAGGAACAGTCGTGCGTAGGTGGACAGCGACTGCACGTAACGCCGTTGGCCCTCGGCGTATAGCGTATCGAACACCAGCGAAGACTTGCCCGACCCGGAGACGCCGGTGACCACGGAGGTCTTGCGCGCGGGGAACTTGCAGCTGATTCCCTTGAGGTTGTGCGTGCGCGCGCCGCTGATTTTGATGGGCTTCTTCACGGTTGCCTTCCCACGTGCAGGGCGTGAGGCGTGGACAAACCCGTGAGGCTATCATAGCGATTGGCACTGGCAACCAGTGTGGTTAGCCGCTGTTTTCATGGAAGATTCTCGAAACCGCCTGGGGGATTCGCCGACGGCACCGCCTGCGTCGTCTGCCAATGCACAGTTATCGACCAGTGTCCCTCCCGGCTGGCCAAACGTTCCGGGGTTGGTGTTCGGGTTCGGCCGCAGAGGAGACGCGGCGCCCGAGGGCGCAGTTCAGGTACGTCAGGTCCACGGTGCAGATGTCGTCGATGCGGACGACCCGTCTCTGACCTTCGCGACGAGCGCCAACCGTTCAGCACAACCCGTCGATTTCTCATTAGCCGTTGCCGCCGACGCCATCTCGGTTGGACGTCCGGGCGTATTCGGTGCGGTGCGCACGGCAGATTGCGTGCCTGTCTTGATGTTCGCGACGACGATCACCGGCGAGCCGCGTTGGGCCGCCGCTGTTCACGCTGGATGGCGCGGCACTATTGCCGGCGTCGTCGATGCCGCGGTTGCGCACGCCTTCGCGCACGGCCGAGCCGCCGGGCCGAGCATCGAGCCGGGCGACATATTCGCCGCGCTCGGTCCGTCGATCGGACCGTGCTGTTACGAGGTTTCCGCAGAAGTTGCAGCCGGTTTTCGCGACGCCGGTTACCCCGCAGGCGAGCCGACAGGCGCCAAACCTCGTCTCGACCTGCGCCGAATCAACCGCTTTCGCCTGCTCGCCTGCGGTCTTACCCCCGAGAAGATTTCGCTGGTGGGTCCGTGCACGCGGTGTCACCCGGATCTTTACCATTCGTACCGGCGCGATCCCCGTGACCCGGGACGTCAGCTGAGTTGGATCGGTTGGGAAGACCGAAGTGTCGATACGGATCTTCGAGGGAGCCGATAACGATCTTGGCCATGCGGCCGGCCTGAAAGCCGTCGATAACACGGTGGTCGAACGTCGCACCGATGTTCAGCATTGGCGCAATCACGATCTTGCCGTCTTCGGCGATCGGCTTGTCTTTGAGCTGGCCGACGAGCAGTACGATCGGCGTCCGGCTGACGGGTACCAGCGGTGCGAGGCCGTGACCGATGCCGAATACGCCCACATTAGAAACCATCGCGCCACCGAACTGGTCGTAGGCAATGCCGAACCTGGACAGATCGAGCCGCAGATCGTAGGTCAGCCACTCGGTTACACGTAGGATGCGGCCCAGTAATTGGTGGGGAATGCGCGCGAGCGCCTTCTTGGTCTGTTCCGAACCCGCGTCTTGACGGCTATGCACGCGCTGTACCCGGGTGGCGAGTTCAGTGGCGATATCAACCGTCGATTTGGTATCGGCCTTGGTGATCTTTACCCCCGACAGATCGTTGCCCGATTCGGTGGCCACCTGACAATACACGTCGGCACTGTCGCGCATATATAGCCGGTGGCGTGACACGATCGCGTTGGACTGCGGCCAGGCTGCCAGCGCTTTTGCGATGGCTTTGACGACCAGGTGAGTGACCGTGACTTGGGTTTCGGGAAACCGTTGGTTGACCTCTTTAAGGTAGCGCACAGCTTCGCGCATATTGATTTCAAGGTTGCCGTAAACGGTCGGGTCGGTCGGGCGCCCCCAGATGTGCAGCGCGATCCGCCGCCATGCTGAAAGCTTTTCTATTCTGGTGAACCTCGCTTGATTCATCGCGCGAGCTGTTTAACCCCATGCGCGCTGCCGTTCCCAGTTCGGCTCGCGCTGCCATGAGGGGGGCGCAGACCAGGAGAGCGCCCGAGCGCGCGGGCGGGCTGGACTCCGTCAAGGCTGTCGGGCTACAGTATCGACCGTGGGTGTGGTCGCTTCGGCGGTGACCTCCCCTAACATGCTGAGCGACGCAGGGCGCGTTCTGCGGAGGTGTACCTCGATGAACAACGAACACGAACAAGCCGGGACGCAACCGGCGACCAATCCACGCAAAACGACTCTGTGGGTGGCTGCTGCCGTTATCGCCGCGCTGCTGGCGGCTCCGCTGGTGGTGCCGACGTTGGCGAGTGCCGCGAAGCCTGAGCAATATCAACGCGGCCGACACGATCATCCGCTCGCACTGCTGCGCTATGTTCTCTACCCGGCCGGCGCGGCCCTTGAGTACGGTCTACTTCGACCGTTGCACCTTGTAGCGCGGTCGTTTGTGCCACCTGAATCGTGCTTCGGCGAGGCCCGCGCCTGCGCGGGGGCGCAGGCGGCGAAGCAGTCCTATCAAGACCGGCGCCGCTAAGACGCGCCGCCTGGGGCAAGACCGGCGCCGCTGCGGCATTGGGTGGCTAGACGATCTCGAGTTTCGCGTAGCGGGCGACTAGTTTTTTGAAGCCGACGCGCGTGAACTGCACGACCAGTTTTTCTGCATCCCCGGTACCGTCGGAGCGCCTCACGGTTCCGACACCGAACAGTGGGTGAGCTACTCTCATGCCGACCTCGTAGGTTCCGGCCGAGTAGCTCTTTACCGGCTCAGGCTTGGCTGCGTCAAAAGAGCCGTAGCTCTTATTCAAGAAGGGTCCGCCTGAGCCACCGGGTTCTACCGGTGCGAATTCACGCTCCGTCAATTCATCGGGTAGTTCGTCGAGGAAACGTGAAGCCAGGTTACGCTGTGTCGTGCCATACAGGTGGCGGCGCCGCGCGCGAAGCAGGCTGAGTGTTTTGCGCGCGCGTGTCATGCCGACGTAGGCGAGGCGGCGTTCTTCTTCGATTCCGGCGTCGTCGATCGAACGCGAGTGGGGGAAGAGTCCTTCTTCCATCCCCGCGATAAAGACGTGATCGAATTCGAGACCTTTGGAGTTGTGCAGTGTCATCAGCGTGACCACGCGCGCGTTGCCGTCGTACTGATCGACGTCTGCTTGCAGTGCGACTTGCTCTAAGAAGGTGCCGAGTGCGCCGAGATCGGGGTCTTCGTCGCTGAACTCGCGCGCGTCGTAGTCGGCGTCGAAGTTCTGTGCTGCCGTTACCAACTCGCGAACGTTCTCGACGCGCGCATCGCCGTTGCCGCCGGGCAAGGCCTGGAGGTAGTCGACGTAGGCGGTATCTTCGGTGATCTTTTGCACCGCATCGGCGACGTTGCCGTCTCGCATCTCGAACCACGGCTGTGCAAGGGTAGAGAACTTGGCGATGCGCGTGCGCGGGGCACCGGCAACCCCCGCAACGGACTCGTCGGAGCAGATGACTTTCCAAACTGAGCAGCCGCGGCTGCGTGCCTCCGCGTTGAGCTTGCCCCAAGTCGTCTTGCCGACCTGTCGGGCGGGTACATTGATGATCCGCGCGAGCGCTTGATCGTCGTCTGGGTTGTTGACGAAGCGCAGATAGGCGATCAGGTCACGGATCTCTTTGCGGTCGTAGAACTTAAGGCCGCCGACGACCGCGTAACGGATGCCATGGCGGAGCAGCGCCTCTTCGACCGCGCGAGACTGGGCGTGGGTACGGTAGAAAATCACCACGCTTTCGTCGTTCGATACCGCGTGTACGCCGTCGATGATGTAGCGCGCCTCGTCGCGCTCATCGGAAGCGGTGTAGACCTGCACCTTCTCACCTGCCGCGTTATCGGTGCGCATGTGCTTCTCACGGCGCCCTTCGTTGTTGGAAATTACCGCGTGTGCGGCCTCGATGATGTTTGCGGTCGAACGGTAGTTGATGTTGAGACACACGACATTCGCACTGGGGAAGTCGTGGTCAAACTCGAGGATATTGCGAATATTCGCGCCACGCCATCCGTAAATTGACTGGTCATCGTCGCCGACGACGCACAGGTTGCCGTGGCTCGCGGCCAGGCGCGAGACAATCAAATACTGCGCGTGGTTGGTGTCTTGGTACTCGTCGACCAGAACGTGCCCGAATTTCTCCTGGTAGTGCGCGAGAATATCGGGGTGCTCGTCGAATAGAACGAGCATGTTGGTGATCAGGTCGCCGAAGTCCATTGCATTGGCCGCCTTCAAGCGCCCCTGGTAGGCGGTGTAGATTTCGGCTGACTTTTCGATGAACGGGTCGGTGCTACGCCGGGCCATCGCCTGCGGAGACAGTGCTTCATTTTTTGCGCCGTCGATCGCGCTTCGTATGGCGTCCGGTCTGAACAACGTGTCGCTCAGGTTCCGTTCGGCGACCAGCTCCTTGAGTATGCGCATCTGGTCGTCGGTGTCGTAGATAGTAAAGCGCTGCGTGTAACCGATCGCCTCGGCGTGGCGGCGTAACAGGCGTGCGGAGATGCCGTGAAATGTGCCGACCCATAAGTCGGCGGCTTCGGGGCCGACCAGTTGCTGACAACGCTCGGTCAGCTCACGCGCTGCCTTGTTGGTAAAGGTGACGGCGAGGATGCGCCAAGGCGGGATGCCGCACTCGCCGATCAATCGCGCGATACGATGGACGAGCACACGGGTTTTGCCGCTGCCGGCGCCGGCGAGGACGAGAAGAGGACCGTCTCCGTGTGTGACGGCTTCGGTCTGACCGGGATTGAGCGACACTGCGCGCGATGGTGCCCGAGGCTGATCGGGCGGGCAAGCCCTCGTGTGTATTGCAGCGCAGCGCAGGGTAGGTTTGCGGCCACGTAGTACCGAGCGCGGCGTATGCCTCGCGGGCGAGAATGGCTGCGGTCGAGCGATAGTGCCGAAATACGACAGGAAAGACGCAGCCTATCGTGCTGCCAAAGACCAAGGCCTTCGTTCCCGCGCAGCTCTCAAACTGCGCGAACTCGATCAACGCTTTCGTTTGTTTGCGCCCGGTGCCCGCGTAGTCGAACTCGGCTGCTGGCCGGGCGGCTGGCTACAGATTGCCTCGATGGCCGTCGGCGACAACGGTCGCGTTGTTGGCGTAGACCTCGCTGCGGTTGAGCCCCTCGGCTTGGTGAACGTGAGTACTGTGGTCGGCGATGTTCGCGATCCGGCCGTCGTCAAACGAACGCTGGCGGAACTCGGGGGCCGTGCCGACGTCCTGCTAAGCGACCTTGCGCCCAAACTCAGCGGAATCAGAACAGCCGACGACGCGCGCCACGAGGCGTTGGTCGAGATCGCCGTGCAAACGGCGGCCGCAGCTCTCAGTCCCCACGGCGCAGCTCTGATCAAGTTATTCTCTACGTGCGAGTCGCAGATGACCGCGCTCATGCGCAAGACCTTCGAAGAAGTCTCTAAGGTGCGGCCGAGCACGACCCGTAAGGGCTCTTCGGAGATCTACGCTCTCGGCAGGCGGCCGCGCAACGCCGTGCGCCCACGCGGCGGCGACGTCTCAGGCGAGCCACGCGCGTGAACTTTCTCGCCGTAGTCGAAACCGTATTCCCTGTATTTGTCCTGATCGCGGTGGGCTACGGGTTCGGTGCGGTGCGGCAGATCGACTTGTTCTCATTGACCGAGATCGTCGTCTATCTGGGCGGCCCCGCACTCGTGTTCACATCGCTGGCCGGAGGCCATATGGAACCGGGTGACGTTGCGCTTACAGCATTCGGCACTGCGTTCATCGTCGGTGGGGTCGGCCTCTTGTTGCGCGCCTGTGCACGGCTGAGCGGTCGTGACGCTGCGGGACTGTATCTTCCGGCGATGTTCTTCAACGCCGGGAACATGTTGTTGCCGCTCTCGTTGTTTGCCTTCGGCCAACCGGGGCTGCGCTACGGCGTGATTGTTTTCTCGATTGCGGCGCTGTTGCAGTCATCGCTTGGCGTAGCGATAGCCAGCGGCCGGGTCAGGCTGGACGAGACGTTCAAGCTTCCCTACGTTTACGCCGCTGTGGCGGGGCTTGCTCTCCAGTACACGGGTTCAGAGGTCCCACGCGTGGTCATGCGGCCGCTTGCGCTTCTCGCCGAACTTGCCGTGCCGTTGATGCTGATCTCGCTCGGACTGCGCCTGCGTAGCGTAAGCCTGCAGGAGTGGCGCGGCCCGGCTGTAGCAGCGACATTTCGACTCGTCGGTGGTTACCTGGTCGGCCGTACGTTCGTTGATCTGTTCGGTGTCGAAGGCATCCCGCGCGACGTCTTGCTGCTGGCTTCTGTTATGCCGGCGGCTGTCGTCAATTTCGTATTTGCCGAGAAGTACGGCAACGAATCCGGGATTGTCGCCGGTGCTGTGGTGGTCAGCACCGTGGTCTCGGCTATCGCGATCCCTTTGGTCCTGGCGTTTGGAATATGAGAGGCTTGTCGCGATGAGAGCACAACACTTTGCAGCGATCACAGCGTTGGCATGCACTGCGGTTATGGCCGTGGACGGTGCGGCGGGTCTCGGCCCGGCGTCGGCGGCGCAAGAAGGTATGAGGGCGAAAGCCGAACAACGAACGATCTCCGTCTCGGGCACGGTTCAGGTAAAAGCGGCACCCGATCGAGCGCGCGTCACGTTCGACGTGCAGACCAACGCAAAAACAGCCGAGCTTGCGGTGCAGGGAAACGCGAACGCGACCGACCGTGTGGTGCGCGCGATGAAGGCCGCCGTCAAAGGGAAGGGCGAAGTTTCGACCTCGGGCTACAATCTCAGCCCCGAGTATCGCTACGGCGAGCGCAGCGGTGCACGTGAGCGGACACTGATCGGCTACGTAGCAACCAACAGTCTGAGCGTTGTGACCTCTGATCTGCAGCAGGTCGGGAAGTTGATCGACGAAGCGGTCGGCGCGGGAGCGACCGGCGCAGGTTCGGTCTCGTTCTTCCGGGAGGACACGACAGGTGCCCGTCGGCAGGCCCTGGTCGAGGCCGGCCGCAAGGCGCGCGCCGAAGCTGATGCCATCGCAGAATCGCTCGGCATAGGTCTTGGGGAAGTCCTGCACGCATCGTCCTCGATGGCGGTCCCGATCGGACCTCAGCCTAAGATGCTTGCGATGCGATCGATGGCGGCCGAAGCCGATACCCCGATCGAGCCCGGGGACGTCAACGTGTCGGCGACGGTGCAAGTGCTGTTCGCGATTGACTGATCGCGCGCGAGCGTGCGCAACTCCGCGCAGGGAAATGCACATGTATCTGCCGTGCGTATCGCGTTCCGGCGTGCCCACGCGTACAATGGGCGCCCGATGACCCTACGGGGGAAGCTCAAAGCCGAGTTCCTGGTCGCCCTACTCTTGGCCGCCCCGATTGGCGCACCAACGGACGTCCCTGCTCTCGAAGAAGAAGCGCTCGATCGACCGGTTGCGACCCAGTCCGCGGCTGTATTGATACCGGGCGCCGATGCGCAAGGACGCGATGCGATCGTCGGTGCGGTTGCGTCTGCCGCTCCCGTGCTTTTGTCGCGCTATATCCGCGTTGACACCACCAACCCACCTGGCAACGAAGTCGAGGGCGCTCGGTTTCTGTCCGAACTGCTTGAGTCCGAGGGGATCAAAGTGCGGGTGCTCGAGTCGAAGACCGGCCGCGCCAACGTCGTAGCCCGCCTGAAAGCGAAAGAAGGCGGGCGCCACAAGCCTATTATCCTTCTCAGCCACATTGACGTGGTGCCGGCCGACGCAGCGCGTTGGAGCGAAGCTCCGTACGAGGGACACATTCGCGACGGGGCGCTCTACGGCCGCGGTGCGCTCGACGCAAAAGCTGTGGGCATGACCCACCTGCTCGCCATGGTTGCGGCCAAGCGTGCGGGAATCGATCTTGGCCGCGACGTTATCTTTCTCGCGACTGCCGACGAAGAGGCCGGTGGCAAAGCCGGTGCGGGCTGGATGGTCGAGAACCACTTCAATCTGTTCTCCGATGCCGAATACGTCCTCACAGAGGGCGGCTGGATCATCGAAGAGGAAGGCAAACCCCTCATCTATAAGCTCGACGTTGCCGAGAAGGGGCCCTGCTGGTTCCGGCTTAATGCCACCGGGCCGCCCGGCCACGGATCGCGGCCCGCGCAGACCACCGCCACTACCCGTCTCATCGATGCGCTGCACAAACTGCGTACCTGGGAGCGACCGTGGGAGGTGGGTGCGGTCGTTGCCGGCTACTACGCAGCATACGCCTCCTTCGATGCAGACCGCGCCCGCCAATTCCGTCAACTCGAGCGTTCGCTCGCCGATCAGGAGTTCTACGAATGGTTTGTATCCGATCCCAGCGCCGCCGCGCTCATCCACGACACGTTGGTGCCGAACGTCCTTAAAGGCTCGCGAAAAGTTAACAGCGTTCCCACTCACGCAAGCGCGGAGATCGATAGCCGCCTGTTGCCGGGACACAACTGCGAAGACTTCCTGAGAGATGTCAGCGAAGTAATCGATGACGCCGAGGTTACGGTAACTCCGATCTTGTCGATTCCCTCGTCAAACTCGGGCTTCGATAACGCACTTACCCGTGCAGTCGAACGGGTTGCTGCCGCCGAGAAACGGCCCTCGGTAGTGTTGCCGACCATGCTCACCGGATTTACTGACAGTCATTTTTTCCGCGATAAAGGCATCGAGGCCTACGGGTTTGCGCCGATCGTTATTACGCGACAGGAAGAGGCGACGATTCACGCTCCCAATGAGCGTGTCCGTGCCGATGAACTCCGCGCCGGTGTCGTTCGGATGCTCTTACTTCTCGAAGAACTCTCCCACTGAAAACGGAAAAAGCGCGAGTTTCTCGCCATTTCGCACATACCACGGTTTGCCATCGTCCGGTCAAAGGTTGTATCCTCGCACTAGCTCCGTTGATTTTGCGGTCCGGTCCAGACGGACGTGAGGGGTGTGGCGATGGTTGTAGACGAAGGATTGGGTCCTACGACCCTTAATAAATCGTTTCAGAGTCTGCTCGGAGCATTTCGGAGCCTTGAGAGTGAAGTGTCGATGATTGTGTCTAAAGTGGCCGAGTCGGTTCCTTCTGGTGCCATCGCACGGTTAGCCAAGTCGGCGATGTCCAAAGGTGTCGACGGCGCCTCGGTCGCGCGCGTTTGGGCCTCCATGTTCGGCGACGGATCCGACCTCCACGGGCGACTGGATGTGGTCTGCGAAGGCTTCGAACGGATCTCCTCCGAAGTTACGCAGCTCCGCGAACGCGAGGTTCTGCTCGCAGGCGGCGTTTCCGAGCTGCGCTCGCACGGTGTGCAGGTGCAGGAGGCCTTGGCCGGGCTTGCACGCATACAGGGTCGCGATCTCTCGCGCATGCGCGCGTCCGCTGATGCCACGCGCAGCTTCGAACACCTTGCCCTGCGCCGCGACGAACACATTACGCGACTGATCCGCGACCTGACCGTGCAGCGTTCACAGCTTGAACGCATATCGGAGAAAGTTTCGCGGCTCGAACGAAGCGGAGAGGACCCCGCCCGCGACGAGGCCGTTAACGCGAGGCTCGGCGAGATACGCCGACGCATGCGCAAGCTCGAGACGTCGGTGGACGAAACCCGCAAGCTTCAGGCCCAAGGCACCCAGGGCGCGCTTCAGACCATGGAATTGGTTCGCGAGCGGCTCACCCGCCTCGAAGGACGCATGGCAGAGATTTCGCGCGAAGCTCGTGTGAAATCCGGACGCCTCGACGCGCTCTCGCGTCACGTCTCCTCGGTAGAAGGACGGCTCTCCAATGCCATCGGGGGTGGCGATACGGTAGTGGCCGTAAGTTCAAGCATAGACCCGCAGGCCGCTCACTCCTGACGGCGATCAACCCCAAATGGTATCCATGAAATTCACCCCTATTCTCACTTCTCTATTCGTATCGGTTTTCAGCCTAAGCCTCATAGCTGCCGTCGGCGGCTGCGAGGACGTGAAGCGGTTGGTCAGCAAAGAAGAAGCGCCTGCTGCGGCTCCGACCAAGATCGAGCCGCGCCCCGGCTGGAAGTACTACGTCGGTGGACCGGTGATGAAACCCGATGGATACGGACGCTACCGCATGGGCGAGTTCCAGGGGGAGGTATCCAAGCCGAGTGCGCGTGGTTTCTTGGTTGGCTTCAAGGCCGGCGACGACAAGAAGTTTGCGTTGGCAACCTGGGTCAACGGAACCCAGATGATCGAGGCTTCCGGTTTTATCGGTGACAACGGTATCTACTACGTTACCGCCCGCACCACGCTTGATGCCGAGGGCCGTACCATGTCGATCCAGTCACTTGAATATGACTTTGAGGCCGAAACTGAGAATTCGAAACTCGAATACTTTGACCCCGAGACCGGAGAGTCGGTTCATACAGTCGAGGCTTCACGGCCGTTCCGTCCCGACCCCGAAGAAGAGGACGACGCCTTCTTCGACGATGACGACGAAGAAGGTGAGGGCGCGGCCGAGTAACAGTCGAGGCCTCGTATGCGCGTTGTTCCCGTCCCTCAACTTGCCGATAACTACGGCTACCTGATTATCGACGAAGCTTCCGGCGAAGCCGCAATCGTCGATGTCGCCGAGGCAAAGCCGGTACTGGAAGCCGCCAAGGCCGAAGGTGTGCGCATCACGGCCATACTTTCCACGCACCACCACTTTGACCACGTCGGCGGCAACCAAGACTTAATCAACGCGCTTGGCGTAGGCGCGCTTCGTGTGTTCGGCTATGCTGCCGACGCCGAGCGAATCCCCGGCATAAGCGACCCGCTCGACGACGGCGCTGAGTTCAACCTCGGTTCTTTGCACGGTCGGGCGCTGTTTATTCCGGCCCACACCAGTGGGCACGTCGCTTACTATTTCGAGAACGATGCTGTTGTGTTCACCGGCGATACCTTGTTCGCCGCCGGCTGTGGCCGTATGTTCGAGGGTGACGCGGCGCAGATGAAGTCTTCGTTGGAACGCCTCGCGAGCCTTCCGGACGACACGCGTGTGTACTGCGGGCATGAGTACACCCAAGGCAACCTTGCGTTCGCCGCGACACTCGAGCCCGGCAACGAGCGGCTGCAGGAATGGCGCAAGCAGGCCGCTGCGTTGCGAGCGCTGGGAGAGCCGACGGTTCCGACGACGATCGGCCTGGAGAAGGCCGTCAACCCGTTTTTGCGCAGCGACAACGAAGAGCTTCGCCGTTCGGTGCAGGCTAAGCGACCCGGTACCGCGGACGACGACGTCGCTATCTTCGCCGCGACCCGCTCACTCAAAGACGAATTCTAGTTCTTGGTCCCGTTGATCGGTTGCGTCTTACGACGGAACTCGACGATCGGCCGTGAGTAGGGAAGGAACTTGTGTTCGCGGCGTTCGTATCGCTCGGCGGCCCAGCGCTCGAAGTGGTTTCGGCCCACACCGAGCCAGCGCCGTCCGAGCATAATCAGTTGCGGATCTAGCTGCTCGAGTTCGGCGAGCATCCCCTTAAAACCGCCGTACTCCTTGGCTGCGAACCGATCGACGCCGTTAAACATGAACGGCCATTTCCATTGCGAACGCCGATCGTTGTGGATCAGAAACTCGGGCATGCTGATTGCGACGACCGCTTGTGACGCCGACACGCCCGCGCCGAGACCGGCGTAGAAGCGTCGCTGCTCCTCTAGGCTAACCGCTGGATGCAATCGTGCCGACCCGGGCTGCACAGCAACAACACTCGCGCCGACCAGGACTGCGATCGCGCCGACTTGCATCGTCGTCGAAGCGCCGCGACCAAGGCCCGTGTATCCGCGTGTAGCGAGTCCACACAGGCCGGCTGCAAGAACGGCCGCGACCATCGGCACGAACAAGACGGTGTCAGGCCATGCTTGCAGGTTCGCGAAAGTGAGGGCCAGGTAGGCGAGTCCCGACACCACAACCCCGAGCGATGGTCGCGGCCGGTACAGCGCCACACCGAGGAGCGCCGGTAGCAACAACACGCACTCGAGCGGATTCCAACGGTGGAAAACATCGGCGAGTCGCATCACTGTCGCGGTCGGCGTCAGCGCCTTGTTAGAGACATAGGTGACGTTAAAACCGATGGTCTGAGCGATGAAGTCACCGAATGCACCGTTCGCGGCAAGCCATGTGCTGAGCATGACCACGGGAACTATCCCGCCGAGTGCGAATCTCGCGAGCGGGCCGACCAACGCCGTGCCACCGGCGCGCAGATAGCCGGTGAGCGACGCGCCCGCGCCCGCTACGAAACACAGCCCCGGTTGCCAGCAAAGCACGCTTGCGCTCGCAGCCGCACCGGCGAGCGCGGCACGCCCGTTCTGCGCTGCAAGGATGCCTGCCAATCCGAAGCTGACCACGGCAACCTTGGGGCGCACCGCTTCGAATACCGCGACCGGCCACTGGTCGTAGCCGATCATGAACGCGGCTGCCGCGAGCGCGGCGAGTTTTCCCATGCTCGGTTTGCAGACCAGATAGAGCAGTGCCGGTGCGATCGCGCCGAGCAGCAGGAACACTGTTCGTGCACCGGCTAGTGGGTCGGCACCCGATAGGCGCGGAGCCAGCCATGCCCCGATCGCGCCGAGCAGGGCACCGCCCGGCGTCTTGTGTACGAAGATGTCGCGGTGTGGGATCATTCCGCGTGCGATTTCGATCGACATGTAGCTCCAGGTTGCCGGATCGCGCGCGATCGGGGCGTGGTATGGATCAAAACAGAGGAGCAAGGCGAGGCCGGCCGCGAATACCATGGTGGCCAAGCCGAGGTCGGCGCGCGTCAGGGAATCGGGTTCGGTGCCGGGGGGCGCTGTATGATGGCTGGTCTGCACTGCAAAGGCCGCGTTTGTTCGCAGGGGCGGCTTCCTGTTTAGAATAGATCTATGGGAAAGATGATCGGACTTACAGGCGGTATCGGTTCGGGCAAGTCAACCGTGGGCGCGATGCTGGCCGAGCTCGGGGCTTACGTCGTCGATGCCGACAAGATCGCCCATGAGATCTACGAACCGGGCAAGGAAGGCTTCCACAAGATCCTGGAGCGCTTCGGCCCCGGCGTTCTCGGCGAGAGCGGCTCGATCGACCGTGGTGAATTGGGCGCACTTGTATTCAACGATGCGAAGGCCCTTGCTGATCTGAATGCGATAATTCATCCCTTAGTCAGGCGCGACGTTGCCGGGCGTATCGCGGAAATCATGCGCGACGACGAGGATGCAATTGTCGTGATTGAGGCTGCACTCATGACCGAGACCGGGTGGACGGGTTCGGCTGGTGAAATGTGGGTCGTCATTTCAAAGCCGGAGATCGCAGCGATGCGTCTGATCCAGCTGCGCGGTATGGAAGCCGAAGACGTGCGCTTGCGCATGGCCGCACAGACCAGCAACGATGTGCGGCGCCGGTTCGCCGACCGGGTGATCGAGAACAACGGTTCTATCGAAGATCTCGAGGGGCAGGTCTCGCATCTGTGGCGTACCTTGGAGCAGGACTGAATTGTCTGCGGTTGCGCGGCTGATCGCAGATTCCTGCCGCCGGTTCGCCGATCGTCAGCTGCTTGCGTGCGTGTCGAGTGAGTCGCCGCGGGCCGTCGCGCGAACACTTAGCTACGGTGAGACCTTCGAGCAAAGTTGCGCGTTAGCCGCCGGCTTGCGCGAGCGTCATCGAGCCTCGCCCGGCGACCGTATCGCGGTTCTTCTACCTAACGGTGCGGATTTGGTGTTGACCGAGTGGGCGTGTCTCTTGAGCGGCATGCTCTGGGTTGCGCTGAGCACGCGTTCCTCGACAGCCGAGCTCCGCGAGATTCTGGAGGATGCGACACCGCGTGTTTTGATCGTCGATGCGAGCACACGTGAAGCGGCGATCGGCGCAGGGCCGGCGGCAGCGACAGTACTGATCGAGACCGCAACGACGGCGTGGTCCGAACTGCTCGCGACAACGGCAGACACCGGAGAGTTCCCCGACGCAGCTGCGCCGGTGCGGATCCGCTATACCTCAGGGACTTCCGGTCGCGCCAAGGGTGCGGTGATCACCGGTGAGGGTTATGCGGCGTCGGTCGAGGCGGTCAATGATGTCATAGCGCCGGTTGAGCGCGACGATGTTCTCGTCCAAGCCGCGCCGATGACGCATGCCGCCGGGGCGTTGTTACTTCCGCACCTGGCAGCGGGTGCGCGTGCGGTGTTGCTCGACCGCTTCGACGCCGACGCGTTCGCCGAAACGGTAGCGGCACATTCTGCGACGACAGTATTCTTGGTGCCGACCATGCTCGTGCGTGTTCTTGAGCTGTCCGAGCCGGAAAGGTTGCGGTCGTTGCGCACCATAGTTTACGGCGGTGCACCGATGCCGACCGATCGTTTGGTAGCCGGGATCGACCGCTACGGGCAGATTTTCGTGCAGATCTACGGGCTAACCGAATCGACTTGGCCGGTGACCGCGTTGCGGCGCGAAGAACATCCCCTCGGCGGTGACGAAGAACAACGTGCGGCGCGACTGCGCTCGTGCGGTAAGCCTACGAGTGTCGGCGAGGTGCGTATTGTCGCTCGAGACGGCGCGACACTCCGCGCCGGCGAAGCCGGGGAGTTGGTTGTGCGTGGTCGCAACACGATGGTGGGTTACTGGGCGGGCCCGGATTGTAGGCCCGTAGCGACGCTCGATAGTGCCGTTGTTGATCGAGTAGACACAACGGCGGCGACTAAAGGCCTCGACGCCGGAGGCTGGATGCACACGGGCGATATCGCTGTGATCGATACGCAGGGGTTCGTCACCATCATCGATCGGATGCACGACATGATCGTCAGTGGTGGTTTCAATATCTACCCCGCAGATGTTGAGGCTGCGCTCTCCACGCATCCCGCCGTGCTCGAATCGGCCGTCGTTGGCTTGCCCGATCCGGATTGGGGGGAGCGGGTGCATGCCGATGTCGTCTTGAGGCCCGGTGCCCGGGTAGACCGTGAAGAACTCATCGAACATACCACCGCGCGAATAGCCCGTTTCAAGAAGCCGCGCACTCTACGCGTGGTTAGCGCGTTGCCGAAAAACGCTTCAGGAAAAATCCTCAGGCGTGAGGTCCGGCGGGCGCTAACCTTAAATAAATAAGCCCCCCGCACCGTTAGGCGCGGAGGGCTTTCGAGACACCGTCCCGTCCGGGGGAAGCCGGAACGATGCTCGTTTGTCTCGGCTAGTAAAAAATTTATCGGATCGCAGCAGACTTAGACAGGGGGTTTCCGGCTCGGGCCTCAAATCGGTGTTTTTTCGCTCGCCGCCTTGCGAACGATACGGTCGAACAACTCAGTCGGGCCGAGACCGCCTTCTTTCCACAGGCGCGGGAACATGCTGATCTCCGTAAAACCGGGCAGGGTATTGATTTCGTTGAACAATACCTGCCCGGTTTGATGTTCGACGAAAAAGTCGACGCGCGCGAGGCCTTTGCAGCCCACCAAACGCCAAATCTCGCGGGCGTATTGGCCGAGTTGGCGGTGAATCGCAGGGTCAATCTTCGCGGGCGCGATGAGTTCGGCGTCGTCATGGACATACTTGGCATCAAAGTCGTAGAACTCGCCCGCCGGTACGATCTCACCAGGGGGGGAGACGTCGATCTCGGTTGACACCGATGCCGGGGCGGCGTCGAGAACGGCAACTTCGACCTCACGCGCATCGATGGCCCTTTCGATGATCACCCGTGGATCAAAAGAACGCGCCAGCTCAAGGCCTTTGCCTAGGTCGCGTGCGCCTGTCGCCTTGGTGATTCCTACCGAAGAGCCGAGGTTGCAGGGCTTTATGAAACAGGGGAAGCCGAAACTCGCCGCGACGCGTGCGGCCAGTTCATCGGCACCGGCCGTGCCCGCCTCAATGAAATCGGCCTGCGGCACGCCTGCGCCCGCGCACAACAGTTTCATCGCCAGCTTGTCCATGGCCAGCGCCGAGGCCTGGCAGCCCGATCCGACATAAGCGAAGCCCAAGGAGTCGAGTAGGCCCTGAATGCGACCGTCCTCCCCTCCGGGTCCGTGCAACACCGGGAAGACAACGTCTATATCCTGGAGAACCGCCGAGCTTGGATCGTCGCTCGAGGCGATCACTGCGCGATTACCTCTCCAGACCGGCGAGACCGGGTCTCCTGTGTCGGCACCGACCTCGACCAAGGATGTGCGTGCGTCGGCCAAAAGGTCGGTGAAATCCGCACTTCGCCAGCAGCCGTTCTTGGCGATCCCGACTGTGGTGACGTGGTGGCCGCCCGCGCGCAGCGCACCGACCACCGTCGCTGCTGAGCGCAGGGAAATGGGATGTTCGGCCGACGGTCCCCCCATCAGCACGACCACGTTCAAACCGCCGCCTGCCACCGGGTCATCTCTATCACCGGGTGCCCGGCCGCGCCACGGAGGCTTGTCCTAAAGGCCGCCCGGAGTGCGCGCTCGGTACCTAACAGCGCGAAGAACCGGCCGAGACAGGCAAACGAAGAGGTCGGTGCGGTTTTCTCACCAGCGGAGCTTCACCTGAGGATTAGTAGTTGGACAGGCGATGGCGAGGGGCTATAAGAGGACAGTGAGTTTGTGCGAAAATGGATTAATCGCGCTTACTCTCACGCGGGGCCGGTACCATGCATATCGAGACGCTCAAGATCTTCTGTGACGTTGTTGAGAACCAAAGCTTCTCGCTTGCGGCTTCGCAGAACTTCATTACCCAGTCTGCGGTTAGTCAGCAGATCCGCGGCTTGGAAGAGCGCTACGGCAAACGGTTGCTCGAGCGCAAGCGTGGCAGTGTGCGTCCGACGGCGGCGGGCGAGATTCTTCACAACATGAGCCGTGAACTCATTCATCTTTTCAACGAGATGGAAGCGCGGCTGCAAGGTCTCAGCAACGTGGTCACGGGCAGCGTCCGTGTCGGCACCGTCCATAGTGTCGGGCTCTACGAACTCAGTGCACCACTCAAGGCGTACTTCGCCGATTTCCCCTACGTGAACGTGTATCTCGAGTATGACCGCTCGAGTCACATCTACGAGCAAGTGCTGCGCGGCAACGTAGATTTCGGCGTCGTGGCTTATCCGACCGCACGTGCGCAGATCACCGTGCTCGACTTTGTGACCGACCGTCTCGTCGTTGTCTGCGCCCCGAGTCATCCGCTGGCGGAGCGTACGGAGATGTCACTGCGCGAACTCGATGGAGAAAAGTTCGTGGGCTTCGAAAAAGGAATCCCAACACGTCTCGCGCTTGACCGGATGTTTGTCGAGAACGAGGTTGTCGTGCAGCACGTCGCTGAACTCGACAACATCGAGATGGTCAAGCGTCTGGCCGAGGTCGGTGCAGGCGTGGCGGTGATTCCCGACAAGAGCTGCGTCCACGAGGTGCAGGCGGGGACGCTGGCGAAGATTGAACTCACCGACTTGGGCGTTACCCGCCCGATCGGTATTGTCCACCGCACCGGCAAGCACTTCAGCCCGGCGGCGGAGCGCTTTATCGAGTACCTACAGTTGGAAAGCCCGAATAGGAAGACGCCCGCTCTCAAAGAGCGGGAATGACTTCTTTGGCAAAGGTTTCGAGGGTATCCGGCATTCCTAGATCGCCGAATACGATGGCGAAGTCGGTTACGCCGTTTGCCATCTTCGCGCGCAGGCCTTCAGCCACTTGATCAGGTGTTCCGACGATCGCCATTTTCTTGATGTCGACCCAGCTGCCGATCATCATTTTTGCGATGCCGCGTTTCTCTTTCAGTGAGGCCTCATCGCGGCCGAGTATGATCGGGAGCTGCTCGCTGACGACGATGTCGCCGACGTTGGTGCCAACCGTCTCGCAGTGAGCGGCGAGCACCCCGTGCAGCCGTTTTATGTCGTGCGCGTTGGTCATCGGGCAGTTCCAACGCGTGGCGTACTTGGCGGCGAGTTTGAGTAGTATCTTCTCGCCTGCACCGCCAATAGTGATAGGCAAGCGTTTTTGTACAGGTTTGGGTGCACAAGGGGCATCCTCGACGCGGTAGTGTTTACCGCTAAATGTCGTGCGCCCCTGTGTAAGCATTCCGTTTATGATCTCGAGCGCCTCGCCGAGTTGGGCCAGGCGCTTGCCCATCGAAGGGAACTCCCAGCCATAGGCCTGATACTCTTCCTCCATCCACCCGGCACCGATTCCGAGTTCGAGGCGGCCGCCCGATATTTGGTCGACGGTGCACGCCATCTTTGCGAGCAGCGCAGGGTTTCGGTAGCTTTGGCAGGTCACCATCAGCCCGAGCCTGAGCTTTTCGGTGGCCTCGGCCAGCGCGGCCAGCGCCGTCCAGCCCTCGAGATAGTCGAGATCGGGCATCCCAGCCGCGAAAAAGTGGTCAACGAGCCAAAGCCCGTCATAGCCGAGTTCTTCGAGCAGGGCTGCACGTTCACGGATCATCTCGAAGCTCGAGCCCGCCTGGGGTAGAAAAAGTGAAAATGTAGGTCGGGTCTCCGCCATGGGAACCTCCGTGTACTGGTGATTTGGCTGTGTACCCCGATTGCTGGCACGATGGAACGGCTCCAGGGGATTTTCGACCATGGCCCGTCGCCGCTCCAAACAACCCGCCGTCCACGCGGGGCAGTCCCGCAGCGAACGCGCGTTTACCGAGACCGCGTTCAACAACCCGTTCGCGGTCACTGCGCGGGCGATCAAGTCGCAGCTGGCCAAGCGCAAAAAGCGCGCGTTCGACCGGCGTATTGCCGCCGAGACCCATGGCGGCGATGCCGACCGCGCACCATCCGATTTGGTTACCAATAGCACTGCGGAGGACGGCGCGGACGAGTCTCCACTGCGCTTCGAGGATGTCGTGCGAGGCGTGGTTCCCATCGACCGCGGTGCAGCTAGGATTGCGATGCGGCCGGTTGCCGACCTCGAATCGATCGAACAAGCCCGCCAAGCCGCAGCTGATGCAGAACTCGTCGAGATGGTTGAGCTTAAAAACTTTGACATCCGCTATTCTGACCAATACATACGGGGGAGTTCCGAAGGCGTCAGTCTCGACACTATTCGGAAGCTGGAATGTGGTGAGTTTGCCGTCCGGGGCCACTTGGACCTACACGGCATGGTGGTGGAGGATGCCACGGCTGAGGTCGACCGTTTTCTTACGGATTGCCACAGTCGCGGGTTTCGTTGCGTTCTCATCATCACTGGAAAAGGTAAGAATTCGGTCCGTCAGACCGGAGTCCTGAGGGAGGCAATCCCTCACTGGCTGGCCCGAGGGCCGAGTTCGCGTTTGGTGCTCGCATTCGTGACCGCGAGGCCTTGCGACGGAGGTAGTGGCGCGATCTATGTTCTGTTGCGCAACCGATTGGGGCGTAAGAGCAGGATCGATGTGGTGACAGGCGGAATCGGCGATTGACCGAGGCCGTGCTGGTGGAGGCAAGGTTGGATAAAGTGCGGGAGCAGTCCCCAAGACTCGTCTACGTCGGTTCTGACGGTGACGTGTACCGTGCCACGCAAGGCAGCGGTAGCGCCAAGCTTACCTGCGGCTGGTTCGACGACGACGAACCCGAGCGTCTCCACTACGTTTGGCCCACATTCTCACCAGACGGAAACTCTGTTGCCTGCTTCGGACTACGTCCCGGCGCGACAACCGAAGCCTCATTGTTCGCGGTTGATGGCGACGGTGTGCGGATGTCTGAGGTTTGGTCGGCAACTGAAGCCTTACCGATCTGTGAGAGCTGGTCCTATGACTCCAGGTACATCGCGCTACTCTGTCAGCACGAGAACCGACTAGCCCTAGAGGTTGCCGACGTCCTTAACCCCGGCCATGCCGTTCCGATCGTTCAAGCCGCGCCGCTGTTCTGGTCGTGGTCTCCGTCCGGCAGCGTGATTGCCGTGCACGCAGGCGGCAGTCGCCGTCAGAACGGGGACGCCCAGCTCAAGCTTGTTAACTTAGAAGACGGCTTCGAACCGGTCGCGACGTTGGTGCCCGGAGATTTTCGCACACCCGCTTGGTCGCCCGACGGCCGTCGTATGGCTTACATCGACGCGAGCGGCAAGCACGAACAACTCGCGATGTATCGGATCGACGATGGCGCCACCGAAATCGTGTCGTCGGTGGATTCGCACTGTGCGTTTCTATGGTCACCAGACGGGAAAACGCTCGCGGTTGCACACTCGGTCGGCAATGCGCCGCACGTTTATGTAGGCTTGAGCCTAGTCGATGTTCGAACCGGCCGGCGTGAAGTCGTAAGCGACTGCGAGTTCATAGGATTCTTCTGGTCACCCTCTTCAGGGCGAATCATCCTGATCGAACTCGACGACGACCGCGGGATGCGTTGGGGTGTGCTCGACACCCGCGGATGCACACTCGGGCAGGGCGAGCCGTTCTATCCGACCAACGACTTCATGTATTTCTGCCAGTTCTTCGACCAATTCGCCGTCTCGCATCCGTTGATTTCGCCCGACGGTCGTAGCCTCGTGTTTGCCGGTAGTACGTCAAACGTCGACGCAGGACAGAAAGAAAGCGAGAGCGGCGTATACTTGACGCCGATCGACGGGGCGATGCAGCCGCAGCGTCTCGCTGCCGGGCACTTCGCGTGCTGGGAAGCATCGATGTCGCAAGCGTCGCGGCGGCGGCATTGCTGAGACCGCAACATATTTTGAGCTTCGCGAGACTGCTGCTCGGCGGTTTCGTATTCAACCAACTCTCACACGCCGACACTTCGACGCTGGTGCTTCCGGTTGTGGTGATCGCCTGTCTTACCGATTTGGCAGACGGCCGCGTTGCACGTGAACGCCAAGAAGTCTCGCGTTCCGGGCGTTATATCGACAACCTTTGCGACGCGGCCTTCCTCGGCTTCGCACTCAGCGGTTTCGCGATCGCGCAAACCTGGAGTCTGCCTGTCATCGGTTCTGCGATGCGCTATTCGCAGTACGCCAACTGGTTGCCGGTTCTCGGTCTGGCAGTGTCGTTCGGCATCTACATGTTGCGCTGGCCGCTCGAAGCGCAAGGCCGTGCGCCGGCCGGTTCGCCGCAAGGCCACACCGCGGGCATCGCGAACTATCTGTTGTGCCTGCTCGGCGGCGTCGCGGTCTGGCCTGGGGTGTTGATCACACCTTGGATTCTCGAGCCGATCTTCGTAACCGTCTCGCTACTAAATCTCTCGGCCGGTGCCGAGAACCTGAGCATCTGGTTGCGGGCGCGCTTCACCAAGCCCGCGTAGACGACCTGGGGCGTCTGCGCGAACGACTGAATCTGGCTATTTGAGCGGCGCTGTGGATCAATGGCCGGACGGTAGTTCGTCTATGCTTTTCACGGAGCGTCATTCCTCATTACTGTCAGTGGTAGCTCTCGGGCTATTGTCCGTGGCGGCAGCCGCTTGTGTAAAGCCGGCATCCCAGCAACTCGCCATTGAGACCATGGATCTGACCTGCGACGAGGCGAACCGCTATGTTTACGATGCGGTGATCGGGATGAAGATGACGGTGACGGGGTTCAAACTCGCAAAGCCGGGTATTCCCGGCTACGTGCGAGCCACTAGGACCACCTCGGCGGGGACCAACAGCGGCACGGTCAACATCGATTGCAGCGCCGGCGGTGTCCGTATCCAGACCGACGAAGACGGGCTGGCGGGCGACAAGGTGATGACCCGCGGTGTGTACCTCTCGGTTACCGGTCGCGCGGGACTCTCCAAGCCCGATCCGTTCGCGAACAAGAATACGACGAATTCGGGAGCTTCCAATGCGAGTCCGGGCACTGCCGGCGACAGCACCGGTGTCGGCGGCACCGCTGCCGCGAGCAGTCCATCGGACGGTTCAACTACGTCGGCGGCGGCTACGGAGGCAGCGAGTCCGAACCGTGGCGGCCTGGTGCGCGAGCGTCGCGAAGTGAAACAAGAGGCGGGCGTCTCGGTAAAGCTGGTGCCGGTGCGCGGTTTTGCGACGGTCTTGGATTTTGAGGCCGACTTGAGCGCTGCGGGCGTCTTGCCGATCAAAGTCACGATCTTCAACAACACCCGTCGGACCTACGAGTTCGATCCGGCCGACATTATTTTGCGCAAAGCGGGAAGTCGCTCACGCAGCAAACCGCTTACGCCCGGTGAAACGGTTTCGAGATTGCGCGAGGCCAACCGTGTGCAGCTCACGACAGAGCAAGGCGCGCCTCCCGCAGACCCGCTGTCGCCGAGCCAGCTCGGTGACATCGGTGCAGCGATCCGAATCGTCGACGGCAACCGGCTCGGTACGGCGCGGCTGCGAGCCGGCGGCAGCACCAGCGGCTATCTCTATTACGCCCTGGACAACTACGATCGCGCCCGCGTGACGATGATTGATGTTGCCACCGGCGAAACCGAAGGCTTTATCGTCGAGTTTTAGCCGGCCTTAACCGTCTATTTGGCGACGCAGGTCGTCGATCAGTTGTTCGAGGCCGGCAAGCGGGGGCGTTTCACTGCCTTCGCGACGCGCGTGCTCGAGAAGCCGCTCGTAGATTCGCAGCGCGACGCGTTTGATCGGCTTGGCGGATTCGAAGTCGCCGTTTTCTTCGCGGGTGGCGGCTTCTTTAAGAAAGACGACGCCGAGCTTTTTCAGTGCGTCGGATTGGTAACCGCCGGCACCGTCCATTGCCAAAAGCTTTTCCAACTCGACACCTGCGGCTTCGAGGTCGCCGAGCCTGCGATGGGCAACGATGCGCAGCGAGGTTATCTCCCCGAACAGGTCGGCCTGCCCCGCGAAGCGTTCTTCGAAGCCTTCGAGTCGCTGCAGGCGTTTCTGCATCCCCTGCTCAGCACCGGCTGCGATCGCAGCTCCCATCACGGTAGCTTTCGCCATTAATGGCGCGGTCAGCGTTTCCGCAGCGCCCCCTTCAGGTCGTCCTTTACGGAACTCTTCGGCACTGGCGACAAAGCCATCGATTGCATCGAGAGCGGTAGCGAGAACCTCGGGGTCCGGGGAGCCGCTCTTACTCTGCTCGATAATCGCTTCGAAGTAAGACTGCGCCGATTGAAAGCCGGCCTTTACTCGGAACGCCGGGTCGCCTTCGACTTTTCCGTACGCCTCGGCGGCTTTTAAAAGTTGGCCCTCGCCCCGGTACCACTCACCGAGTCGGAACCACGCTTCATAGGCGTTGGCGTGCCCGGCGGCACGATCGAGAAAGTCTTTCAGGAACGCGATGTAGTTTCTCTCGGCTTCGCCCGCGCCACTGCCCGCAGCTGCCTTTCCAGGGGAGTCGGCGGCCTGGGCACCCTGGCCGCCGACGGTCGCGGCGCCCACGGGTTCACCGACTTCGGGTTGGGCGTTGT
This sequence comes from Deltaproteobacteria bacterium, assembly GCA_029262415.1. Taxonomy (GTDB): domain Bacteria; phylum Desulfobacterota; class Binatia; order UBA1149; family JAJCZL01; genus JAJCZL01. The sequence continues at coordinate 25,717 of JAJCZL010000071.1, read as the reverse complement.
CGGTGTCGCGGAGGTACAAGCTTTCGGCGGCTTTGAAGCGTAAGTAGGCGGCTTGTCCCAGGAAGGTTTCGTTGCCGGATGCTTGGTCGAGAAAACTGCTGAGACGTTCGATAGCGGTCTGGTATTGACCCTCGTGAAACGCGCAGAAACCGGTGCCGTAGTAAGACTCGGATTCGTACGAGCCCTGCTCGAGCAATGCGTTGTACAGCGTGACGGCCTCGTCACACTGGCCGCGACGGCGTAGCGAGCTGGCGATCAGGAACTTGACGAACGAGGACGTGTTGCCGGCCGCCCATTCGAGCGGGTCTTCGATGCCGGCGTCGATGAGTTGGATGACTTTGCCGCGCCAGTACGAGTTAACCTTGTATAGGCGCTCCAAGGTGTTGGCGGCTTCTGCTCGGTAGGTTCCGCGCGTAGATGCCTTGTAGTGGTGGCGGTACTTGCCGATCGCGAGCAGCAAGACTTTCGAGCGCAAGAATAACGTCTGGTTGCGGGTATCACCGCTTGCACTATCAATGAGTTTCTTTGATTGCATCAGCGCATCGCCGATCTTTCCGCGTGTTACGTAGATCTCCGCGAGTGAGAGTCTGAGCTTGGTTACGGTCTGTGCGTCGGGGTTCTCGCGTAGTGCTGCATTGAAGTCGTTGATAGCGGCGTCGTAGTTCCTGAGCGCCTTACTGGTAAGCCCATGGCCGAGCAACGATTCGATCGTGAGTTGGCGATCGCCGGTGGCAAGGAACTGTGCGAACCCGTCGCGTGCGCGTTCCAAGAGAACCTTGCGTTTTCCGCTGCTGCGCTCGTAGCGCATCGCGATCTCGTAGCGGACCCAGTTGATGCGGTACAGTAGGCGCATCGCGAGCATCTCGCGTTCGCGCCACGCCGCGCTGTCTTGAACCTCTTCGAGATTTCCGTCTCGGCGGATCACCTCGGCCTGCATCGCTTCGATGCCTTCGGCGTAGCGTTCGTGCGCCGACTCCATAAGCGCGAGCACTGCTACGGCGGTGCTTGTCATGCTGGTGCCGCGGCCGGCGAGGTCGTGAAAAGTGTCGGCTGCACGGTCGATGCCGTCGACCAGTCCGGTTTCCGCGGCGTTGTCCCAACTCCGTCGCCCGAGTGAATCGGAGAGGTTGCGCAACTGGTTGACGCGCGAAGACAGTTCGCCGGCTGCAGCCGCGCAGAGGAGTGACGGTGCGACCAGCGTGGCCATGGCTGTGGCCATGGCCACAGCGGCGGCTGACAAGATTCTAGCTGCGCTCACTCCGCTCGCCTCACAGGCGCGGCGCCGCCCCGGTGGCACCGACCGCGGAACTCAGCGGGAAGACCACGTTCGAAATGTTTGAGCGCAGGCACTGGTTGTAGAGCCGCACGACGTGCTCGTATGCGACGCGTGCACCGGCATCGATGACGACAAGTGTTTCCGGTTTCAGCCCGGCGATGTGATCGACGACCTTTGCGAAGTCGGTGACCGGCCAGTCGTCGATGAAGTACTGTGCCGCGTCGCCGGTGCGCACGACGCGGATGACGACTTCTTTCTCTTCTTCTTTTAGGTCTTGTTTGCGCTCTTGGCTGTCGCTGCCGAGCGCGAGTTCAGAAGGGAGCAGTCCTTCGATGGTAGACAGCGAAATGGTGAATAAGAAGTACGTAAGCAACAGAAAGACGATGTCGATGAGCGGAGCCATCTGTAGGTCTTCGGCGCCTCCGGCGCGACGGGCGCGGTGCGAAGTGCGCATCTCATCCGCCTCCGTCGTCTTGTTGCAACGCGGCCAAGCTTACATTGGTGACACCGGACTCGGCGCTGATCCTCATGATACGTTGAATCGCGTTGAATTCGCTCTTGCGGTCGCCGCGGACGACGAGCTCGAGGTTCTTGGTGCTCTCTTCTTTGCGCAGCTTTAGGTACTTGAAGATGTCGCCGCCCGATTGTTGGACGCCGCCGACGATGTACAAGCCGTCTTTGGTCACGTTGACTGTGATGAGTTCGGTGCGTTCATCGGTCACTTCGTTGGCTTGGTCGGCGTCAGGCAGCTTTACTTCTTCTTCGCCGGCCTGCCCAAAGCGGATCGACATGATGAAGAACGTGATCAACAGGAAAGCCATGTCGATCATGGCCGTCGCCTTGAAAGAGATCGAGCGCGGCCGCATGGAGTGGGCGGATCTCAACCGACCGCACCCCGATGGTTCTTGAGGGGCTCGACGATGCCGGCTGCTTCAGAGCTCGCGTCGGAGACGATCGAGTCGACGCGGTTGCGAAAAATTCCGAACATATAAAGCGCTGGAATGGCTACGATGAGGCCCATCACCGTCGTCATCAGTGCTTCGAAGATGCCGCCCGCCAGACGCCGTGGGTCAACGCCGCCGACGGCAACTGAGATCTGGTTGAAGGAATTGACCATACCCATCACAGTGCCGAGTAGGCCGAGCATCGGTGCGATGTTGGCGATGATGTTAAGGTGCTCGATCTTGCGCAGGAGTTTGCCGGTCTCGGAATCGGCGGTGTCTTCCATGGATTTCACCACCGCGCCGTATCCGCGCGAGCGTTCTTTGACCCCTTCGGCAACAACCTTAGCGACAAAGGATGCACCGTCTTCGTCGGCGTGTTTCTCGACCGCGTCGTACTCGCCGAGCGCGACCATTTCGCGCAACTTGGATACTTCATCTTCGGGCGCAAGACGCTTGGCGCGAATCGACAGCGCGTACTCAACGACGAGCGCGACCGCTACCACCGACATGAAGATGATGATGTAGCCGACCAGACCACCAAATTTGATCAGATCGATCAGGCTGTAGTTAAGTCCGGCGCCTTTGCCGGCGCTCTGTGCGAACGCCGTGGCCGGTGCGGCCAGTGTCAGGGGCAGTGCCAGTATGCGTGTGACGATACGTGTGGGGATCGCAGGGGCGAGGGTCATGGACGGGCTCCTTTTTTGTCTCATTTCTTCGCCGTGTAGCGGGCGACTTCGCTCTTCCACTTCGACCCGAAGGCGAAGTATAGAATTTGTTCGGTGAGTTCCTGGCGTCCGCCCAGCGATGCGAGCTCACCGCCGCCCGCCGCCGATGTGTCGCGGAATGATTTACGAATATCTTGATAGAACTTCGGCAGCGGCGAGTAGCGCTCGGGCGGCTTTCCAAACCGTGCCATGTGGTACTTGTATTCGTATTCTTCGTGCATGCGTTGTGACAGATCGATGGCGCTGAGCACGCCGCCGGTGTCTTTCCATTCTTTGGCGAGTGCCTGCACAGCGGGGACGTCTTCTTTGTGAGGTGGTGAGCTGCCGACCAGGATAATCACCCGCTTGGATCGTTTGCGCCAGCTCAGTTCGTCGATAGCTGCTTCCAGCCCCTGGCGCACGCCTTCCTCGTAGTCGCCGCCGCCGTCGGCTTCGAGGTTTTGAATAAACGTGCGGATCTTCGACGCGTGGAAGCTGAGATCCGTCCACTTAACCGAGAACTGTTCACCTTGGTCGCGGAAGGCGACGATGCCGACGCGTGCAATCGGGACCAGAGCTTGGATGTTCTCCACCAGACCGGCGACGCGCGCTTTGATGTCATCGATCACGTACTTCATACTCGCGGTGGCGTCGATCACGATTACGATGTCCAGCCCGCTCTTACGTAGACCAATAATAAAGCTGCCGAACTGACCCGAAAGTCCGCCGGTGCTGACCGCCGGTGAGAATCGCGTGCTGATCTTGGTAAGCCGTTCCGAGCTCGGCCGCGGCGCCGAGAAGCTGGGTAACTCCGGCAACTCGACCCGCCGGGGTTTGATGCGCTCGACTTCGAACGGCTTGATCTCGACGTCTTCGATAAGTTCTTCGAGATCTGTGTCGCTGATGTTCTCCTCGCGGAACGCCAACTGCACCTTTGCGCCCTTGGGCCGCGGGCCCAGACCGAAGCCCTCGCTTCCGGCAGAGATCGTGATGGTGGCGAGTATAAACAGGAGGATGAGATGGAAGAGAGCCGAGACGGTGTAGCCTTCGAGGCGCTGCTTGAGGTCGTCCTTGTGCCACAGCTTGGCAAAAAAGTTCTTAATATTCAATGCCTTAGCAGCCTACCGCGGTTTCTTCCTGCACACAAGGAGGTTTCCTGCGCGCCACGGGCAACCCGGTGAGAACACCTCGAAACCCCTCTTGTTTCAAGTGGGTAGACGTCAGGCGGGAGAGCTGGATTCGATTGCCTCTGTGGACGCGGTCCTGCTAATCTCGGGGGGTTATGGCCACCGTTATCACCGAGGAATGCATCAACTGCGGCGCTTGTGAGCCGGAATGCCCGAATACCGCCATCTACCAGGGTGGGGTCGAGTACGACTGGCAGGGGGAGCAGAAGGCTCTGTCCGAGGATTTCTTCTACATCGTCCCTGAGAAGTGTACCGAGTGCGTCGGCTTTTTCGACCAAGAAGCCTGCGCGGCCGTGTGCCCTGTTGACTGCTGCGTACCCGACCCGGCGCGTCCAGAATCCGAAGAGGTTTTGCTGGTGCGCGCGAAACAGTTGCATCCTGATAACGAGTTCCCGGCCGACTTCGCGTCGCGGTTCAAAGATGGTGGCGGCGCGCCTGCGGGCGATGCCGCAAAGGCCGCACCGGCACCCGTACCGGTACCCGTACCCGCGGCCGCACCGGCACCGGCACCCCCCGTACCCTCGGCTGCTCCCGCGCCTGCGCCTGCCCCGGTAGCGGGGTCCACGCAAAGCGCGGCGCCGGCCACACCTGCGGCTGCGCGGCTCGAGGACTACGAGGTGCCGATTCCGTGTCGCAGTTGCGATTCTTTGTTCACGGTTGCTTACAAGTTTCTCACTCCCGGCACGGTTTTGCGCTGCCCGGTTTGCCAGACCTCCTTTGCGCCTACGCAACGCATGTACTTGGCGGTCGGTAAGCGACTCGAAACCTACGCCGACAGCTACAACGCAGAGGTCGATCGGCACAACGACCTGACCGAAACCGAAGAGCGGCGCTTTGCGGCGAACACCAAGAAAGTCCGCGATGCGGTCGATTGCGAAGTCGCGGAGATCCTCGCTGATCTTACCGAGCCTCCCAAAAAGTCGATGTTCGGTTGAACCCCGGCTTGTCAACGACCTCGCCGGTGATGAACACGTGTGGGCTGCCGGGCCCCGTCTCGGTGGGCGAGGTGTGACCCGGTGAGAGTTTCGGTTAGAGACCTTCTCTCGCAGAAACCGGATGGAGCCGGTTATGATGACATCGGGCGGGTGTTGTTTCCGGCCGGTTCTGTCGACAACGACTTCAGCCGCACTTTCATCGACAGGCTGCTCGCCGGCGATCCTCGCGTCGAGCGCAGCGCCGACGGGACTTGGGGGCTTACCGAAGGGCACCTGTTCTCGATCCCTATCGCCGAGGTTCCCTTTGTCATTGTAGACCTGGAGGCCACGGGTGATCACAGTCCCGGTGCCTCGACCGGTGTCACCGAGATCGGTGCGGTGAAAATGATCGGTGGCAAGGATGAGGGCCGTTTTGAGCAATTGGTCAATCCGGGCTCCCGTATCCCCCCCTACGTGGAGAAGCTGACCGGCATCACCAACGAGATGGTGCGCGACGCGCCGCCAATCGAGGACGTGATCGAGGGCTTCTACGATTTTGCCCAGGGCTCAGTAGTTGTCGCGCACAACGCGGCCTTCGACTTTGGTGTTCTCGATCAAGCCGTCTGGCGGGTGCTGGGCCGGCCGCTGGCGTGTCCGGCGTTGTGTACGATCGACTTGGTCCGCTACGCCTATCCTGACCTCGAGCGCACTTCGCTCGAATGGTTGGCCGAGCACTTCGAGATCGAACAGCCAACCCGTCATCGCGCGGTAGCCGACGCAGAAATGACCGGCAAAGTTTTGTATCGAGCGCTTGGCGAACTCGAGAAGCGCGGTGTTCGTACGCTTGACGAACTGTGCGACAAGGACGGCGCGCCGTTGGCGACTGCGCGGCTGGGTGTCTATCTACCGCAGTCGCGGCTCGAGTCTCTGCCGCAGGGCCCGGGAGTCTATCGGCTGATTGACGAACAAGGAGCGACGCTGTTCGTGGCGCGCGCGGGCGACGTGCGCGAGAAGCTCGTGCAGATGTACTTGAACGCCGATCGGTTGGGCAAACGGCAACTCGAAATGATTGACCGTACGCGTGAGATCGACGCGACAGCGACAGGTTCGTATCTCGAGACGGTCCTCGAAGAAGCGGCATGGATCCGCCGTTTCGATCCTTCGTATAATCGCGGCGGCAAACACGTGCCCAAGACCTTCTTCGTCAAGCTGGCCGCTGAGGCTGATCCGCCCAGAATCATGGCGGCCTCTCGTGTCGGGGCGGATGGGGCGCGCTACATCGGCCCGCTGAAGAACCGTGCTTTTGCCGAACAGGCGGCCTCGGTGTTGTCGGGATTGTTCGGCGTCGAGCTTGGGCAACCCGAAGTCGGATCGCGTGCGCACGCCGCACATTCGTTGTCGGCGAACCGCCCCGAAGCACCGGCCGGCCACGATCCGGATGCCGCTCGGCGGCTGGCTGCGTTGCTCGAAGACGGACCCGATGCTGTGATCGCGGCGGCCAAGCAAGCCGCCGATTCTCGCAGCGATGGACGCAAGTCTCTCGGCGCGCTGCGTCGCCTCGCCCGTCTGCACGAGTCGCACGACTGGCTGGTCGATCGTCATACCTATGCGGCGGTGTTGCCATCGGTGCGCGCAGCAGGATGCGTGGTGGTAGTTAGGCAGGGGCGACTGGCCGGCGTCGTGCATCCCGATTCCGCCGCCGACCTCGAGGGCGTCAGGGCTCTTTTGATCGGCGTCGAGAGCCGGCGCACGACGCGTGGCGAGAGAGCCGAAAGAGCCGATGCGGCAAGCATCCTGGCAAACTGGGTGCGTTCGCTACCACGCCCAGATCGGGCCGTAGTGGTGCGCTACGATCTGGACGCAGGTGAGGCCGGTGTCGAAAGCGTGCTCAACGCTGTGGCGAAAGCACTCAGATAGGTGTCGAATCGTGTTGAATGAAGGTGAAGTCCCGATAAGATCCGCGCGGAGCGAATTAGCCGCGTGAAGGGGGAACACACCGACAGCTTCAAAGTAGACGAGGGCGACGCCTCGGTCTCTGGGTGGCGCAGGGCGTTGGCCGAAAACAACGGCGTGATGCTCGCGGCAGCGATCTTGATCGGTGCTCTGACGGCTCTCGCCAACGTTGGCTTTCACTGGGCCATCGATTCCACCCACGAGTTTTTCTGGAGCGACATAGGCGGCAAGCTCGGCATCGGCAAGCAGCACGCGACCGACAACATCTTTGCAACCGGTTGGGCGGGTATGCCTGCGCACTGGTGGTACATCCCGTGTATCCCGATGCTCGGGATGTTGGTCATCGTGATCCTCGACCGGTGGTTCCCCGGCCAGATTAAAGGCTACGGCCTGCCCACCTTTCTCGAGATCGTAAACTTTCGTGGCGGCTACCTGCGAAGGCGTTGGATCACGCTGAAAACGATATCGAGTGCGATCACACTCGGCTCGGGAATGAGCGCAGGGATAGAAGGACCGATCGCACAGATCGGCGGCTCTATCGGTTCTACGGTCGGCCGTGGCCTACGGCCGGCGTACGAAAAACTGCGCGTGCTGATCGCTTGCGGCTCGGCGTCTGCGATCTCGGCGTCGTTTGCCAGCCCGATCGCGGGAGTGTTTTTTGCTCAAGAGATCGTCTTGGTTGGTGAGTTTAACACCGGCTCGATGGCTCTGATCGTATTGGCGTCGGGAACGGCGGCAGTGGTTTCCCAGTACCTACACTCTGACGAAGCGATTCTGTCGGCGCCGTTCTACGAGTTCCCGATCAACCACGAGATTCTTTTTTACTTGTTGATGGGGCTCATCTGCGGGTTGCTGGCGGTTGGTTTCATTCGCGTGTTTTACGGCATACGCGAGTACTTTCAGCGCTCGCGTATACCCCAGGTCATTCAGCCTTTGGTCGGCGGCCTGCTGGTCGGGATCATCTTGATCTTCTTCCCGCAGGTAAGCTCGAGCGGCTACGAGACGATGAACCAGGCTTTCCGCGGAGGGATGCCTGCGGGTCTCCTACTTGCACTTGTCGTCGTCAAAATGGTCGCGACATCCATCACGCTCGGTGCAGGCGGCGCGGGCGGGGTGTTCGCGCCGGCGATGTTCATCGGTACCGTGCTTGGCGGAGGGTTCGCCGGGCTTTGCAACCAGTTGATTCCCGGCGTGATCGCTAACCCGGGCGGGTTTGCGATGATCGGGATGGGAGCGTTTCTGGCCGCCGCAACGCACGCGCCGCTGACGGCAATCTTTCTTCTGATCGAACTCACGCGCGACTACAACGTCGGCCTGCCCATCATGATTACCGGGTTCGCCGCTACGATGGTGTCGCGCCGCGTGATGCACGACAGCATCGACACCTATGAACTCACCAAACGCGGGCTCGACATTCATGCCGGCAGCGAGACCAACCTGTTGCGCAAGCTCTTTGTGCGCGGTCTGGTGAGCAAGGACTTCCGGCAGATTCCCGAGACGATGAAGCTCAGCGACTTTGTACGGTATCTGACCAACAGCCACCACAACTTCTTTCCGGTAGTCAACAAATCGGGCGAACTGACGGGCATTGTCGGCATGAACGATATCCGAGGCCTGCTGATGAAACGCGAGGCATGGCCGTTGGTGGTGGTCTCTGAGATCTCCAACCCGAAGGTAGTGACTATCAAGGGATCGGATTCTCTCTATGATGCGATGAAAATCTTCAGCCTGCGTGACATGGGGCAGCTGGTTGTCGTCGACGAGGATAACCCGAAAAAGGTCGTGGGAATGCTGTCGCGGTCGGCGCTTCAGAGCTTTTACCAGAAGCGGCTGTTTGCAAGGAAACTCTACGACTGATTTGTCTTCCTAGCCGCCACGCGTCAAAGCCGTGTGTACCGGCCGGACCAACACTACGTGGCAAATAAATCTCTCATCATAACGGCCGACGACCTCGGTATGTGGCCCGAGGTCAACGACGCGGTTTTCGCCGGTTACGACAACGGCATTGTAACCAGTGCGGGTTTGCGCGTCGGCTCGCCGGCTTCGGCGACGGCGATGGTCTCGGCGGCGATGCGTCCACAACTCGGAGTCGGGCTCCACTTGGTGCTGTGCGGCGGCAAGGCAACACTGCCGGCGCGCCATATCCCCAACCTGGTCGATTCCTCTGGGAACTTCGTCGACCGACCGCTCGAAGCCGCGTGGCTGTATCGCCGACGCGGCGGCTTACGCAAGGAGCTCTCTGCCGAGATACGCGCGCAGATCGAGCGCTTCTTGAGTGGAGGGCTGTTTCTTTCTTACGTCTCTGCCGACCAGCACCTGCACCTTCACCCAACGGTTCTCTCGATCATCAAAGAGCTGGCCATCGAGTATCCGATCTCCGCTTTGCGCAAACCGTGCGGTCGGTTATGGCGGTACTCGCGCCATCACGGGTTACCGGGTTGGCAAAAAAACATCGAGGCGGCGCTGATGCGACCGACGTTGGGCTGGGGACGCATGCGAGCTGGAAAGTTTCTTGGTCCTGACCGCTCCGAGCCGCTTTGCCAGCAACGTCCGGTCACTGAGCATGAAGTTGTCGACCGGCTGCAGGCACTGCCCTCAGGTGTGACCGAGCTCGTGTGTCACCCTGGATCGCTGCGTGGGCGCTACGACGGGCGCGGCGAGGCCGCGATCGTAACCAGCCCGCTGGTACGCGCGGCACTCAGTTCGAATGAGATTGAGATGACCTCTTACCGCGACTTGGCCGAAGGCCTCGGCTGAACGACGCAGCTAGATTAGCAGCGCCAGCATACCCAAAAACACGAAGAAACCGAGAATATCGGTCCCAGCCGTCACGAATACATTCGATGACACTGCCGGATCGACGCCGACTTTTTTCAATCCGATCGGCACCAGACTTCCGAGCACTGCGGCGATGAGCAAGTTAACGAGTAGTGCGATGCCGAGTACGACGCTGAGTTGAGCGTTCCCGGTCCATGCGTACGCCATTGCAGCCGAGACCAACCCAAGTACGGCTCCGTTTGCGAGTGCCGTCAAAAGCTCACGGCCGAGCAGCCGTCCGGCATCTTTGCCCTCGATCTCGCCGAGCGCCAGTCCGCGGACGATGAGCGTCATGGTTTGCACGCCTGCATTGCCGCCTTGGATGGCAACGATATTCATGAACGCCGCGGCGATCGCGAGCGTGGCGATGGTTTCTTCGAACAGCGCGACCGTCGCGGCACCAGCCGTCGCGGTGAGCAGGTTGAGCCCGAGCCACGGCAAACGGACGCGGATTGCACTCATCGCTGTCATAGGCCTTGCGGCCTCGAGTCCCAGGCCGCCCAATGCCAGGATGTCTTCGGTGGCCTCTTCCGCGATTACGTCGACGATGTCGTCGATGGTGATACGGCCGACCAGCCGTCCAATCGGGTCGACCACCGGTACCGATAAGAGGTCGTATTTTTCGAAGCGTTGCGCGGCATGCTCTTGATCGAGGTCGACCGGGATAGAGATCATGTCGGTGTCCATCACCTGTTCGACCGGTATCCCGGTGTCGGCGAGGATCAGGCGGCGCAGTGGAATCACCCCGACCAAGTGTCCGCGGAAGTCGATAACGAAAACGTTGTGGATGTCGTGGTAGATGTCGGCACGTGCACGTATCTGCGCGATTACCTCGGCAACAGTTGAACCGACTGTTACCGCCGCGACCTCTTTCTTCATGATCCCGCCGGCGGTGTCGGGCGGGTAGGCGAGTAGGTCTTCGACTTCGCGCCGGGTTTCCGGGCTTGCCTGGTCGAGAACCGTTCCTCGTCGCTCGTGCGGCAGTCCGCCGATGAGGTCGGTCGCGTCGTCGGTGTCGAGCCGTTCGACGACCTCGGCGAGACGGTCGTCGGATAGATGTTCGAGGATGATGTCGCGTGAGGTGTCGCCGACGTCGCGAATTACGTCAGAGGCGACGTCGGGCTCGAGTAGCGCATAGAGTCTGAGTTTCTCGTCTGCCTCATCGAGCTTGTCGAGAAGGTCGGCGATGTCAGCGGAGTGGAGGTCTGCGAGTCGTCGGCGGACCTCCGTGATTCGGCCCTCAGCAAACAGCGAACCGATCTGCGTACGACGCATAGCGTCCTCTTCGGCAAGATCGGCCATCTTTGATAGCGCCGGTGCCCCCGGCGTGGGTTGTTATCGTGCGCTCGCCGACTGGTTAGCCGGCTGCGAACTCCCACCATCTGTATAGGCGCACCAGCGGAAATACCACTCACCCCACAGGAGGGCTCTTCGCGGCGTCTAGATTTTCAGCTTGTTCAGGCGGAGCGCGTTGTTGATGACGAGTACCGAGCTGAACGTCATCGTTGCCCCAGCCAACATAGGGCTCAGCATCGATCCGGTCAGCGGGTAGAGAAGTCCGGCTGCGATAGGCAACGCGAGCGCATTGTAGAAGAACGCAAAGAACAAGTTCTGGCGTGTCTTGCGCATCCCCGAGCTGCTCAGCTTTCGCGCACGTGCGATGGCACCGAGATCGCCGCCGACCAAGGTCACGTCGGTCGCCGCCGCATCGAACTTGTCGGGTCGGTAGGTTCCGATGCTCAAGTGCGCGCGTGTCATCGCAGGGGCATTGGCTTCGAGGGTGCCGGCGACTGCGACGACGCGTCCCTCAGCTTGCAGGCGGCTCACCGTCTCACTGCGCGTCTCGGACGAAGCTTCTGCCTGGTAGTTCTTGATACCGAGTTCGGCCGCCAAGGCATCGCCGGTGGCACGATCGTCACCGGTAACCATGACGACGTCGACCCGCGCGCGCTTCAGACGCGCCAAAGCCTCGCGCGTTGAATGTTTGATCGGATCGGCGAGTCCGATGAGTCCGGCAACCTTGCCGTCTACAGCGACGAACACTGCGGTTTGCGCTCTCTTGCGCAGCGCATCCGCCCAACTGCTGAGAGATGCGGTGTCGATCTGCATCTCGTTGAGCAAGCGCCGGTTGCCGACGACGATTCGATGCGCGCCGACGGTGCCGGTTACTCCGCGCCCGGGTAACGAACGGCGGGTGGCGACTTCACCAATATCCATGCCCCGCTGCCGGCAGGCGTGGACGATGGCCGTTGCGATCGGGTGGTCGCCGGGTTGTTCTACGGCAGCGGCCAGCGCGAGAATCTCGCTCGAGGACGGGCTGCCGGTAGTTTCTATGGTCGTCAGCTCGGGTGAGCCCTCGGTGAGGATTCCGGTCTTGCCGATAACCAGAGTGTCGATGTTAGCCATGGTCTCCATGGCCTCGGCATTTCGGAACAAAATGCCGTGCTTCGCACCCACCCCTGTTGCGACGCTGATCGCAGTCGGCGCCGCGAGCGCGAGTGCGCAGGGGCAAGCGACAATCAGCACGGCCACAGCATTCATGAGTGCTATCGCCATCCTCGGCTCCGGGCCGATTGCCGACCATGCCAAGAAGGTTAACGCGGCGGTAACAATCACCGCGGGCACGAAGGACCGCGAAACTTTGTCGGCGCCTGCTTGTACCGGTGCTTTGCTTCGCTGTGCGTTACCCGCTGCACGTACGATCTGCGCGAGTACGGTATCTTCGCCGGTGTCTGTCGCGCGAACTACCGCGACACCTTCGCAGACCGTGGTCGCGCCGAAAACGTGATCGCCGGATTTCTTAGCGACCGGACGCCTATCTCCGGTAATCAAAGATTGGTCGATCTTGCAGTTGCCGTCGATTACGATTCCGTCGGTTGGGATCTGCATTCCCACTCCGACGCGCAATCGGTGGCCGCGCCATACGCGGTAAGCGGGTACTTCTATCTCATCGTCTTCTTCGGTTACGCGGTGCGCGACCTTCGGCTGCGCGGCAAGCAGGTCGCCGATCCATTTGTGCGTTCTGGAACGCGCACGCAGCTCGGCGACCTGTCCGAGCAGCACAAGTGCGGTTACCACCGCCGCGGCGTGGAAGTACAGCGGCAGCGTACCGTCTTCGGCGCGGAAGGAGTTGGGGATCCACTCGGGGCGCAGCACTGCTACAGCGCTGTAGGCATAGGCGAGGCCGGTGCCCAGAACCGTGAGCGTGTAGCTGTTCAGTCGCAGACGAACCAGCGACCACAGCGCGCGGTGCGACAACGGGAGGCCGGCCCAAAGTACGATGGCTGAGGTAAACGCGAGCTGCACAGCCATTCCGATCTCGCGGCCGACCGCACGATCGACCGGTTTTCCCGGCAGTGCGTCGGCTAGCGCGAGAAAAACAACCGGTAGGGTTAGGGCTGCGGCGGTAGCGAGACGGTGCGTGAGGTCGGCGAACTCGTCTGCTTGGATCGGCTCAATGCCGGCCAGCCCGCGATGCACCGGCTCCAGCGATATGCCGCAACTCGGGCAAATCGCGCGTCGTTGAATGCGGAGATGCGGATGAGCGGGGCAGGTATAGACGTGTTCGAGTGTGCCCATGCGAACTCAATCTAGTGTATCTGAGTGGCGCTAGGCCGGTTACCCCTAAAGGGGGGGTGGTGGGCAGTAAAAAAGAAACTGCCTGGCCTGGTCTCATGTCGTGTGGCATGTTCTACGAGGGGCGTCGCGAAAGTGCGGCTCCCCGCGTAAGGATCAGGGGCGATCTTGGAAGTTTATACGGGAGCAAGTATGCCTCTGGCGCGCTGCGCCAGAACAGCGCCCAGGCTCGGGCTGTTCTCGCTTGCTTTGACGCTGGTGGCTGCGGGCGGCCTGGTATTTGCCGGTATCGCCCATGCTGACGGCGTTTTAACCGGTGGCGCAACGCCCCCCGCGCCGAGAATCGTCAACGGTCTCATTACTAACGCATGGGAGACCGTCGGTGCCGTGGCCACTGGTCCCGATCCAGCCGCGGCCGACCACTTTTGCACCGGTACGCTGATCGGTTGCAGCACGTTCGTCACCGCCGCCCACTGTCTGGGCGCGATTTTCGACCCCGCGCTTTACGGTGTTTTTCTGCAGCACGCGGGGATGTTCGCCGTCAGCGGAGTTGCTCAGCACCCCGACGCTGACAACCTCCCGTTCCCACTCGCCGATATTGCGGTGCTGAAACTCGCGACTCCTGTGGAGTCGATCACGCCGACTCCCATCAATCAGTTTGAACTCGGTCCCTATGACCCGTTTGTCCCGTTGCCGGGTACCATCGTCGGCTTCGGTCAGACCCGGGTGGGCGGCAACGACTTCAATATCAAGCGCGTCGGTCAGATAACCACCGATACTTGCGACCAAACCCCGGCGCCGCCATTCGGAGGCAACGACGAACTTGTGTGTTGGTCTTTCGAAAAGCCGGTCGCGGAGCCCGGTCTGAGTTCGAACACTTGTCATGGCGATTCGGGCGGGCCGCTGTTCATCGATTTCGGGACGGGGCCGATGCTTGCCGGGGTGACCTCGGGCGGCACGAACTTCACCTGCTTGGCCGACGACCTGAGCTACCAGACCAGCGTTGAGCACTACAAAGATTTTGTTTTGCAGCAACTCGGCGCCGATTCCGTTGTCGCTTGCGGCGGCCTGCCCACGGTGGGTTCTGCGGGAGCGTCGATCACGTCGGCTGATGGATATCTCGGGTCGTGGCCGCAATCGCGGACATACGAGGTGTTGGTGCCGACCGGTGCCGGACGGCTCGTCACGACGTTTAACGGGCGCAATCCTACTTCGGGTGTTCTTGCCGACTTCGATTTCTACGTGCGTTACGGCGCGCCGCCGACCGACACCGAATATGATTGCGCGACGATCGGCAGCGGGCAGTTCGGTGATTGCCGGTTTGAGTCTCCCTCGCCGGGCACCTGGTATGCGACCGTCAAGCTCGGTCACGGCGACGGCGAGTTTCAGTTCAACGGCACTGTGCTCGGCGGTAACCCGTCGGTGTGCGGAAATGAGATACGCGAGCCCGGTGAGAAGTGCGACGCCGGCGACGATGCCGAGTGCGAAGGCGCATGCGCAAGCGATTGTACGTGTCCGCGCGTTTGTAAGACCGGCGTCGCCGAAGTCCGTAAGCTGACCGTACGCTCAGAGAAGACCTCTCTGAAGGTACGGTTGTACGAGGATCCCGCCGCGCCCTTTCTTGTCGGCCTCGACCCGCGCGAGGCTTTCGAGGCGGTGCTCGATGACGGCGTTCAGCAGCTGGTACTGGCGCTTCCCGACTTCGACCTGGGCTGGCTGAAGAGCGCCCCTGCCAGAGGTCGGTACAAGTGGAAGGGAGATCTCGGCGGCGTCCGCCGCGTGCGTGTCAATGACCGGATTGAGAAGCGGGGTTACATCAAAGTCACGGTCGTGGCCAAGCAGATTGCGCGGGCAGATACGCTGGACCCTGCCTCGACCGTTCCCGAGATCGAGATTCAGAACAACTGTTTCGCCCCGTAGCGCGCTCGTCGGCTAGGCCACTGAGGTTTTCTTGACGATCGAGTACGCGGCTTGTCGTGAAGGGGGCGCTTCGGCCGCGGCACCTTCGGGTGTTGCAGGATCGACTTCCAGGTGCGCGTCCACTGTCGCCCATACGATTTTCTTGTAGTCAAAGTCGGTGCCGGCTCTACGGTTGTTGAACTTTACTATTTCGAAGTACGGTGAGAGATCGAAATCACGCGGCGTAACCAGCCTCGGATTGCACGGAGTAAACACCCCGGCCGCCGCCATCGCAGGCGTCGCTGCAGATCTGTGTCGGCGCATCGGCGCAAGAAAACGCTCTACGAGTCCTCCTGGTTGCAGCGCGCCTTCCATGGAGTGTTCGATGCGCGGGAGAATCGGGTAGCGCACGTTCTGGAAAGCCATCGTGATCTGCGTCGAGCAGATCACTTGCTTGGAGAATTGGCCGGCACTCTCCAAGGCGGTTCTTCTCAAGCGTCCGGGGATGAGCGTTACTGGGAAGAAGTAGCGGAGCAGGTCGACGATGTGGCGAACCGAGTAGGCCATGCCGATCTGTGAGATGACGGTTTGCAGAACGCTGCTCAGGTCGCCGGGGCGTAACCTGATCGGCCGGCAAACGCGGATGTTGTGGTTGCGGTATTTGGAGATCGGTACAGCGACGACACCCGACTCGGCGGTGGCTTCAACCAGCATCGATTCCGCCTCGGAGCCGTAGGTCGCGCGTAGATGCTCGGCCATCGGCCCGCCACGACTGAGAAGCGAATCGCCTACGTAGAGCGCCGCGTGCGACCAGCAGCTCTGAGTGAGGTACTTGATGACCTCACTCACGCGTTGTGAACCCTCGATGAGCACTACGTCGCCGGGCTTGAGGGAGCTCACCAGTAGCTCGATGTCGTTGGGGAAACGCTGGGTGTACCCCGGTCTCTCCTTGGTCAGATGCTTGATCAAGAAGTTTGCGATGCGGTGTTTTATTCTTCTGCGAAGCTTCACGACGCTGTCTCTGACACTAAATAGTATCGTCGCAACGGTGTTGTTGGAATGGGTTTTTCGACACGAGTGCCTCAGCAGGAGGCACTCGTGTGTGGACTATCCACGCATATGCTGCAGCGAGCCGGCGGAGCAGCGCGTTAAAGGAGCCCTTTCTCGCGAAGATACTCCGCCACTAGGATCGCTCCTTTGGCGGCGCCCATCTTCGTATTGTGCGATACCAGAACGTACTTGACGCCGTGCTTGTAGAGCGGCTCAGGCCGAATTCGCCCCACCGAGGTGACCATCCCGCCGCCGCCGTCGCGGTCGAGGCGCGGCTGGGGGCGGAACGGATCGTCGTGCACCCGGATGAGGTTTTCGGGCATCGATGGCAGCCCGAGCTTGGCCGGCTTGGCGCCGGCTTTAAGCAGCGTACGGGCGACGTCCTGGGGGGACGCGTGCTTTGCAAACTCGACAGAGACGGCTTCGGTGTGGCCCTCGAGAACTGCGGCTCGGGTACAGGTCGCCGAGACCTCGATGTTGGCAGCCGAGAACCCCGACGGGGTTGCGGTGCCGAGAAGCTTGCGCGCCTCTCTGGCAACCTTTTCTTCCTCGCCGGGAATGTAGGGGATGATGTTGTCGATAACATCAAGCCCGGCAACACCCGGAGAACGCCCGGCCCCGGAGATTCCTTGCATCGAGACGACCGATACGCGCTTGACGCAGTAAGCGTCATGCAGCGGCTTTAAGGTGATTGCCAGGCCGATTACCGTGCAGTTAGGCTGTGGAAGGATATATCCCTTCCACCCACGCAGCTTTTGATGACGCTTGATGAGCTTGGTGTGCTCCATGCTCACGCCGGCGAGAAGAAGCGGAATGTCGTCCTCGTAACGAAACGCAGATGCAGTCGATACCACAGGTACGTGCTCGGCAAACATCGGCTCGAGTTCGCGGGCAACGTCTGACTCGACTGCAGAAAAAACCAGGTCGACGCCGCGTGCGTCCATCTTCGCGCCTTCTTCGACGACGATGTCGGCGACCGATGCCGGCGGTTCGCCCTCGGCCCACCAACGCACTTGGCCGGTGTCGGCATCGCGGATCGCTTGGCTGTAGGGCTTGCCCGCCGAGCGCGACGAAGCCCCCAAGCGAGTGAGTTTGAACCAGGGGTGGTCGGCAAGTGCCGCTATAAATTGTTGTCCCGCGATTCCTGTTGCACCGATCAGGGCGACTCGCTTCTTGGCCATTGGTTTCTAAGTCCTTGTCCTTGTGTTTTCGCGGATCTACTCGCTACACTACACGCCCATGCCTGCCACTTTCGTGAGCGTCTGTCGCAGGGCGTCAAACGCACGCAGCATAGCGGCTTCGTGAGCGATTTCCACTTCGCTGCAATTGCATGAGTTCCACGCTTGCCCCCCTCGTCGTGCATCGCTATCCTCGTAATTTCAATGGCACGAATCGCGCGCAACTCTGTTTCAAAGAAAGCGCAAGGCGCAGCGGCGGTCTATGAGTTCGTGCCGTTCCTCGTTCGCCGTGTGCTCGGATGGCGGGTAGGCCCGCGCGGAATTCTGTTAGCGCAAGAGGCAAGCAGTGGCGTCATCACCATCATTCATCGAGTCCGCGATGCTTGTGCGAGCGATGTAGTCGAGCACCGTATTGCGCAATTGCGACCCGACACCGATACCTACCAACTGTACTGGAAGAAAGGCAACGGACGTTGGGCCGCGTACTATGACGAACGCGGTGACCGGTTTGTCGGATGTCTTGCCGAGAGTCTCTGCGAAATATCGCGCGATCCATTCGGCTGTTACTGGGCCTAAGGTAGGCAGTTCTCGCGCCGCGCCTCTGCAAGGCGTGTTCTTTCGCACACTGCTGTGCGCCTCGCTCGCTCTGGTTTGTTCTTGTGAGCCCGAGTTGCGCGTGCCGCGCATCGAACCCGTGCTGCATGATTGGGAGCGGCCCTACGTTGGCGACCCCGCCATCAAGATTCACGTATTCACGACCGGCACGATCGACCTGAGCAACTTTGTGATCTTCGCCGCGGCGCCGCCGGGGCGCTCGCGCGAGTTGGCCGTCGTATCTTTTGCCATTGACCATCCGAAACACGGGGTCGTTGTCTTCAACACCGGGCTCGGTACGCAGTCGCAAACCGGCCCGGCGCTTTCTTGGGGGGTGGGCTTGGCGGCCGAGGTTCGCCGCAGCGAACGCGGTCCGCTGCACGAACAGATGAGGGAGGCGGGCCTCGATCCCAAAACGGTTTCTCATGTCGTGCTCTCCGATCTCGACTTCAACAACACCGGCGACGTTGAGTCTTTCCCGGATGCAAAGATCGTCGTATCCGCCCGGCAGCGGGCCGGCGCCGCATCGCCTGACGGCACGTTCTCGCGGATGGTCGCGTCGGATTTTGATGGTGTACGCAACTGGCAGGAACTGCAGTTCGACGGAGAACGTTTCGCCACGCTTGCGTCGCGCCACGATCTCTTCGGCGATGGTAGTATCGTGTTGGTGCCGCTTCCCGGTCACGCCCGCGGGTCACTCGGCATGCTCGTACGTTGTCGGCGCCCGGTACTGTTGCTCGCTAACGCCGCCTACACGCAGGCAAGTTGGCGGCAGACGTCACCGCCGCGGTTCTCGTTCGATACCAAGGCCTGGTGGGACACCGTCTGGCGGGTCAAGAAATTTGCCGAACTCGAGCCGTCTCTTGTCGTCGTTGCCGGCGGCGATCTGCGCGCACTCGACGACAGCTCACTCCGGTTCGTGGTTCGCCGTGATCTGATCGACGCCGTACCAAAGACTGAAGACGCCGAGGCTTCCGAGATCGAGGCGCATCGTGATGACGCGCACAAAGGAAAGGGCGTGAAGGCCCCGGCTAAGAAGTAGGGCCGAGTTGTTGGCCGTGGCTGAACTCGACGAGGTTGCCGTCGGGATCGGAAACGATGCAGAAGTAACCGACGATCTTGCCGCCGTCGACGGCGGGTTCTTTGAGAATAGCTTCTGCCGCCGCGCGCGCCGCAATCTCATCAACCTGTTTGCGGCTGTCTACCGAGTAGCCGAGGTGGGCGAGCGGGGCCGGCTCAACGGCATCGGCGTGGTCGGCGCCGATCAGTACGATCACGAATTCGCGCTCGCGTCCTTTCTCGCCCAGCCACACCACCGTCACCTGGTGTTCGGTACGTCGGTGAACCTCGACCAGGCCGACATAGTTACTATAGAACGCGACTGCGCGTTCTATGTCTCGTGCGAGGATAGCGACGTGTGTAAGCGTCGGGTTCACGTCGTTCAGTTTACCACGGCCCAAGCGGGTGTGGAGTCGAGCGAGATCCCGAAAACAGGAATAGCGATAAAGTAGGTAACAAGAATCACCACTACCACGGCCAAGAGGTTGAGGCCGAAGCCGACGCGGGCCATGTGCGCAACACGGAGGTTTCCGCTCGAAAACACAATCGCGTTGGGAGCCGTTCCAGACGGCATCATGAAGCACAGCGAGGCGGCCAGCGTGCACGGGACCATCAGCAACAACGGATCGCAGCCGCCCGAGACCGCGCTTGCCGCGAGGATCGGCATCATGATCGTGGTAATCGCGGTGTTGGTCGTGACCTCGGTGGTGAAGCTGATGATCACCGCGATCGTCGCGATACTGACCAGCGGGGGTGCGCTACCGACCCATGCAAGCTGCTCGCCGAGCCATGCCGCAAGACCAGAGACCCGGATCGCTTCGGCCAACGCGAAGCCGCCGCCGAGTAGGATGATGACTCCCCAGGGCAGTCGCACCGCCCATTCCCAATCGAGCAGCCGCGAGCCTTGCTCGTCACCTGCGGGCAGTACGAACAACAACAGCGCCATTCCGATCGCGACGGTTGAGTCGCCGACCAGCGAAGGCGCGGGCAGCAACAGCGACCATCCGGGGACGGTGATCGCGCCGAGTTCGAGTTTACGGCGGAACATCCACAGCAGGGCCGTGCACACGAAGACCACGAGAACGCGGCGTTCGGCTTTGCTCACCGGTCCTAGCTCGGTGATTTGGCGGCGAATGGCGCCGGCGTCTACGTGCGCGCGTTCGCGGCCGAGTCGTGAGCCGATCCAGGTGAGGTAGGCCCAGGTGAGCGGGATCATGATCAGCACCAGCGGTATACCGACCATCATCCATTGCAGAAAGCCGATCTGCGGCGCGTCGGGGAACAGCCGGGGAAGGGCGCCGATGAAAACCGCGTTGGGCGGCGTACCGACGATGGTTCCGAGTCCGCCGATGGTCGCCGAGTAGGCAATTCCCAGCATGAGCACCGGCCCGAGCACCTCTTCGAAAGCCGGGTCGTCGCGTTTGAACTCTGCTGTGACGGCTGTCGCGATCGGCAGCATCATCATGGTGGTCGCCGAGTTGGAGATCCAAATAGAGATTGCCGCCGTTGCCGTCATGAAACCGAGTAACAGCCCGGCCGGGCTGGTACCGAAGCGCGCGATCGTCGTCAGAGCGATGCGCCGGTGCAGTCCCCAGCGTTCGATCGCGGTTGCGATAACCAGACCGCCTAGAAAGAGCATGTTGGTTTTGCTCGCGTACGGTGCCGAGATATCGGCGGCAGACATCACCCCGGTTAGCGGCATACCGACCAGCGGGACCATGCCGGTGACCGGCACGGGAACCGCTTCACTCAGCCACCAAATCGCCATCAGAGCGGCGACCGCGGCGGTTAGCTGCGCAGGGCGATCCATGCCCACAGGCGCGGGCAGAAGTACTATTAGTGCGAAAACGATGAGGCCGGCAAGGAGGCCGATGCGTGAAACCATCGTAGGCCGGTGCGCGATTCAAGCCGCGCGCGAGGCGCAGTGTGCCGCGAGGATGTCGAGTGCCGCGGCACGGAACTGCCCCCAGTCAGACCAACTCGAAACGATGCCGCGCAGTTGCTCGGCGTAGTCTGTGAGTTGTTCGGGGTGTGCCTCGGCCCAGTCGGAGATCTGTTCGTTGGGGTCGTTACTCTGCAGCGTACCGTCGATCTCCTCGCAAACGAACATATAAGTCTTGAAGAAAGATATATCGTCGCCGCACCCGTATCCGATCTCGGCGACAAAGGCATCGACTTTGACGTTAAGGTTGGTCTCTTCCCAAATTTCGCGCATCAGTGCGTCTTCGACATTCTCTTTGGCTTTGATACCACCGGTCGGTAAACGCATGATCGAGTTCGGATAGGAACGTTTGGTTTGCAAAAGAAACGCGCCGCTGCGCCTGCGCACCGCCATGCAAACCTCGCCGTGTTTGCGTTCGCTAACCGGTGGGAAGTCGAGCGAAGGAAGTTCGCAGATGATGCGCTGTGGCTTGCCGTACTTGGTCGCGGCTTCCTCGACTGAACGCGAGAGTTCGCTCATCGTAAGCGTCCCATATCTATCCGTCCGCACCCTTATTTAAGGCGTCGGCAACTTGTTCGGCTATTTCAGAGGAGCGATTGCCGGACGATGCGTGGATGTTGCAGCCGGCCGCCGCCGCATGGCCGCCGCCGCCGAAAAATCCCGCAAGGCGCGAGAGGTCGACCGTGCAGTCCGGTGAACGGCGCATGCTGATCCCGTGGGTTCGTCTATCGTAAAGCGCGTAAACCGTGCGGCTGCGGTTCTGATTCCAGCGATCGGCGACCTCGCCGGTAAAGCCGTCGCACTCGGCGGTGACGACCGAGAGGCCTCGCGCGGACACTTCGCGTTCGTGGCGGGTCTGGCCGGCCAACGACAGCGTTCTTTCCAGTTCGCGTTCTACACGTTCGAGCGCGCGACGCAGTTCGGCACCGTAAGTGAGGTTCGAGTCCATCGACAGCAGCACACGGTATGCATCGTTTTGGCTCATCGTACGTACTGCAAGAGCCAATTCGCGGGAGCCTTCGATCTCCAGCACCCAGCGGTCAACGTCGTCGGCGAGCATCACAAGATTCTTCAGCGCGAGCAGGCCGGGGTGCGATTCGCCGCGTGCTTGCGCACGTTCGCAAAGAAACTCGAACAATAGACGGCTCGCGCAGTATTTGTCGTCGAGTACGTGATCGGTAAAGGAGACGGTGAGGTGGCCGTCGGCTTTGCGATCAATCGCCGACTTGTGATGATCGATCCAGTAGAAGTCGAGGCCCCGGTCGACCAGGCGGTTCAGGTGTCCGTCGGTCGCGTCTTCACGCCAGGAGATGTCGGTGACCCAGAGTTCTTCGCGCGCGGGATCGGCAGGCGAGTAGTTCTGGATCGCGGTGTCGATGTCGTTGTTGCCCGCGAATGTTGTATCAACACGGCGTCCGGCGAAGTTGCGGGTGATAACAACTGCGCAGGTGAGACCGTCGAGGCAGTTGGGTCCGTGGCTTATGACAGTGACGCGGCGGGGGTCAGACGGCATGGCCGCCATAGTATGCGCGCACCGAGTGAACCACAACACAACAAATTCATGTTGTTTGGCTGTTCGGCGCGCTGCGTTGCGCGGCAGTCAGGCTCTTTCAATCTTCTCGAAGGAGCCGCGGCGATTGGCTCGGTAGCAGGCCTCGGCCACGGCAACAGCCTGTAGGGCGTCGCGGTAGGCGATCGGCGAGGGTGCGTCGGCGAGCGCGTCGGCGGCGAAACGGCCCAGCGTTTCGAGCACTGTCATCCGCGCGCGGCCGACCTCGATTACGCGGCGGCCTGCAGATGTGATCTCCGCCAGGGTGTTGAGCACGTGGTCGCCGATCAGTTGGCCGTTCTCGCCGCTGATCTCGATCAACCCGTTGCGCGCCTGTGAGGAGCGCGAGCAGGTTACGAGTGCGAGGGCAGGGTGGGTTTGCGCGCCGAGTTCCGCAGTTTCGGTGTTGGCGGCGCGCAGACGGATCGTCGCCGCGAAGTTGTCTTCGGTGTGCTCGGTGTAAACGCTGTGCATCGAGCATGCAACGCTCTCCGGCTCCAGCCCGGTGATAAAACGGATCAAGTCAAAGCAGTGCACGCCGGTGTGAAGGATGTTGCCACCGCCCGAGCGCGCCGGGTCGTCGAGCCACGCGTGCCCTAGTTGCGGCGGGTAACGCTGGCTGAACACCAGTGAGTCGATTCGTCCGAGTTGAGCGACGCGATCGCGCATCGCCTCGGCGACCGCGTTGAAGCGCAGCGTCTGGCCCGCCATGCAGTAGACGCCGGCATCGTCGATGGCCTGCAAGATCCTACGGCCTGAGGCGAGGTCGCGGGCGACAGGCTTCTCGACGAGCAGCCGTTTGCCGTTCGCTGCCGCGATCGGCACGAGCTCGTCGAGCACCGCGGGCACCGTAACGAAGATGACCGCGTCGATGTCATCGCGTTCGCACAGCGAGCGCGCCTCGGGCGTAAACTCGCAGCCAAGCTC
The DNA here is from genome assembly GCA_029262415.1 of Deltaproteobacteria bacterium. GTDB lineage: Bacteria > Desulfobacterota > Binatia > UBA1149 > JAJCZL01 > JAJCZL01. The sequence goes on along the minus strand of JAJCZL010000071.1, from coordinate 2,148 downwards.
GCGCGCGAGCGCGCCTCCTTCGGTCTCGTTGCGGCGGCTGACGGCGACAAGTTCGATCCCGTCAATGTCGTTGGCGGCGTGCTTGGCATAACGGCTGCCGTGGCGCCCGACGCCGACGATGGCTGTGCGAAGTGGTTTCATCTGTGGTCGCTACCTTGCATTCGCTCTGTGCCACCTTTAATCCCCGCCGGTGCCCGGCGTCAACAACCGCAATCTGCCATACGTCGTCAAGCGGCTGCGCGCGGAGTACGGCAAGAAAGACGCACCGATCGTAACGCTGATCGCCGTTACAACGCGCGAGCCCTACAAGGTGCTGACCTCGTGCATTCTAAGCCTGCGAACCCAAGACCAGGTTACCGCCGAAGCAAGCAAGCGCTTGTTTGCATTGGCGCCCGACGTCGAGGCGCTTGCAGCATGCGACGTCAACAAACTCGAAAAAGCCATCTATCCGGTCGGCTTTTACAAAACCAAAGCCCCGCAACTGATCGCGATGGCCCGCCGTATCTGCGTGGAACATGAAGGCCGCGTCCCTGATGATATAGACACACTCCTTACCTTTAAAGGAGTGGGTCGCAAGACCGCCAACTTGGTTGTCACTATGGGATACGGCAAGCCCGGTATCTGTGTCGATACCCACGTCCACCGCATCACCAACCTGTGGGGCTACGTCAAAACCACGACACCCGAGAAGACCGAGGCCGCGCTGCGCGAGAAACTACCGAAGAAGTATTGGTTGGAGATCAACGACTTGTTGGTGTCTTACGGGCAGACCCACTGTCGGCCGACCTCACCGATTTGTTCGACGTGTACGATTGCCAAGTGGTGTGCGCGGATTGGGGTTGAGCGGAGTCGGTGACAGGTCCGGGCTGAGAGGACTCCGTTCTCTAAGTCCGTCTATGACTGAGGTGTAATGTCCTCGCTGCTCTGCTTGCCGCAGCCCCAGGGAACGGGCAACGATCACAGGCCATGAATTCGAGGCGCAGGCTTTCCGATTTTACCGATTGTAACCCGTTACGGGATAGGTTACGATTACCGTGTTTCGTCGATTCAGGCACGCCGGGTTGGAGAAACTGTTCGAGAGCGGCGCTCGTTCAGGCGTACATCCGGCTTACGCCGATCGGCTCCGGCTGATCCTGGGACGCTTGAGCGTTTCGACCTCGCTAAAGGATGTGAACCTACCGGGTCTTTTTCTGCATGAATTGAGAGGACGCCGTCGGGGGACCTGGTCGGTACGGGTGAGTGGGAATTGGCGGGTCACATTCAAGTTCGATGGGAAAGACGTCGTTGACGTCGACTACGAGGACTACCACTGAGGGCTCACGTATGAAGATGCACAACCCGCCACACCCAGGTGAAATCCTGCGCGAGCTTTGCCTCGACCCACTTGGGTTAAGCGTCACTGCTGCGGCTGAGGCGCTCGGCGTGAGCCGCAAAACGCTGTCGGCGATTCTCAACTGCCGGGCCGGAATCAGTCCTGAAATGGCGTTGCGCCTTTCAAAAGCGTTCGAAACCTCGGCGGAGAGCTGGCTTGAACAGCAGATGCAGTACGACCTGTGGGTGGCTAAGAAGAGCTTGGGTCGGCTCAACGTCAAGAGGCTTTCCGCCGCCTAGCATCTGCGCCGACGCGACCCCCGGAAGCAACGGATCAGGAAAGTAGCGCAACAATGAAGAAGTTGCCCCTTGCGTTGTTTGGTTTAGTCGCGGGGTTAGTCGTCGTGACCGTTGCGGCGCTGGAGTGCGGCGGAGTTGCGGTGGTCGAGACCCGTGCGGACGACGGAACGCTGCGCTCAACGCGGGTATGGTTTGCTGAGCCCGACGGTGAGCTTTGGCTCGAGGCCGGCAGTCTCGCTAGCCCGTGGTTCGACGACCTACGGCGCGATCCGTGGATTCGGTTCTCGGCTTCGCAGCGGTCCGGTGTTTACCGTGGCGAAGTTCTCCCCGGCGATGACTCGCACGCTAAGATCCGCGGCCTGCTGCGCGAGAAGTACGGACTGCGCGACGTATGGGTGGGGCTGCTTATCAATACGTCGGGTTCGGTAGCGGTACGGCTCGGGCCGCCCGGCTAGGATTATTCGGCGCCGGGACGGTGTCCAATGGGCTGCGTACGCCGAGGCGTCCGCGGTTGAGGACATGCGTGTAGATCATCGT
>JAJCZL010000070.1 GCA_029262415.1 Deltaproteobacteria bacterium | reverse complement strand
GTCGGGGTGGAGCATGACGACGATATCCGCGCCGAGGCGTAACGCTTCAGTGTAGCAGCTCTTCTGGTTACCGCCGTAGCCCTGGTTCGTCTCGTGGACGACGATGTGCTTTATGCCGAGCTTTTTACCGACCTTGACGGTGTTGTCGCTCGAACAGTCGTCAACGAGCACTACCTCGTCGACGATATCCATTGGTATCTCTTTATAGGTCTGCTCCATCGTCTTCTCAGCGTGGTAGGCGGGGAGCACGACGGCGACCTTCTTACCTAAAATCATCTACTGTCCTTTTAAAACTTTATAGTATAAACCTTACTATTATAGCAGAGAGCAGGTTATCTTGGAAGGGTAAATGGGGGGAGGGGGAGTGAGGCTATTAACTATAATTCAAAGTTGTCCACAAGAAAGCCTGTAAGCCAAGCTTGCTAAATTAACTCAAGACAATCAAAGAACTCTTTGAGTATGTCTTTTTTATCACCGTCTGAGAATGTGGTCGTGTTATCATGAAGTTGAGTATTAATATCTAAAACTCGCTTAATTTTATTATTATGAGTTTTACCATAATCATTGATTCCTGCATTACTTAACTCCGTAATAAATGCTCCTACACTTCGATTTTGATCTATTGCGCTTTTTAAAGTAAAGTAATATTTACGCTTAAAAATATTTTCTAAGACAATCCTGCAATCTGCAAAAAAATCATTATCAAAACTGCCACTATCGAGAATGCTTTTCAAACTTTCAAGCTTTGCTATTATTTCATCATCTGGAAATTCTTTTTGAAGATCACAGTATTCTAGTGTACTACTATGACTTGACCTACTACACTTTCCTATCTTAAGTGTTCGTGCGTCTGACAGTGACTTTTTTAGATCTTTAACAAATTTAACTTCATGAGTAAGTATTATTTTCTGCTTTGGATAGAGGCTTTTTACAGTTCCATTTTCATCTTTAAACGTACATTCAATGTCAGTAATAAGATGTATGGTCTTCCAGCGACGTTCTATGTCAAAGCTAGACATTGGGTCATCAAAAACAAGTATTTTCTTATCTAGTTTTTTATCATTCGACAATAATGAAAGAAAGAATGCGAATGCTAATAAGCGCTTATCACTCTCGCTCAATGTATTGTTAAAGTGAGGGCTGGCATCATTTGTAGTATTGATTGATACCTTGTGTTCACCAAAAAATTTAATTCCAAATATCCGCTCATCCTTACCTTTGATTTTCTTTAGTGGTTCAAAGTCATAAACCTCAAAGTCAGCACCCATTTCTTTAAAAAAATAATTGATTTTTTTCTTATGTGTTTTAAATATCTTCGTTGAATAATTTACTAACTCCTCTCTTTTATTTTCTCTTAATCCCTTAGCTATATCAAACCTACCAATTACATCATTATATTTACTGCAAAATTCAACCCAATCATTTTCAAATCTTTTATCGTTCGTCTCTAGAAGTGTTTTTTCATTTTTAAGCTCACTGTGGTTTTTATTTGATGTTGAATCTATCTTTTCCTTTTTAAATATTTCGAGTCTTTTTCTAATATCATTGATTGAATGTTGAACTAGATCAAAATCAGTAAAATCAATATTATAATTTAAGTCACTCTTTTTTTCTAATTCAGCACAAAAGCTTTTCCAGGCACCTACAAGCTCACCAATTTTATCATTATTAAATCCAGTATCTATGCCCAATGAATTTAGTTCAAGGTCAATCTTTGTAAGAATTGTTTCAATATTTACTCCCTTACTTTTCTTAATTGCAATTTGAACTTGTGCTAAAAGTTGTTCATAGCCACCTTTAAAGTGCTCTGCGTATCGTAGTAAAAGGGCTTCTGCTCCTTTACCTAATTCTTGCCCACAAAAGACACAGTTTCTATTAGAGCTCTCGTCTTTGCTCTCCTTTAAATATGACAGGCCTCCTTTAAGAAAGTTTTCTGCATTTGTATCAGTATTGAAATTGTTCTTTATATGTTCTGTTATTTCATCCTGCTTTGATTCAAATGTCTTACTAAGTATCTCTTTGACAGAAAAATCAATTGCTGAAATAGTATTTATATGAGTATCTATTTTTCTTCCTGTGTTTTCCTTGTTTTTTTCAAACTCAATTTCCTTGTTTTTTTTCTGAATTTTTTCTTTAATAAGTTTGTCTTCTGGAAGAGATAAAAACTGCTTTATGGGGTAGTTCGGAAATGTCTTCCTATAACGCTCCAATATTTCCTTTTTTGTTCTAGTTAATTTATCGCACTCTTCCTGGAGCTGATTTATTTCTTTTTTTAAATCCCGACCCTCCTTACCAATAATAATTGCATTAAGTTTTTGTTGGCACTCATGTGTTATACTTTCTCCCTCAAAAATATTTTCAGAGATAAATTTTGTATCAAAAATTACTATTTCTGGATACTTTTTTTTCCAAGACTTATTCTCAAAAATATAAGGGGTATTTACTGAATTATCGCCAAATATTATTTCAACCCTCTTTGAGCCATTTGCATTTAAGGTTTTCCTACCGATCAAAATATCGTTATTACCAGTTTGCAGAGAACGCAGAATAGCAGTTAGAGTGCTTTTACCTTGTGCGTTTTTTCCTAAAATTATTGTATTTTCTGAAAACCACGCACCGCCAGCATTACAACTAGTAAATTTTCCAATATTATTATGTGCTTTAACATGACGGGACTCCACTGTTAAGCTTTACTGGGTATAGAAAGTAATAATTTAAACAAGTCTTGTTAATTACAAGTCTATATTATATGACTTCTATGCAGGTTTGACAATGTCAAACTACCAATAAAGCAGTCCTGTCTTGTTTGATTTAAAAAGGCGCGACTCTAGTGTATGGTTTCTTAACTTACAGCGGGAGTTTTTCTAATCTAGTGGGACTTGTGAACGTGCCAGTGCTGGGCGACGGTAAGGATGTTATTCGTTAGCCAGTAGAGGACGAGCCCCGAGGGGAAGCTCAGGAATATGAAGGTAAAGACAACGGGCATCGCGAGCATCATCTTCGACTGCATGGCGTCCATAGTAGTAGGCGTTAGTTTTTGCTGGAGGAAC
>JAJCZL010000069.1 GCA_029262415.1 Deltaproteobacteria bacterium | reverse complement strand
GATTGGCAGCAGATGACGTGTGTCTAAAATCAGATGGGTGGTTGCCGAAGTATGGCGCGTTGGTTTGCGCACGGTCCGTCAAGTTGACAATGCCGGTTCGCCATAGCAGCGATATCGGCATTGCCACCGATCTAGGTGTCCCTCGTTCCACGGCTGCCGGCTGGCTTGGCAGCGATGAGCCGACGGTGGTGACATTGGATCTTCTGGAAATGAAAGAGCCCGATCTACGGGTCGAGGTCCTTAAGTTACGTCGCCGCGTTCGTGGCTCGAACGCTGTCGTCGGACTGCTGTTGTCGGTTCTTCGCGTGTCGGGCTTTCGGTTCGATGAGAATCCTATCTCAGATCCTGCAAGACGCGCCGACGTGTTGCGTGCCGCCGAGCGGGCTCGCAATGTTCTTCCAGCCGGCGCCGTGCTCAGAATCCTTCGGATCTCCGCGTCGCGCTACAGCACGTGGGTCCGAGCCGACCGCGGCTGTAGAGTCGATGGCAAATCGGAGTGTCCCCGATCTGCGCCCAACCAGCTCACGCCGGCTGAAGTGTTTATGATCAAAGAGATGGCAACCGCCGAAGGCTATCGTCACGTACCTACGGGGCGTCTTGCGATTCTGGCTCAGCGTCTAGGTCGCGTGTTTGCGTCGCCGTCGACCTGGTACCAACTCATCCGTGATCGAGAATGGAGACGGCCGAGAAGTCGAGTGCATCCGGCCAGCCCAAAGGTCGGCGTCCGCGCCGAGCAACCCGACGAGATCTGGCATATTGACGCCTCCTGCGTGCGGCTGGTTGATGGGACGAAGGTATGGCTGCATGCGGTCATAGATAACTTCAGTCGCCGGGTCTTGGCTTGGCGGATCACCGAACGCTTCGAGATCGCCAGTACCGTGTCTGTGTTAAGGTCGGCAGTTCAAGATGCGGTGAGCGGTGATGGTCCGCCGCGGTTATTTGCTGACGGTGGCAGCGAGAACTTCAACGCAGAGGTTGATGGTCTTGTCGATGAAGGAATGCTTCGTCGAGTGCGCGCACTGGTTGATGTTCGGTTCTCAAACTCGATGATCGAGAGCTGGTGGAACAATTTGAAACACCAGTGGCTATTCCAGCACCGCCTGGATTCGGTCACGGCGGTTCGCCGACTCGTTACGTTCTATGTGGGGGAGTACAACTCGCAGATTCCGCACGCGGCCTTCCGCGGGCAAACGCCGGATGAGGTCTACTACGGTGGCGGGTTGGAGGTGCCGGCGACTCTGGAGGCGGGGCGTGCATCGGCACGTAGCAGGCGGCTGTCTATCAACCGTGCCGCGTCGTGCGAGATCTGCCCGACGCGCGGTTTGGCTGCCTGATGGGGTAGGGCGCGTTGTAAAATCCGAGCGAGCGACGTGCGATTTGTGATTCGCGTCGCTCGAGCCGAGCCGGAAGATCGTTGTTCGGGGCTATGAGACTCGGGCCTGTGGCCTTTGGAACGAAGACCGCGCCGATCGATGCGTCGCCACGGTGTACCACACGGTGGGTGTCGAGAACTCGTACACGAATTGCCCATCTTGGCTTGGAATCTGCTGCGCTAATACTTGCGGTTAAGAAATCCAGATATTGTCAAATTGAGCCTGTGATTGGCGGCCTTCCGGCGTTGGTGCGTAAGCTTCCCCGTTAGGCACACACTCGGTAGCTAGACTTTTCCAGTTTTGTTGGCCGCGGCAAATACTGCACGGGAGGGATCTTCCCGAGCGAGTCATGCGGCCGTTCCTCGTTGTAGCTTTGCAGCCACTCATCACTGAGCCGCTGCACGTCCCTGACCGTTTCAAATAGATGCGCGTTGAGTACCTCGTAGTGTGCCAAAACCCAGCCGAGCGAAACCGAAGCCAGTTCGGTGTCTTTCGAGTCGTGCTGGAGGATCGACTTATCCCCCCTGCTGCGAGCCCGCTCACGATCCTACTGTCGAGAACTCGTACAGAAAATGCCCGAAGTTGCTTGGAATCTGCTCGGACAGGCGCGAAAGCGTTAAGGTAATGGGATGGTCCGCCCCGCTCCCGTAGTGTGCCAAAACTCCGCCGACAAAAACAGAAGCAATATTCTTTCCTTACGAGTTCCCGCAGTTGCCGGACCCAGCCGAGCTGATTCTCAGCACGATCGGGCAATATCTGTACGGTCATCCGACACCGGAAGGCAACGTTTAGAGGGAGCAGGCATCAGCCACGGACAACACCCCTGGTTTGCCTGTGTCATATCGGGGCGGATGAGCTAATCGGCCAGCACACCTTTGGCGACGGCTCTGGCGAGGTCGTTTGCGGTACGTGTCGGATGTTCGTACACAAATTGCCCGTTTCCGCTGAGAATCAGCTCGCCTGCTTCTTCGAGCATCTCCCGGAGCACTCCGCCCAGCCGCTGATCGTCATCGATGACGAGTATCAGTGCCATGTTAATCCCGTGCTCACGGCGTTTGGGAGGCTGGTGATAGCGGCTCCGACAGAAGCTCGCGTACGGTATCCAGCAACACCTGCTGCCGAAACGGTTTATCCAGAGAGCGCGTTGCCCCGAGCGCCTCGGCGCTGGGTAAGTACGACCCAAACCCTTTTAGGCTGCCCCCCGAGATGGCAAGGATCGGCACATCGGGAAATTCGCTCCTGAGCTCAACAATCACCTCGATGCCCTCCACGTCCGGCATAATGATATCGGTGATGACCAGGTCAGTTGGCTTCGCACGAAACAAGTCGAGGCCCGGCCTCCCATCTCGCGCCTCAATGACCTCATAGCCGGCATCCTGGAGCATTTCGCGGAGCGCGCCGCGAAAACGCTGATCATCGTCGATAATGAGAATACGTGCCATTGGCCTTCCTCCCTACGCAGCGAGCCGAGAGGAAAGCGCTTTGCGCACGGCGTGACCAAGCTCGTGCGGTCGGTATGGCTTGTTGATGTAGCCGCGCATTCCCAACGCCTCTGCGTTATCCGCTCTTACGACAGTACTGAAGCCTGTGGCGATAATGATTGGGATGTTCGCCCTGATGCGGGTCAGTTCCTTCGCGAGCTCCACACCGGTCATCTCAGGCATAGCCTGATCGGTGATCACAATATCAAAGCTCTGTGGCTGTTGTCGGAAAAGCGCTAGCGCCTTTGTGCTGCTTGCCACACCCGTGACGTTGTAGCCGAGCTGCTCGAGCATCTGGCCGGCCATATTGATGAGCCGCTGTTCGTCATCAACCAGGAGAACGCGCTCAGTCCCCTCCAGCGCGAGTTCTTGCTCACCCGCCGCTGCAGACGCTGGATCACGACCGGCCTTAGGCAAATACACGTCGATGACGGTTCCCTCACCGGGAGCGCTACGCAGATCGACCGCACCGCCGTATCTGGTGACGATACCGTGCACGACCGACAGTCCCAGTCCCGTTCCTTGTCCGACGGGCTTCGTAGTAAAAAAGGGTTCGAAGACGCGCTGCTTTATCTCCTCCTCTATTCCACACCCCGTGTCAGACACAGTGAATTTGATATAGCGCCCAGCGTTCAGATGTAGTCGCTCGTTTGCAAGGCGCTCATCCACGTCTACCGCCGCCAGTGTTACTGATAAGACACCGGATGTGTCCCCGATCGCCTGGTAGGCGTTTGTGCAAAGATTCATCACTATTTGATGGATGTCCGTCTCGTCGGCAACGACAACCCCCGCGTTCAAGTCGATGTTCTTGCGTATCTCGATCATCGAGGGCAGTGATGCCTCGATAAGGTCGAGGGCGCTGCCGACTAGGTCCGGCATCTCTACCGGAACGGCGGTATATTCCTGTTTTCGACTGAAGGCCAAGATCTGTTTCACGAGCTTTGTCGCGTGATCGCCCGCATCAAGGACTTGTTGTAGATTGTCGACCAGCCGCTCATGCCCTCCGGCTTTGCCCAGCGCTAACTCCGTGTAGCCGATCATCGCTGCTAGGAGGTTGTTGAAATCGTGGGCTATGCCGCCAGCTAGGACACCGATGGCCTCCATCTTCTGGGATTGACGAAGCTCTGCTTCGAGCCTCCTAGTCGTATCCTCAGCCTCCTTCTTGTCGGTGATGTCATCACCGATCGCGACGAGGCCGAGCAGCCGCCCGTCTTGGTCAAGCAGCCGCCGTGAGTTCCAGACTACCATCCGTTGGTCGCCGGTGCGGGTCTGGACGGGGTTCTCATACCCCTCGGTCGTACCACCGGCCAAGACGCGCTCGATCTCTGCGACTACGTCTCGTTGAACTTCGGACGGAACGCAGAGCTCGACGTAGTTCTTCCCCAGCACCTGGTCACGGTTGTATCCGTAGAGGTGCTCAGCGGCAGCGTTCCACTCGAGAATGCGGCAGTTCTCGTCGAGAACCACGATGACGTTACGCGAGGCTTCAACAACCGATCGGTAGCGCTGAAAGGAACTGCTTAACTCTTCCTTCACTCGCGTGCGCTCCGTGATATCGACTGCGATACCGAGCACGGCAGGTGTGCCATCGTCGGCCACGTACGGAACCTTGATGGTTTCGAGAATACGTTCTGCGCCAGAGGCATCCGTAAACCTCTCGTTTGGTATAACAAGTTGGTCGCCCGTATCGATCACCAACTGATCGTCTGCCAGCATGGACCACGCCTCGTTTCGCCTCGGGTGCAGGTCTTGGCGGCGAGCGTCGACGAGTTCCTCGACGGAGGCGCCGAACGCGGTGGCGACAGCCCGATTCGCCAGAAGGAAGCGTCCTTCGCGGTCCTTTGCAAAAATCATGTGTGGCACGAGATCAATGATCTGTCGTAGGCGCGCTTCGCTCCGCTGCGTATGTTCATGGGCCTCAGCAAGCTCGGCATTGAACTGGGATAGTCGGCTGGTACGGTCATGGATGACCTGCATATAGGCGGCGAGGGCCACCGTCACCGCGAGGCCCCCGAAGAGCATGAGCCAAGGCATCGCCGATCTATGGGCGGCAACAACTCCGCGCGTAGGAACGAAGACAAGTCGCCAGCGTTGTCCAGCGAATTCAGAGACATCCGCATGGTGGAAGTCTCCACTCGTGAGTTCGCCGATGTTCCTCGGCACGATCGGAGTATCACGCAACTTGGAAGAATGAACGTAGATGAACGCCTCGTTGCCTGCTGCGGTGTCATCGAGTAGGTAGACATCCAGCCCCTGCGGCCTGAGCGTGGCCAGGGCGTTCTCAAGCACCGTATCGATGCGGAGGACTGCCACCAGCAATCCCAGTGGAGTCGCTCTGGCCTCTCCAATTACACCGCGCGCGGAATCTTTCGCATATACGGGCGCAACGACGAGGAGTTGAGGGGCAGCGTCCTCGCTGTCTAACAGCGCAACGCGGCGGGTGGCGACTCGGTCGCCGCGATCAACGGCCATCGAGAACGTTTCGGCGATGCTCGGCTCGGCCGACAAGTCGTAACCGACCGACACGGGCACGTCGGCTTGAGCGATCAGGTACTCTAGCGGCCAGTATTCCTCGCGTTCACCTGCTGTCACCACTTTGCCTTCGGGCATCCGATCGAGAATTCGAAACCCTCGATGACCGCTAGCTTGCCGCGCGCGCTCGTAGCCTGGCCGCTCGGTGTGCGTCACACGGGGCACCCATCCCATGAACTGCACGCTCGGGCGATGGTCGAAGATGTGCTCTGAGAACGCAGCGAACTCTTCTCTATCTACGTGCCGAGAAGCGGCGTACAAGGCCGCGAGCTCGTCCAGTACGGCTACGTTGTCCCGTAGGTTCCAGTTGAAAGCGGCCGTACGCTCGTTGCCGTACAATCTTACGTCATGGTGCAAGGCATGCTCTTCGCCTGAGCGCACCGCGTGCCACCCGAGCACGGACAGGAGAATCCCCGCGCATATCCAGAGAGCGACTAGCCAATGCATGGCTTGCTTACGGTACTCTACACGCATCCGACCGACCCCTTGTCTGCTTGTCTGCGCAAGATCCGCCGAGCCCCAACACGACTGCGGCGTCTGGGAAAATCCACGCTTTTCCAGTCTAACAGACGCCCAGTAGGCGTTGGTGCATGAATCGAAATTTGTGGCGCGTTTCCCGTTCCGGCGCGTCCGAACCATGGTCGAGGGATGGCTAAACGCTCGAAGGTCCACCCGAATTACAAGGCTCGCTACCGCGTCACCAACTGGCAGACCTACGATCGTGGTTTAGTAGGGCGGGGGAGCCTGACCGTATGGTTCTCGCCTGAGGCGATCAGTACGTGGACACCCAAGAAAACCGGGCGCCGCGGCGGCCAGCGTCGCTACTCTGATGTAGCGGTCCAGACTGCTCTTTATCTGCGATTGCTCTTGGGTCTGCCGTGGCGACAAACCGAAGGACTTCTGCAATCGCTTGTCGAGTTGGTTGGCCTCGATATCGAGATACCCGATTATACGACTCTTTCCAGACGCTGCCTGGACCTTGCTACCGATCTTAGCCGCTCGCCATCATCGGGTCCGATCCATCTGATCGTCGATGCCTCGGGACTCAAGGTGTTCGGCCAAGGTGAATGGGTGGCTGCGAAGTATGGCTGTCGCCGCATGGGATGGCGGAAACTACACCTGGCCGTGGATGAAGAGGGACGCATTGTGGCCGCGGAACTCACGGACAACGAGGTGGCCGACGCCTCTGTGTTCCCGAGCTTGCTGAGTCAGAGCGACGCGAAGGTTGTCCGCGTAGTTGCTGATGGTGCGTACGACCGGCGGGAAGTTTACGAAACCGCCGGCAGAAGAGGTGCCTATGTGGTCGTCCCGCCTCGACGCGGCGCTGTAGTATCGGGGGATCCGATTCTTCGAACGCGAGACAGGCACATCAGGCGCATCGCTCGAGTTGTACGGGCCGAGTGGCGAAGAGAGAGAGGGCAACACCGGCAATCTCGAGCCGAGAATACTTTCTATCGATACAAGAGAATCATCGGGCCTGGGCTTCGGGCTCGCAGCCCAATGGCTCAACGAAATAAGATGTTGGCCGCGTGCAACTTGCTGAATTGGATGTCCGAACTCGGAATGCCCAGCTCGCACAAGCTTGAGGCATGACGATCAGAATCTAAAGGAACGTTCGAGCTGATTCTTATTCATGCACCAACGCCACGCCCCGGGGGAAAGCGCTGCCTTTCTCCTCTCATCATTCGGCCGATATGACGCGCAGTCGTGAGCCCGACAGAAAGCTCTTGACCCTGGAGTATACTCCAGGGTTTATAATTCTTATGGCTAAGATGAGGACTGAGACAGGAATGACCATCGGGAAAGTGTCGAAAGCCTCGGGCGTGGGTATCGAAACGATTCGATTCTACGAGAAAGAAGGGCTGCTCGATGCCCCGGCTCGCCGGATGTCCGGCTACCGAGAATATGACGACGGTGTCATCCCTCGGCTGCTCTTCATCCGACGTGCGAAAGAACTTGGGTTCACGCTTGCGGAGATTAAGGAGCTGCTCGCGCTGCGCGTGGAACGCGAGGCGAGCTGCGGCAGGGTGAAGCAGCAAGCCGAGGCGAAAATCGCGGACATCGAGGCCAAGATGAAATCGCTTGGCCGGATGAGGCGGGCGTTGGTGAAGCTTACGGATGCATGCGACGAGCGCGCCCCCACGTCGCAATGTCCGATTCTAGAGGCCCTCGACCGAAACAACGGATTCTAGGAGCGCAAGGAGAAGACCTATGATTGATGAATCGACGACATCCACCACGACCAACCACGGAACAGGTGCAGGCCTCTTCGCGGCCGTTGTTGCCGCAATCGCCGCTTCTCTGTGCTGCCTCGGCCCGCTCGTCCTCGTCAGCCTCGGTGCTACCGGAGCATGGATCGGAAACCTCAGTGCCCTCGAACCGTACCGCCCTCTATTCATGATGGCGACTGCGGGGTTTCTCGGCCTTGCATTCTTTCGCGTGTATCGCGCGGAACCGGCGGCCTGCGAGCCAGGGAGTGCCTGCGAAAGACCCACGACCAAGCGGGCAACAAAAGCGAGTTTGTGGTTCGTAACGTGTGTCGTTGCCGGCCTGTTCGCGGCTCCGTATGTGGTCGGCCAGCTTGCGGCATCGACCGAAGAGGCCGCCTCAGTCAGAACCGACAGCGTAACGCTCACCGTAGACGGGATGACGTGTGACGCCTGCCCAGCGACGGTTAAGAAGAGCCTTACTCGCCTGGATGGCGTTGTGGGCGCTCGCGTTAGTTTCGACCCACCGCAGGCCGTCGTCGAGTTCGACCCGACGAAGCTCACCGCGAAAGACCTTGTTGAAGCTACTGCCGCCGTGGGTTATCCGTCACACATAGCGAATTGATGTATGAACGCGCCGGCAAGATCAGAACCAACAGTGATAGGAGAAGGACACGCCGCCTCGACGTGTCCACGGTGTGGGGCAAAAGGCCGAAAGGTTGAGGGGCTCACCATGCGGTCACTGCTTTCAGCAGAGGCACAAAGTCGCTTCGACGAAAGGCGCGGATTCTTGTTCTGCAAGACCGAGGCGTGCGAGGTTGTTTACTTCGGAGCCCAGGGGAGCGAGCAGTATTTGGAAGCCGACCTTACGGTCTCCGTGTTTCAAAAATCCAACGACCCGTCATGCCTCGTTTGTTACTGCTTCGGGCATACCGTCGAGGCGGTTCGCGAGGACGCAGTTCGAACGGGGTCATCGACCATCGCGGACGACATCACAGAGAAATGCCGTCAGGGTCTCGACAGATGTGAACAAGAAAACCCGCAGGGGTCATGCTGCTTGGGAAATGTACGCCAAGTAGCCAAGACTGCAATCATTGAGAAGGGGGCCACACCCGACATGCAGGAGCCGGGCACCGAAGAGGCGCCGGCGTGTTGTTGCACGCGCGAGGAAAAACCATGAGCAAGTAGTGTAGTCAGTCGGACTTGGTAAAGGGACGCTCCGCGGTCTTGCTTTGGTTGCTCCCATGGACGGCGATTGTCGTCGCGAGTGTTTTCGGGGCAAGTGCGAAACTACTGGCCTGGACACCCGGCTTCGCTCTGATGGGCGCCGCCTGCATGGTGAACGCCCGAGGCTGCGGACGACTGCATTGCTTCCTTACCGGCCCGCTCTACTTGGGAGGCGCTGTTGCAAGTCTACTCGTCGGGTTCGAGCTCGTTGGAGTGTCGTGGAACGCGATTCTCCTGACCATGGTCCTTGGCACCGTGCTCGCCTACATTCCAGAGTGGCTTCATGGAGAATACCTGACTTCGAAGGCCTAACCACGCCTGACCGCGGTCATCCACGCTCCTTCCTCGCAGACAGCTTGCTTCCTTTCTTGAGCTTCTCTTCTCTCACCTAGCTCAGCTTAGAAAAAGTTCTGAGATTGCCCTTAACCCCAGACCTAGGTCCGGGGTGTATATTAATCAATGAAAGGAAAAAACATGATGAACGGACTAACTATTGGAGAGGTAGCGAAGCAGGCGGAGGTGAACATCGACACGCTTCGCTACTACGAAAGGCGGGGGCTTGTCGCAAAGCCCCCGCGGACCGTCTCAGGCTATCGAGCTTACCCCGAACAGACCGTGCAGAGAGTGCGCTTCGTGAAGCGCGCCCAGGAGCTTGGCTTCTCGCTTAAGGAAATTAAGGAACTGCTAGCGCTTCGCACAAAGCCCGGAGCGAAAAGTGCCACTGTCCGTGAACGGGCGTCGGCGAAGCTTATCGACATCGATGAGAAGATTCGTTCGCTTAGGGCAATGCGAAAGGCGCTCGCGAAGCTCGTCGATAGCTGCTCGGGCTGTGGCCCTGTTGAGACCTGCTCGATTCTTGAATCATTGAATACGGATGGAATGCGATGAGAGCTGACAAGCAAGGCAAAAGATTCAGATGGCGTGAGCTTACGGCCATCGTGCCAGGTTTTGGAGCTTCACTTCTTCCGGTGGGGGCGTGCCCGGCTTGTTGGCCGGCCTACGCTGGCGTTCTAAGCGCCGTTGGCCTGGGGTTTCTTCTTGAGACGACTTACCTGCTGGTTGCTACCGCAGCGTTTCTTCTCATGGCACTCGCGAGCTTGGCCTACCGGGCGAGCTCGAGGCGCGGCTTCGGCCCGCTCTTTCTCGGTGCGACGGGCTCGGCCGTCGCGCTCGTTGGGAAATTCGCACTGTCTCTCGACTCGCTCCTGTATCTCGGCCTTGCCCTGCTCGTTGGAGCATCTCTTTGGAACGCATGGCCGCGTACGGCAGCTGCCGCCGGTTCTTGCCCCGCGTGTCGGGCACAAGAGCCACAACATGAACAAACAAACCGACTAGATGGAGGACTGACGCATGAACACAAAACGTAAAGTAGAAATCTTCAGCGCGGGATGCCCTGCCTGCGACGAAACCGTGTCTCTCGTTAATAGCATCGCCTGCACCGACTGCGAGGTTAGCGTTCTCGACATGAAGGCGCCGGACGTAGCCCAGCGCGCGAAGCGCTTGGGAATTCGCAGCGTCCCGGCGGTGGTCATCGACGGCACGCTCGCCGATTGCTGTTTGGGAAAGGGTGTCGATGCGGACACGCTCCGGGCGGCGGGAATCGGACAGGAGGCCTCTTAGAGTGAAAACTGCTCGAGAGGCCCCAGGCGCTTACTTCACACGGCCACGTATCGTTGTGTCATTAGTGTTGACCCTCGTCGCGACACTGCTCGGCGGGATACCCGCGATAGCGGCGTTGGTGCATGAATCGGAAGTGAGGCCACGTTTCCCGCGCCTGGGCTTCTGGATCATGATCCGGGAATGGCGAAACGGTCGAAGGTCCACCCGAATTACAAGCTCGCTACCACGTCACTAACTGGCCGACCTACGATCGTGGTTTGGTAGGGCGGGGGAGCCTCACCGTTTGGTTCTCGCCGAGCAGATTCCGATTCATGCACCAACACCTACTCAGGGAGCATTTGAGCTGATTGTGATGCATGCACCAACGCCCGCGGATCTTCGATCAACGCCCGCTGAGGTCATTACACGGCGGGGCACCCAGGTTGAGCGGTCTTGCTCTGAAATCCCAGCCAGTGATCGGCGCCAGCGTCGCCATGGCTTCAGCCTGGGTCGGCGGACCGATGACGTTCGCGTGTACCGTTCCGCCGGTGGCGATGGCGAGCAACCCACCGAGCCAGTCCTGACAGTAGGTCGGGTTCAGCGTAGATACGCATGGGTCTCTCGGCGCGAACTGGTACTCGTGCGGCGGGGGGAATCTGAAAGGATTACCGAACGGGCCTGCGATGCCGTGGTCGTCGATCTGGACGCAATAGTTTACGGCGCCCGACACCGGGTCGGGCTCTACAAGTGCCATCGCCGCCATGTAGTAGCGGTTACGGCCGTCTGACGTACGCACATAGGCTACCGAACGAATCTCGAACACACCGGCGTTGGTGCAGGCATCTTCGGTCGCACACACCGACTGGTCGCAGCAGTCGAGATCTTGGCAATCCACCGCGCCGTCGTTGTCGTTGTCGACTCCGTCGGTGCAGCAGAGTTCGGCGATCGGGCAACCGGTGCGCGCTGCGCCCGCGAGCAGCCCTGCCGCCCCGACCCGGCAGGCGATGCAGTTGTTGTCCAGAACCTCTACGTCGGTCTCGGCCTCGCCAAGAATGCGCTCCTTCCGTAGCGGTCTACTGAGTTGAAGCCGCTTCCATCGGGCGCACTCGTCGGTTGATCTCGGATCCGCGCTCGCGCCGTGCAACACGGAGGTCGTACTCGGCTTGCAGGCCAAGCCATAGTTCAGCACTAGTCCCGAAATACTTCGCGAGGCGCAGGGCAGTATCTGCCGTGATTGTGCGTCGGCCGTGTACGATGTCGTTGATCCGTGCCGGAGGCACGTCAAGATCGCGTGCGAGGCGGTTCTGGCTCATGCCGAGGGGCGCCATGAACTCTTCCAGCAGAACCTCTCCAGGTGTAATCAGACTAAGTTTCTTCACCATAATCGTTGCTCCGTGTCGTCAGTGGGAGTCGACGATCTCCACGCCAAACACATCACCATCTTTCCACTGGAAACAAATCCTCCACTGATCGTTGATTCGGATGCTGTGCTGACCGCGTCGCTTGCCGCGCAGCGCCTCCAACCTATTTCCCGGAGGAACCCGGAGGTCTACGAGCGATTTTGCATTATTAAGCACAAGCATTCTTCGACGGGCGACCCTTTCAACTGCGCCGAACCGTGGGACTCGTTCGTCTCGGAACAAACGCTCAGTATCCTTGCAGCGAAAGCTCCGAATCACGTCTCAAGGCTATCGCGCCTAGCGTATTCTGTCAACCGGAATGGCCACTTCGGCACCCGTATGGGGCGGAGCAGATTCTTAGCGTGAACGGGCAATCTTTCTAGGGCTACGCGTCGCCGAAACGGCGGCCCTTGTGTCGAGTACTCGTACAGAAAATGCCCGAAGTTGCTTGGAATCTGCTCGGCGACTTCTTTTGGGTAGGCGGCGCCACGTCCCCACCGTTCGTGTGCCCGTTGCGTACTCGCGGCGTCGGTCGTGTTGGCCGTTTAGCAGATCCGCTCATGCCGCGAGTCGATAGTCATGGTGGAGACCGCCGAGAATCGGGATCTCAACCACTCGTTCACCCGGCTTCGTCGGGTCTGTGTGCGGCTTCGGTACGCGTTGGCCGATCCCCTGATGCGGACGGGCGCGATTGTGATAGTCGCAACACTCGGTGAGGACCGACAGCATCTGCCTCTCGGTCACGATGAGATGATGGTCGAGGCATTCTCGGCGCACGCTGCCCAATAGTCGCTCACAGTGCGCGTTGGCGTTCGGCGTTCGATACGGTGTGACGATAACCCGGATGCCGCCCCCGGTAGCGACGTTGTCGAAGTCGGTCCCTAACTTCTTGTCGCCATCACGAATCAGGAACGTTGGGCAATCATCCCATGCGGTAGCGTTTCGTAGCTGCTGCGCTGTCCACGAGCTGGTTGGAAATCGCGTCACTGCGACGTGGACAACGCGTCGCGTCCCAATCTCGATGATGAAGAACGCGAAGATCGGTCGGAAGAAAACATCGTAGGTCTGCAGGAAATCGCAGGACCATATGTGAAGGCCCTGATTGTGAATGAACGTTTTCCAAGACTGCCCGCGCGGTGCACGGCCACGCACGGCGCGCATGTACTTCTGTATGGTCGTCTTCGCACGGTGAATACCGAGTTTGAGCAGCTCTCCACGGATTCTCTCAGCGCCCCAGAGTTTGTTATTGCGTGCCATTTGCCGAATCAGCGCAATGGTTGTCTCGGGAACGCGCGATTTGCGATTCTTGGATCTAGATTTCCGTCTCCAGAACAGCCGAAACCCCTCGCGATGCCACCGAAGAATCGTGTCTGGCTTGACCAGGAGCATGGCACCGGCCCAGGTTTTGGTGCGGCTGGCGAGCAAGATCAGGCTCACGCGGTCGCGGGGGGCGAGTTTTGGCTTGGCGATCTGGCGGCCTAGCAAGATGACTTGCTGGCGTAGCAACTGATTCTCGGCAACGAGTTCCTGGCGGGATCGGTAGTGATCGGCGAGGGCGCCGAGACCGAGCCCCACGTGGGGCCAGGTTGCGGCTCTGGCACGTTGCTCAAGAAAATAGACGAGGCGCCTCGCGCGGCGTCGGACGAGATCGAGAATTCTTTCAGGCATGAGCCCTGATCGCGGCCCGACGCTCCGATGTCAAAAGGACGGGCGCCACCTGGCTCTAGCGATTGTTTCTGCCGGTTGTTCGCGCCGGATAAGCTAACCAGCCAGCACGGCCCTCCACCCGCAGATTCGCCTGACGTTCGCGTCACAAACACGGCCCGTTAGGGGCCTATTGGGTTTCTCTGTGTATGGGGAAATGCGCGAAGCGAACCGGCGAAAAACGGGCCAGAGAAAAACGGTACAATTGCGCCATGACCGCGATGAACCGTTCTCTGAGAGACAACCGCAGCCTGCGGAAGTGCCGCAACCCCGGGGGAAACGGGGAGATCAGGGCCACGTGAACCGGCCGAACGGTTAGCAGCTGACTTAGTGGCGGTGGGCGGAGTCATCGGCGAACCTGTCTCTGGTGTCGCGGCCACGAGTTCCCTGATAGTCGGGAAAATACAGGGAAAATTCTCGACT
>JAJCZL010000068.1 GCA_029262415.1 Deltaproteobacteria bacterium | reverse complement strand
GCCTCGCTCGGCTGCATCATTTGGCTGTCTGTCGCATTTTCTCGCGCCTCCGGCGCGACGTTGACGGTGCTGTGGATACCGCAGCCTTGGTGGCAGCAGGTGGCAATGGCGGTGACGCTCGTTGCGTTCGTTCTGGCGGTTTTAGGGCTGACCGCTAAGAACCCGACCTCGGCCGGACAGGCCGGGCTGGTCGACGACCCCGACATCGCCAAGGGAATTGTGCGCGTCACCCGCCACCCGTTCTTGTTTGGCGCGCTGCTGTGGGCGCTGACTCACATTGCCGTGAACGGCGACGTCGCGTCGCTGATCTTCTTTGGCACCTTTGCGGTACTCGGCGTGGCTGGGCCGCCTTCAATCGATGCCAAGCGCGCCCGCGCGCTCGGGCCGCGTTGGCAACCGTTTGCGCAGAAGACATCGATCGTTCCGTTCGCAGCGATTGTCTCGGGACGCAACTCGCTCAAGCTCGGCGAGATCGGCGTGGTACGCCCGCTTGCGGCCGTGGTGATCTATCTCGCGTTTCTTTTTGGGCACAAGTGGTTGTTCGGCGTGGCTGCATTCGGGCGCTAAGAGCGCGGCCCTCGTGAAGCGGTCGCGGAGCGCAGAAGGCTAAGACCGCGCGAACTCGAGCAGCGGCTCGATATCATGATCGTCGGCCGCTTTGAGCGCGGCGATATATCGCGCACGGGTCTCGCCGATATCGTCGAGACCCTGTGGCCCCCAGGTGAAAGGCTCACGCCCCAGGCGTTCTGCGAGCAGGTCGGCAATAAGTCGGGTCGTGCGACCGTTGCCGTTCGCAAACGGATGGATCAACACCAGGCGGTGGTGCAAGCGCACGGCGATCTCGTCGGGTTGATAAGTCTGCTTCTCGATCCAGTAGCGCGTATCGTCGAAAGTCAGCCTTATCTCTGAGCGAATCAGCGCGGGTTCGACGCCGAGATCGCGCGGCGTGCTGCGAAACTCGCCGGCCCACGCCCAAACATCGCCAAAGAGGCGCCTGTGAAGGTTTCTCATGAATCCTTCATTAAGGATGTCTTTGCGCGCTTGGCGATGAACCCAGGCGAGGCCGGCAGATATGTTGGTTTGCTCAGCCTCGTTCAGTTCGCCGCGAAAGGTAATCCACGTCTGCAACAGACCCTCGCGTTCCGCGGGCTCCAGCGGCGTGCCGCCTGCAAGCCCGTCGAGTGGATCGCTCACGAGTTCTCCCAGAGATCGCGCACCCTGAGATGCTCGCGCACGTAGGCGTCGATCTGCGCTTCACGCTCTTGCGGTGACAATCCCTGCGCTTCCAGATCCATGCTGTGATCGCTGCGCGCGAGGAGCTTGCGGGCAATCTCGCGTGCGCGGTCTTGCACCAAACCCTCGAGCGATGAGTTGGGCACCAGCGCGTAGACCACCGTGCAGTCGAGCGCTTCGGCAAACCTGCGCAGGGTGTTTAGCTGAACGGTGCCGTTGGCTTCGGACCTCTCGATATCGGACACGCTTTGCGGCCGGACGCCCACGCGCTTGGCGAGTTGCGCAGCCGACATCCCAAGCGCGTCGCGGATCGCCCGCACCCAGCCCTTAGGCGGCGCCAGGAAGCGCGAAGCGGGCTTGAGTGGAGCTAACCGTTCGTCCAAACGCTTTCGTGCCACGGTTTTCTTCTGATTAGTCATAAGGCCATACCCTGATAAAGCATTATATAATACCAGGCTATAACCTAATATTTTGTCATTCTATGGCAGGCGGTAGGCTGCTACAAGATCGAGCAGGTGAGTGAATTCTGTTACTAGGGTTGTTACAGCAGCGTACAAATACTGACGTAATTGTCAACTTAGATTGACAACAGCCGGGCACACGCCTATCCTATTAGCGTGGAACTTCAGACACTTAAGGCCTATCTCCTAGCCCGGGGTTGGTCTCAGAGCGACCTTGCCAGAGCCGTCGGTCTAAGTCGCCAGGCGGTCTCAAAATGGTTTCGACACGAAGGAGCCGCCGGCGTGCGCGGCTCTCACCTGGCCGGGATCGGGCGCGCGCTCGACGTCTCGCTCGACTCTCTGATGCAACCGCTGCCGTGCCTCGGCGAGAACGAAGATGCGCTGAGGGCCCACCTGCTCTGGGATCGCCTCTACGAAGGCCTGACCGAGTTCGCGGTCGCGCTGATCGGCTGGGAGCCGCGCGCGGTTGGGCGACTCGTCGAGGTTTACGGGGTGTACGCCGCCGCAAAAATACTCGGGCCCTCGGTGTGGAAACGCTTCGGCGAGTACTCCCGCTTCACTGCTCCAAAGCGGCGTGGAGATTTGCAGACGTTGGTCCAGTGGAAATGCAACCAAGTAGCGAACTAGCGCAAAAGGTCCTTCCCGCACCTCTGTACCGTGCCTTGACGCACGTATTCGCCCAAGACGTGTCCGGCTGCATGCTCGTGGGGGGAACCGCGTTGGCCGGATACTACGCAGGTCACCGCAGGTCGGACGACCTTGACCTATTCGCCCGTGACGACACTGCGTTTCGAGCAACCGTGCTGGCGGTTCGCTCGCTCGCCCGGATCGGCGCGCAAGCCTCCGAACCGCAGAGCAGTCGGCAACTCTATGCGGGCGACTTTCGATTGGACGGTCACTCTTTCGCAACTCAAGTCGTCTTGGACCCGCAAGTGTTCGTCGTCGGCACCGCGATCGAGGCGAACGATCGCGTCAGCGTTGCCGATCTCGAGACATTGCTGAAGATGAAAGCGGCAACGTTGGTCAGCCAATGCTCGGAAAAAGACCTCTATGACCTCGACTGGCTGTTTTCACGCTTCCCCGAACTCGGCCTCGGCGACCTCATCGCGCTCGGTTACGAGATCGATGCGGGCATGAACGCCGAGGCAACTCTCGTGTCGGTCATCAGCACTGAGTTGAAGGTGTCTGCGTGCGGGTTTTCACCCGCGCAAACGGCCGAACAAGTTCTCGGCGTAGTCGAAGAACTCAGACGCAATCTGATCACCGCGCTCGACAAGGCGGCCCGTCAACAGCCGACACCGCGACTCGGTGCGCTCGTGCGTGCGCTGCGTGGAAGCAGAAGACGCGCGGCGCGGCCGATCACCCCGCGCGGCCGAACGCCAGCCTAAAGCGCTTGGCCGGGTCGTCAAAACGCACCGCCGCAGGGTCAAACCTGCGCGGATCAAAGTCTCCACCGGCCCATCGCCGAAAGTGCTCGTGTTCGGGGTCTCTCGGGTCGGCGATCACTTTTAGGAACTCGCGATACCCGTGTGTGCCCCCAACGTCTTCGGGCGGACACGCGTTCTCGCCGGCCAAACACACCGGGTAGGTGATGCCCGGTTCGGCCACTTGGAAATCCTCGTGGTGCACAACGTGTTCCCAATTGTCACCGAAGTCATAGGTGTATCGTGACGGTAGGCTCTGCCCTGTACCAAAGTAGCCTTCGATCGGTATCTTCCAACCCGGCAAGGTAAGAGGTGCATCTAAGAATTCATCGTCGGGAAGCCCAATTCGTAGGGCACCCATCGTCTCGGGGTCAGTCACGACGAACTCGTGTAGATGATAGTCAAGCCAGCCCATAACGTCTTGGATCGCGACGTGGAGTTCCCAGAAGTTATAGCGCGCAGGAACGAGAATGCGCCGCCACACCGGCGCGTCGCAGCCGGTCAACACAATGAGGAGTTGCAACAACGGTTCGGGGTCTTTCTTGGCTACCGACTTCAATGCGCGCGACGGGCGCTGAGTCTTGCGTTTGGACGCAGCCATGGCGGCAAAACCTAGCAACCGGACGCGTGTAGATCAACGCACGATACGGGAACAGTACGCTACGGGAACCTGTTGGCGTGACTCCTACGCGGGGCAGAAAATCGGATCAGAACCGATCCTCGCGGTCCTCAGCAAGGTATGCGCGCAGCGATTTGTTTAGCTTTGGAAGCGAGCGAGTCCAGAAACCCTTGGGAAGGGGCTCGACCGGAAGCCTCGCCAGCCCCGCTGCCGCCAGCCCTTCCAGTTCCGCGCCGTGCGAACCGACCGGCGTGATCCGAGCGACGGGGTTGCCACGCACGGTGATGCTCTCCCCGCGTGCAACGCGGCGCAGATAGTAGCTCAAACGGTTCTTCAGGTCGGTAATCGCTGCGGTCATCATATTTCTGGCTAGAATCTAGCTATTACTATCGCCTCTCAATCTCTATTTCCTGACCAGGGCATTCGAGCGGTCTTTTTTTGGGGGGCCGAAGCAGCATCGACCCGGGTGCGGTCATGTCACCGCCGCCGCACCGTGCGCACATACACATCGCGTCTGTGTCCTACGGCGACAACGTAAACCACGATCTCGGTGGCGTGTATCTCGTAGAGAACGCGGTATTCACCTACGCGAAGCCGAAACGCGCTTTTGCGTCCGCGCAACGCGGCGGCGCCGGGCGGACGCGGGTCTTCGGCAAGCGCGTCGATCGCTGCAATGACCTTTGGTTTGATCTTCTTCGACAGCGACTCGATTTCGCCGACCGCCGCACGATGAACGACGAGCCTATACTTTGGTGCGGACATCGGACCACTCGACCCACGGGCCCTCGCGACGATCCTCGATCGCGGCAATCTCTTCGGCGTCCTCAAGCCATGAGGCCAGTGCCTCGGCGACCACAGCCTGGTGCTTAAGGCCGTGCTTGTCGCAGAACTCTTCCAGTGCCGCCTTCAGATCGTCGTCAATTCGATAGGTCACCGACGCCATGATGAAGAGAGTACGAAGCAGTGCAATCAAATGCAAGCAGAATATTACACGGAGTGGATAGGCCTACGCCGAGACGTACTTCCTTGGAAGGTTCTAAGCGAGGGCTTCCAACTCGAAGGCCGGCGGGTGCCGCTAGTCTCGCAACAAGGCATCTTCAAACCGGCGGTGCTCGCAGAGATTCCGTTGTCGATCCGCACTACCGCGCCGCCAGAGAAGGGACAAGGGGAGTGCATGATCAGCCGATCCACGTGCCGCGGAGTGCGGAGTTGCGGCCCAAGGCTGAGTTTCTTGAGGAGAGGTACGAGGCGTTTCTCAGGTACGAGTGATCTCGGCAGCGATCAATCCTTCGGCTCCAGCTTGTGCCACTCGGCGCCGCGACCACGGCCTGTGACTTCCGCGCGCCCGTGGTCACGCAGTTCGTTCAGAACAACCCGGATCATCTCTCGGCTCACCCCGGGACAGTCACGCTCGAGATCGCTCATGCGGAACGCGCCGACTCGGCGTTCAATCGCCGCCCGGATACGCATCGTCTTGTTACCACGACCGCTCGATTCTTTGCCGACGCGCTCGGCGAACTCCTGGTAGGCAGCTAGGAGAATCGCCCAGAAATACTCGAGCCAAGGGTGGGGGTCGTGCTTGCCGTCGTGCCACCGCTGAGAACTCGCTTCGAGCACGCGGTAATAGTCCGACTGCGTGTTTTCAATCAGACGTTCCAGACTTATGTAGCGACCAACACTGAAGCCGGCGTGGTACAGAGCCAGCAGCGTCAATAGGCGGCTGACTCGGCCGTTTCCGTCAGCAAAAGGATGGACGCACAAGAAGTCCAGAATCAGAAGCGGTGCCACCACGAGCGGCTCGCAACCGTCGGTCGTGGCCTGGCGGTACAGTCGCTCGATGTCGGCCATCGCCTGCGGCGTCGCCACAGCTGCGACCGGTTTGAAGCGAACGCGCACGATCTCACCGGCCGTATTCTTTTCGACGATTTCATTGTCTACTGGTTTCCAGTTCCCGCCGTCATTCGGGTGATACCTGTAAACCTCTTTGTGTAGCTGCCGGATCGAGTTCGCCGTGATCGGGATTTCCGATGCGTTCGAATGCACCATTTCAAGAACCCCACGGTAACCAAGGATCTCTTGCTCGGAGCGGTTGCGGGGCTCCGACTTACCGGCAACGATCGCCGCGAATCGTTGCTTGGGTGCAACCACACCTTCGATACGGTTTGAGGATTCAGTCGATTCGACGATCGCCGAGGTGCGAAGCGTCTTAAGTGCCTCGGGGCTCTGTTTCTCGAAGAGCTGCTGCTGAGCGAAGGCCTGCCCGAGCGCGGTCAGCGACGATGTTTGCTCCACCGAGAATCTAAGCTTCTCAAGGAAATCTGGGGCGAGAGATCTCACTTATTAGGACTTTCCCTCTAGTACCGGGGCGCAGGGCTTGCGCGAATAGTGGTAATAATCTATCTAAATACCAAATTTATGCCAGTTATTACCATCAACAAATAACCGACTCAAATCCCTGCGCGTCGTCTACCCATGCGCGCCCACGCAGCGCCGACCCGCAATATACCTCCCCACCCCAACCGGCAAAAGTAATTGTCGTCGAGCAAAAGTGCCCAATAGCGCCTGATTTGACGGGTTGTAGGCTGGCCACGTATTGGTGTATAGGTGGTGTATGGCGCGCACGAACATTGATATAGACGAGCGGGCTTGCGCCGAGGTTATGCGTCGCTACCGCCTTTCGACCAAACGCGACGCCGTGAACCTCGCGCTACAACTGCTCGCCGCAGAACCGCTGGACCTCGACGAGGCCAGGCGCCTGCGCGGCTCTGGTTGGGAGGGAGATCTGGAACAAATGCGCAGCGGGCGGGCGAGTGACCCTCGTTGACACCTCTGCATGGGTCGAGTTTCTGCGCGATACCGGCTCACCGGCATGCATCAGCGTCGACCGTCTGCTCGATGATGAAATCGCCGTCTGCGACCCGATCCGCATGGAGGTCATGGCCGGGGCGCGCGACGACCGCCACCTGATGAGCCTTAGGCGTTTGCTCGCCCGCGCAACAGTGCTTGCAACCGGCCCAGGCGACTACGACCAAGCCGCTGCACTGCACCGCCGATGCCGGGCGCAAGGCGAGACCGTTCGTAAACTCATTGACTGCCTGATCGCCGCGGTGGCAATCCGCGAGGACGTCGCGGTGCTACACTGCGACAGCGATTTCGAGGTGCTCGCGCGGCACGGCGGTTTGCGGCGCGCGGCTCTCTCTATCCGCGGCCGCTAGGCCGCAAAGCCGCATCGAGCGTCGCAACCGCGTCTTCCCAGTATCCGAGCAGTGCGCGCGCGAAGCGGCCGTCGCGCAAGCGCTCCACCGGAACCTCGCGCTTGCGGCGCAGTCGCCTGCGCCCACGTTCGGCGACTAGCGCGGCAACAGGCGCCGCCAGCGGACGCCCGTGCATGCCGTTGATGACGAACCGGCCATCCATGCGCAGCACACACGCAAGCAGGCAATGCCCTTCGGCGACACTGCGAGAAAGCGTTTTCTCGACAACCGTGCACCGTTGGCCCGATAAGACGTCAAGCAACTCCAGGCCGCGCCCGCGCTGCACCTGCTCGACCTCCCAAATGCTCAACCAACCCTCTCGGTGCGCCGCAAACAGCTTTGCCTCCTCGCCCGCAAGCTCTGAGCCGTGGGCATCAAAGAAGCGCGCGGCAACCGTGCGCCCGCCGTAGAGGCGATGAAACAAGCCGAAGGGCAGCACGAGTTGAACGGCAGACTCGATGTCGTCGAAGTCGCTTTCCATCTCCGCAACGAAGCTGCGCCCCAGCGTCTCGCATGCGAACCCGAGCATTCTGCCGAGTAAGCGGTCTTCGACCTTAAGCTTCGACTCGCGTTTGCCCGCCGCACCCGTTGGTTTGGCTTCAAATAACTCGTAGGCCTCATAGGGCACGGTGATTCGAACCGCGATGTTGTCGCGGCCCGAACTGGTTTCACGCACCGGAGCGCTGTCGGGATCGGTAAGCGATCGTGGGTGGCGAACGGCGAAAGCGCACAGAGCCGAGGTGACTGCGCCGAGCACCTTCATGTCGCGTTCGGTGAGGGAGCGTCGGAGTCCGTCTGAGTCCAGACGTTCGGGCAACGGGTAGGCTTCGCTGGAGGCTACCGGCCAACGCTCGCGCATGGCCTCGCGGCGGTGCCGCGAGGGCAGATCGGCTGCGCACACAAACGTCAACGACGTAAACGGTGTGCCGAAACGGTCGGGCCCGCCGCGTCGCGTACGCGCGGTGGCTTCGATGAACTGCTCATGGGCATCGGCCGAGGGGAACAGCAAAAACCCGAAAACATCGCCGAGCGCGCCGATGACCACGAGACACGCCCCCGCCACGTCGAGCTCGGGAATATCGATGCGAGCAAGACACTCGTTGCAATCCTTCCACGGTGCGACGGCGTACAGTGCGCGCGCCGCCTCGAACAACGCGCCAACCGTCTCGCGCGATAAACCGCCGTCTTGCAGGTAGCCCGGCCCTTCGTCGGAAGCCCGGCCGCTGCCGGCCAACGAGGCCCGCAACGAATCCATCACCCCATCGATCTCCGGCACCTCGCCGACGACAACCTCGGCGCGAAGACCTTTGATGGAGGAGAGTTCTTCTGCGATCTCCACGCTCTCCACCCACACACGGGCCGGGGTCCTCGGGGCGCCCGCCGACGGTGCCGCGCACGCGCTGCTCAGCACACGTGCGCACGCGCCGGTCAGCTCATCGGGCATCACCAGCGTCTGTCCCACGACAAGGTCGGATTCGGTCTCGTAGCAGATGACAATCAGCGGACGGACTTCGTCGCGGCCGGGCTCGGCAACCACGCCGGGAAACCTCCGCACCGCAAGAACCCACTGCCCGCAGCCCTCCGCGCGCGCGGATGTCCGAGCGCGACGGCGGCGCGGCTTTTTGCGACCAGCCATGTGGGTGTCGAAACTAAGCTGTGGAAGTCGTGGTGACAAGCCGGGGCGGGGCGAGGCGGGGCCGGGGGGAGTTGCAATCCCATCAGTAATAAACAGAGCGTGCGGTGGACTCGCACCCTCGTACGCCAATGGTTTCAATCGCATACCCAGAACGCGAAAAGAAGGCAGTTGCTCTTCTTGACGGAATCGGAGAATCCTTGAAGGTGAGTGCTCATGAAAAAGAACAAGAAAGCTAGCAGCGAAGATTTCTGGAAGGATGTGCACCGTACGGCCAAGGAGGTCGAGGCCTGGCCTGAATGGATGCGAACGCCGAGTGTAGACAGTATCTTGCGAAACGACGAGACGAGGCGGTCACGTGAAGAAGCGAACGACAAACCCCGTCAAACACAGGACGCTAAGGGCAAGTAGTCGTTTGGTTCCGTAGCCTTGCCTTCGCGCTAAACTCGCACCGTCTCTACCCTCAAGATTCGCGGCGAAGACTGGGTCGCCACCGCTCGTGTTTCATCTCATGTTTCATCGCACCCAACTTCCCGCTACGCTGCCTGCCCGATGGCCAGCCGTACAAAGGTAGACCGCAGAGAACTGCGCGACGCACTCAAACAGTTGGCGACCGCCGAGAAGCAGTTCGGCGCGTGCCGAGTTGTCGTGACCGTTACCGGCGATGCAGTTCGATTCGAGATGCCGCGCGTAAAACACACGATCCCTGCGCGTGGGGCGTCACTTGGGCGAATCTCGATCAGCGTTACTCCGCTCGTAAAGCTGCGAACGATGCTGCCGCGAAGCAAGGATATCGAGATCGGGATTGAGGGCGGCCAACTGAAAATCGGCAAGTTCTCCGTTCGCGGCTTTGAGCCCAAGGAACCGGCGGGCGCGCGAACCGCTGGGTCGACACGAAAAGACGTGCCGGTGCCAGACAGTCCGATCGATGCAACTCTGGTTCTACGCGTAGCCGCCTTGCTCAAAGCCACCCCGGCCGAAATCGAAGCAGCCGGCCAAACCGAGAAGACGCGACGGGCGAGAAAGGAGGTCCAAACAACTGTCGGCCGGGTCTACGAATTGCTTGCACGATTCGGGGTGACCGAGGTCGAGATTATCCGGTTGCTGACAAAGGCGGTGCTGCGGACGGAGGGGAAGTTGAGGTGAGGAGGGCTAGCGTCGCCTTCGCATGATGGATTTACCCGCGGCGATTGCGGCAGCCATTCCCGGGACTACGACCTACCAACCGCGAACCTTCGTTGAAGATCGGCTGAAAGCGGTACCTGCAACCGCCAGCGCACGGTAATCGGTTTCTCTCTTTCCCAATCCACGAAGTCGAGGTCGCCGCAATACACATACGGCAATGCCGTGCCTCTGACGTCCTTACGCTCGCGCACAAACAGATGCACCGTTACGCCAGACTCTCGGTGCCCCTTGATCAGCTGCCCGTGCTTACCACTCTGCGTCGTTCGGTTCTGACTCTGCCACTCGAATAGTTCTCCTGAGAGAAACCGGTCGCCGTATTTGTGTTCTTCGGCGAAGCCGGACTTATCAAGCGTGACGAGCAAGTACATGTGCCCGTCTCTCACGATGAAACCCGAGCGTTGGAAATCGACCGTCAGCTCCTGGTCAAACAACCCGGGAATATCGGCACGCTTGTAGGCCTTGCCCACGATCGCACCAGACGGTTTGCCTGGGACATCAACCCCGACCGGCACCAACTCATACGCATCCTCGCCTCTCTCAAACACCACCCGCTGCGCAGTCCCCGATGCGCCGGCCTTCTCACCGAACCATCCCCGTAATACTTCCCCAAGTACGTTCTCCTCGGTATCTTCACGCCGCATGACGTTGACTGCGATCTTTACGAAGTTCGCCTCCAAGTTTTCCTCGCCGATTCGTACCCGAACCCAGCCCTTCGGAATCTGAGCCACCCTCTCGCGATCGGGCAGCATCAAGATGGGCGTGCCCGACGCGTTGTGCGTGACGCTACAAACAATCCGATCGCCGTCAGATTGCCCCGGCCGATCCAAGTACTGCACCAAACGCCACTCGGCCAACTCGCGCGCAAGATCCAAATACGCATGCGCATCACTAACGTCGCCGGCGCCGAACACCGTACGGAACTCGCCGTCTTCGTAAGCAAAGTGGGCATCACCGCCGGTCCCCTGCCCTCCGACCCAGGCTGCAATTGGATTCTGTTCGAGATGCCGACGCACTACTTCGGCGTCTTCGATATCGACGCCAAGATCGGTACGCACGCGAACCGACCGGCGCGCCATCTTTCGCACTCTCTCGACAAGATCCTCAATCGAGATCCGCCCCGGAAAGGCCTCCGCTTCGATCATCGCGAGCAGCACGAGCATCTTAAAGCTCCGCGACATCGGCGTGGTCTCGAGGTGCTCAAGTAGCGTGCCGGTGCTACCCGCGCGCACGGCCTGCTCGGGCTCGGTGAGCCCACCCATCTGCTCTATGAACCCAAGCCACGACCCGTAGCTCTTGCGAACCGAGCGCGGCGAAAGGCCCGCATAAAACGCTTCCGGGGCGGTCGGACGTTCGCCATGTTCGGCAAGAAAATCCTCGTAGAACGTGCGCATCAGGTCGCCCGCGCTCTCTGAATGAAGCATCGCCTCGAAGATGCGCACAGCCTCAAGGTCGTAGGTCACCTCACATCCGGGCGGTAGGTCGTACGAGCCAGCGGCGACGGCCACCAGCACATCACGGACGTGGCGATCGCCCTGCTCCAACCCGAACAGCGCCTGCGGTTTTAGCAAGAAGCTGCGGTGGTTGCCGATGTAGTCGATGATCTTAAGCGTCTTGCCCTCGCACTGCCGCAAGCCGCGCCCGAGCTGCTGCAGCCAAAGGATGCGCGACTCGGTTGGGCGCAGCATCAAGACGGTGTCGACCTCGGGGATGTCGACGCCCTCGTTGAACATGTCTACTGCGCAAACGACGTCGAGTTCGCCTTCTTCGAGCAGTTCCAAGGAAGTAGCGCGCGGGTCGGAAGTCTCGCCCGAGTGGACGGCCGCCGCGCGCATACCCGCGCCCCTGAAGTATTCGCACATAAAATCGGCGTGGCGCCTTGAGCAGCAAAAAGCCAAAGTCCGTGTGCCGCCGCGCTCGCGAAGCTGCGCCAACGCATTGGCCGCGCGTTTCTCGGTGGCCAAGGCGAGAGTTAGTTCTGCTTCGTCAAAGCGCGAGCTTCGCCACGGGATGTTCGCGTAGTCGACCTCATCGGGCACGCCGAAGTAGTGAAACGGTGAGAGCAGGCCTTGGCGGATCCCGCGCAGGAAGTCGCAGCGGTAAACGAGGTTTTCACCGCAAAGGCCGAGCAAGTCGCCGCCGTCGGTGCGCTCGGGCGTTGCCGTCAGTCCCAGCAGGAACTCCGGTTCAAAGTAACCGATCACACGCCGGTAAGTCGCCGCGGCGGCGTGGTGGAATTCATCGATAATAATGTAGTCGAAATCGTGCGCGTCGAAGCGGTCCAGGTGGTTGCGGCGGCTGAGTGTCTGCACAGACGCAAACAGCACGTCGGCATCGGCGATCTTCGCCAGCCCGTTAAAGAAGCCGAGCTTGGCCTCAGGACGGATGCGGCGAAATGTTGAAAGCGCCTGTGCCAGAATCTCTTCGCGGTGCGCGACGAACAACACGCGTCGCGCACCGGCCACGGCGCTGTCAAAGGCCGCAAGCCAGGTCTTACCAAGGCCCGTGCCCATCACCACAAGGCCTGCGCGGTTGCCATCATCGCGCGTGGCGCCTAGTGCGGCGAGCGCTTCTTGTTGGATAGCGTGCGGATCGGGCGGTGGCGGCGGGGGTTCATCGGGAATACCGGCCGGTGCGTCCATGCGCGTCTGCGCCGTTGCGCGCCGGGCTTCATAGCTATCGATCCATACGGCATCGAGCGGCTTGGTCTTTGGGTCCTTGAAAAGTCGCTCGAACGCAGCTTGCACGTCGGTCACGCCCTCGGGATGCGAGACACTCCCTGGTCGGTAGTTCCATTCAACGCCGGTGCGCAGTGCCGTGCGCGTCAGGTTCGAGCTGCCTACATAGGCCGTAACCTCGCCGCGGCGGTTCTCAACGATGTAGGATTTTGGATGAAAACTACCGCCTCCGGTTTCGTACACGCGCAGCTCGACGCGCTCGGGATGAGGTGCTGTCAGATCGAGCAAGCGGCGCAGCGCGCCGGGT
The DNA here is from genome assembly GCA_029262415.1 of Deltaproteobacteria bacterium. Classification (GTDB taxonomy): domain Bacteria; phylum Desulfobacterota; class Binatia; order UBA1149; family JAJCZL01; genus JAJCZL01. Next base: position 53,697 of record JAJCZL010000068.1, on the reverse strand, counting down.
TCGGTCACGCCTTGGTAGTCGCCGGTTAGCAAACGCAGGCGGCCGTCGTCTTTGGTGACGATCTCGGCCAGGTGCGCCTCGATTTCGATCACACCGGTCTCGAGCACAAAGGCAACGGCGATATCGGCGCGTCGTGCGTCGTCAAGGTGTGCGCGTAGGTGATAGATGAGCGGATCGTCCAGGCCACCCGTGACGATCCCGCGATTGCGCGGCAGACCCGTGAGTGCCGACGGAGCGTATCGAGCGTTCTCGGTGTCCTTGACCGTCTCGTCACCGTCGACCGGGCCGGTTGTAAGGGCGCTCTCGGGGATTTTCTTGGCAGGAATTACCGAGCGCACGCCGCCACGCGGATCGTCGACGTCACCACGGTAGCGCGGGATCACATGGACGTGCAGGTGAAAGACGGTTTGTCCTGCCTCGGGGCCGACGTTGATGCCGATGTTGTAGCCGTCTGGCGTGTGCTGTTCTTCAATCGCCTGCTTAGCTATTGCAATCGCGGCGGTGAGTTCGGCTTGTTCCTCAGGCGTGGCGTCGAACCAGGTTTCGACGTGGCGTTTAGGGATTAGGAGGGCGTGGCCCTGGGAGACGGGGTGGGCGTCCCAGAGGGCGAGAATCGCTGAGCCCGCGTGGAAGACGGACTCGGAGGCGGGGGAACAGAAAGGGCAATTCAACGCCATCGAGGAAGCGCTACTCAGACCCGTATTTCGGCTTCGATTCCGCCGCCTCCAAATCTCCCCATCGATCAGCCGCCTTATCCAACCCCTCCATCCGACTTTTAAAATACCTCTCCGTATCCTTGTCCATGAAGTACACGTAGCACCCCTTCATCCCACGTGATAAAAGCACGCGGTACGTATTTTTAACGAACTCGGTAAACCCTTCTTTCGCACGCTTTACCGTTGAGTCTTTCGACGCGGTCTTGTCACCACGCCAGGCGTTCGCATCAAAGTCGTAAACAAGGTCAGGCCCCCAGATCACGCCGACGTAGTCGAATTCGAAACCTTGAGCGGTGTATACACATCCGACCTGCTCGATACCGTTCGGATCCGTCGCCCAGAACGACTCCTTCGGTATGCCCTGGGCGAGTCGACCGGCGTCGGAGCGCGCATTCCAGGGGCGGCCAAAATCCCCGATAACAACGTCATCCTCTAGGGTCCGATCTGCTTTCGGTTTAGACCAGGGCCAGCAAAACCCGGCGACCATTCGGCCGGTGTTTCCGTCAAACACCCGTTGTCGAATCGCGGTCTCGAGCGCAGCCGGCGAATCCATGATGCGAAAGTCGAATTGTTCGTCGCCTGCGTCCCAGAGCACATTGGCGGTACGCTCGATCTCAAGCGTATTGCTCACCCAGTTAACGAACCCGTCAGAGCCGGCGCACCGAAACTGCGCCTCCAGCTGATAGTCAAACACTCGGCTGCCACGGCGGGCGGCAGCGTCTCGGATGTAATCAGCCGAACCGATCTCCAGCGGCCGCACACCTTGCTTGTCGTCGATGAAGAATACGTTGACCTTCGCGGCATCAAATAGCTCATCGATTTGTGGGTTGTCCGACCTGTTCGCTTTCGGCGTGAACCGGTCGTTGCTCGTCACACGAATCCGGTGCGCTTCATCGCAGATCAGCACGTCGACATCGTTAGGTTGCGCCTGGCCATACTGGTTGAAGTACTTGAACTGCACTTCGCTTCGCTTCCCAACCGCCTTCCTCAGAGTTTCAGTAAACGCCTTCGAACCGGTCGCATAGTGCGAATTGAAGCCCTTCAACGAGAGATCGGCGAGCAGATTGATCGCGATGACCGATTTGCCCGTACCGGGTCCACCCTTCACGATCACTACAGCGTGTTTGCGATCCGCGAACCCATCCTGCGCAGCGGAGAGCACCCGCTCATAAACAATCTCTTGTTCGTCGAGCAGTACGTACTCAGGTTTCCCCTTGATCACGCCGGCGACGTGGTCCAACAGCTTCTTGCTCGGCCGGTATCGGCTCTCCTCGATCTGCTCGAGAAGCGGCATCCCGCCACCTGCGCCGAGTTTGTCGGTAAGGTGCCCTAGCAGCTCATCGACATCGTCAGCTGTGTAGGTCGGAAACTCATCAAGCAGCGGACGGTACTTTTCCGCCAAGAGCAGGTCGTTCTCTACAGGCGTGTAGTTGTGTAGGTATGCACATGAACTCAGCTTGATCGGGTTCTCCCCATCGTAGAAAGCCGTGTGCGAGTCTTCTAGATAGCGCTGGTAGCGGCCGACCTGTGCCGACGGATGCAACACCTCACGAACAGCCCCACCGACGAATGTGGCGACCACTTCGTCACCGTAGGCCTCCTCGCATTTGTCCCATTGCTTAAGCTCCATGATCACAGCGTTTGGAGCACCCGCGGCATCGCGGCCCGAGACCATGCAATCGAGCCGTTTCGACGTCATTGGCAGTTGGTATTCAAGGATGACGCCGTGGTCGTCGAACCCCGCCTCTTGAAAGACCTGCGCCGTTGCGCGCAGCGAGTTGCGCCAAGATGTGACTTCACTCGGCCCCGGCTGGAAGCGGTGATAGGCGAAGAATGCGTCCTTCAGCTTGTCAGCGACACGGTTGCGAACCGTGTCGCTGATGAAGCGGTCGACCGGCCCCGAGTAGAGTCTCATCGACTAAAGCTCATCGTACTTCGCGTTGCGTCCGCGCGACTTCGCAACGGAGTAACGCTCGGCATTCTTTGCAAGCTTGGCGTCCAGGCATTCGGACAGATCGAAATCGAATCGTTGGGCAAAACGGAGCAGGAAGAAAAACACGTCAGCCAACTCATCGGCCAGCCGTTCGCGGCGAGCGGGATCCTGCACGGCCGCTATCTCTTGTTCATCGGTCGCGAAGCGTAGCTCGGCTAACAACTCAGCCGCCTCCGTGACCAGACCGGCTGCGACAGACTTGGGACCGTGAAATTGGTCCCAGTCGCGCGCGGAACAGAAGTCCGCCACTCGATGTTTTAGCTCTCCAACTGATCGCTCCTGATCACTCATACCCATCCCCGATCCAGTACGCGACGCATCGCGTTGCCGACGAAACACCTGGGTTGTTAGGCCACGCGCAACGGTGCGGTTATATAGAAGAGATAACTCGGATGCACGGGATCATCGCACCCACAGACTTTGATTGGTACGAGTTCTTGCGCGCCCGCGAGACGTTGGACGAAGTGAACTTCTGGCAACCGTCAGGCGCAAAGACATTCCACAGCAAGCCCCCGGGCACTCCGTTCTTCTTCAAGCTAAAGGCACCGCACAACGCGATAGGGGGATTCGGGTTTCTCGCGCGTGCCTCAGTCTTGCCTGCGTGGCTCGCCTGGGAAAGCTTCGAAGAAGCAAACGGAGCGACAACATTCGAAGAAATGGTCGCGCGGATCGAACGATACCGAAAGCCCGAGAAACGAGATCCAAGTGGGTCTTACAGTGTCGGCTGTCTAATGATTACCCAACCCGTCTTCTTTGCACCAGGTGAATGGGTACGAGAACCGTCCGATTGGGGAAAAGCGACCGTTCAAGGTCGACAAGAGGATCTCAGCCAGGGTGAAGGACTCCGCATTTACCAAGAGTGCCAGGCCCGCGTCCAGGCCGACTACGCCCGAGCAGCTGGCGGCGCCTCTTCACCGTCGATCGCCGAGCCGGCCGAACGCTTCGGCCAGCCGACTCTGGTGAGGCCGCGCCTCGGCCAAGGGACATTCCGCATCGCGGTGACGGACGCGTATGGACGCACCTGCGCCGTCTCATCCGAGCACTCGCTGCCGGCTCTGGAGGCTGCACACATTCGCCCGTACGCCAAGGGTGGCGAGCACGCCACGGCGAACGGCTTGCTACTTCGTTCGGACTTCCATCGCCTCTTCGACAAAGGCTACGTCACGGTCACGCCCGAGCACCGTTTCGAAGTCAGCGCACGCTTGAAAGCAGACTTTGAGAACGGGCGCACGTACTACCCGCTTCACGGGAAACAGATCAACGTTCCCCACACAGAATCAGACCGACCCGATGCTGCCACGCTGACCTGGCACAACGAGAACTGTTTCCTGGGGTAGCCGCCCCCGACTAAAAGCTCACCCACTCTTATCCCCCGGCAACCCCGCCAACACCGGCCGCTGAATAGCGCCCATCGACGGCCGCACCGCCATCGTACGGATCGGCAGTTCGTCTGCGGCCCCCGGCGGCGGCACGTAGTCGGGGATGCGGCCGAGTAGCGGCAAGACTGCCGCGCGGCCTAGGGCGGAAACGCCGAACAACCACGCGTAGGTCGTCAAACTGCTGCCCGCGGCGCCGAGCAGCCACGCGCCGAGCATCGCGCCGACGACCATCGCGACGGCGTTGGCCAGGTTGAACTTCGCGAGCAAGGCCGGTCTGCTGCGCTCGGAGACTGCATCGAAAAACAACAGCAACGTCGCCAACTCGTACCCGCCCCAAGCGACACCGGCTATCAGTTGCACGACCAGCAAGTAGCCGAACGAATTCGACACCAACCACAACAGCGGCAACGGCGTGATGCCGAGCGCGCAGACGCGCAACATCCGCCTGGCACCGTAGTTGTGCGCGAAGCGGCCGAGCATCGGCGCGGCAACGATCCGTGCAAGGAAAGACGCGGCGGTCAACGCCACGTAAGGCGCGTAGCCGAAATGCAGATGCTCGAGCATGTAGGGCGTGAAGTAGGGCGCGGCGACCTGCACGGTGAGTTGCGAGCCGAGTAGATAGGCGAACAGTCGGCGGCCGCCCACCGCGGCCGGTGTAATTGCCGCGGTCTCGTCGGGGTCGGGCTCGGAGCAGGGATCAGCATCGGGATGCAAAGCGAGCAGACGTGACGATACCGCACGCGCCACGAATGCGATCGCGAACAGCAACGCAAAGCCGTGGAGTTTTTGCGGACCGTCGTCAAAGACGTGCAGCACGACCCCGCCCAAGCAGATGCCGACAAGCACGGCCGCTTGCGCGTAGCGGGCACGGTGGGCGAAGTAGCGCGCGCGCGTACGGCGCGGCACCATGCGACCGACCCACGGATTCCAGCCGGCCGCCGTCGACATTGCGGCCGCCCAGTACAGCGCGGCCGAAATAAATAAGGTAGAGGTCGGCAGCCGCCCGGCCAGCGCTCCCCAGATAAGCGGCACAAAGGTCAGCGCCTGCACCACCGCGCTGCCGACCACCCAGCGCCGGTAGGACTGCAGCCGCACCAGCCCCTTGGGTGTCGCCATCTGCAACACCGCACCTGCCAACAGCGGCACCGAAGCGAGCAGACCGGCGGTTGCGTCGCTGTGCCCGAGAGCCAAGGCGAAGGCGGCGAAGTAGGTCTCGCCGATGCCGACCATCGCACTAGAGGCAACGCCCTCGCGCGTTATCGTACGCAACACCGCCTGGCGGCCGGCGGCCACCGCCGATTGCGCAGTCGGGTTTGTGTTTGGTCGGGTCGGCGGCATCAAGTTAAAAGGAGAAGAGGTGTGTGGCCAATCCACGGCTGCGTACAAACCGTGCCGACACCGGGCCAAGTGTAGAAATAGTCTTTTTGTGTGAGTTCGCCACTTAGACCGGGCACTCTAAATGCCGGAATCCGTGTTTTCGACACTCCCACCGCGACCCGCAGCCACAGCTGCTGCCTTGCACCCAACTCCAATCTCACGTTATCTAGCAGGATGGCGCTTCTGCGCATCCACAGATTCCCCGACGGTATCCTCGCCAAGGAAGCCGAAAAGGTTAAAGAAATCGACGGCAAGACGGCCGCACTGCTGAACAACATGGCCGACACGATGTACAGCGCGAACGGTATCGGGCTGGCGGCCAACCAGGTGGGCGTGCTCGAGCGCGTGATCGTCGTCGATGTCGGCCGCGAAAACGACCGCGGCAAAGAACTGTTCAAGATCATCAACCCCGAGATTATCGAGGCCGAAGGCAGCCAGATTACCGAAGAAGGCTGCCTGTCGGTGGTCGACTACACCGCCGAGGTTACGCGCGCATCGCGGGTTTTGGTCAAGGGCTGGACGCTGGATCACAAAGAGATCGAGATCGAGGCCGAAAATCTGGCGGCGGTTTGCCTGCAACACGAGATCGACCACCTCGACGGCACCCTGTTCATCGACCACCTCTCACGCCTGAAACGCGAGATGTACCGCAAGCGCCTGAAAAAACTCGGCGATATCCCCGACCCCGATCCCAGCAAGAGCAACGTCCCCAACATCTAAAAGGAAGGGCTCGGTCTCAAGCCGCGTCAGTTTCGACGGTGCCCGGCAGGCTGCTGACAACCAAGCGCTCAAGGCCGACCTTAGCCGTAGCGTTGTCGATATCGATCCCGACAAGGTTGCCGTCGGCATCGTAGTCAAGAACGATCCCTTCGGAGACCTCGCGACTCTCGGCACTCGGCACCTCGGCAAGGTCGATATAGAGCGAATCGGTCTCTTTGTAGTACTTGACCCTCACGGGGCGAACCTCCGATCCGGACACGCGTTGTGAATCGTCACCGGGGTTCTCAACGACGCATATACGCCATTCCGTCTGCAAATATGACCGTGGCGGCCGATCCGATTTGCGTCGGGCCGTGTCCGCTGTAACCGATGACCCTGATGCGTTGTGTGTTCATGGGCACGCCGCCTTATGCGGCAATCAGCCTGGCCCGGCTGCTCGACTTTGACGGCTGCACGATCGCGGCGGTGGTCACACGCCCCGATGCGCCCGCGGGCCGTGGCAAAAAGCTGCAGCCGAGCGCCGTCAAGACCCTCGCGCTCAAGCACAACCTCGAGGTCTTGGAGCCGCGCAGCGCGAAAGACCCGGCCTTCGCCGAACGACTGGCCAAGATCGCACCCGACCTCGGCGTGGTCGTGGCTTACGGACGGATTCTTCCGAACAGCGTTCTCGAGATCCCGCGGCACGGCTGTATCAACGCGCACGGCTCGATCTTGCCCGCGCTGCGCGGCGCCGCACCGATCGAACGCGCGATGCTGCAAGGGCTCGATGAAACCGGCGTCACTATCATTCGCATTAACGAACGTATGGACGCCGGCGATGTGATGTTGGAGCAGACTATCCCCATCGGGCTGCGGATAACCGGCGGACAGCTGCGTGAGCGCATGGCCGACATGTCGGCCGAGCTGCTCGTCCAGGTGATCACACAGCTCAACAACGGCACGGCGACCTTCACCCCACAGAACGACGCACTCGCGACGCCGGCACCACCGCTGACGAAACAAGACATGCGTATAGACTGGACGGCCGACGCACACGCGATCGACCGTCAGATCCGCGCGTTCCTGCCATCACCCGCTGCGTTCACATTCTTGGGCGGCAAGCGGCTGAAGATCCTCGCTGCACACGTTATTGATGAGAGCATGTTGCAGCTTGGCAACCCCACTGACAGCCAAGCCGCCGCGCACGCCGGGCCGGCGACGGACATCGCGCAGTCACACGGCGAGATCATCGACGCCGGCGAGGCCGGATTGCTCGTCACCTGCGGCGAAGGACTCTTGCGCATCACCCGCGTGCAACCCGAGGGCAAGAAGCAGATGGCGGCTGCCGACTTCGTGCGCGGATACGGCAAACATTTGCCGCATCGCTTCGAAGGCTGAGCGGTGCCGCAGTCTAAGCAGCGTGCGCGCGACGCGGTGGGACTCGCCGCGCGCGAACTCGCCGTACGCGTGCTGCTCGAAGTCGAAGAACGCGGCGCGTTCGCCGACGCCGTGCTCGCACGCGAGCTTGCGCGCACGACGCTCTCAGAAGCCGATCGCGGCCTTGCCACCATCATCGCCTACGGCACCCTCGCGCGGCAGCTAACGCTCGATGCCCACATCGGCGCGCGTATCGACAAGAGCACCGACCAACTCGATGCGGCGGTGCGCGTGCTGTTGCGCTCGGCGTTGTTTCAACTGTTGTTTCTCGATCGCGTGCCTTCTTATGCGGTGGTCGATTCGGCCGTCGAACTCGCAAAGCGTCTGGCGCCCAAAGCCGGCGGCCTGATCAACGCGGTGTTACGCCGCGCACTGCGCGAGAAACTGGCGGCGCCGCAGATCAAAGACAACCTAAAACGGGCGGCGTTTGAATTCTCACACCCGGGCTGGCTGATCGAAATGTGGCGCAACGAGCTCGGCACAGACGAAGCCGACGCACTGATGCAAGCCAACAACGAGGCCAACCCAGTGGTGCTGCGCGCGCTCGTCGCGCGCAGCCGTGCACTTGCCGCACTGGCCGCCGAGGGCATCGAAGCCGGCCCTGCGCGCTACGGCCCCGATGCAATCGTCGCGCGCAAGAGCGTCGAGGCGCCGGGCATAGCGATTGCACAAGGCGAGTCATCACAACTGGTCTGCGTGTTGGCCGGTGTGCGCGCAGGCGACCGGGTGCTCGATGCCTGCGCAGCGCCGGGCGGAAAGACCGCCTACTTGGCCGCACTTGCGGGCCCGAAGGGCAGCGTACTCGCGGTAGACCCGACCGCGCACGCACCCGAGTTGATTCGCGCGACACTTGAACGCGCACGCTGCGCCGAACAAGAGGGCGCACCCGTCCGCATTCACCACGGATCGCTAACAGGTCTCGACCCCGCACAGACCGGCAGCTTTGACGTCGTGCTCGTTGATGCCCCTTGCACCGGCCTCGGCACGCTTCGCCAGCACCCCGAAATCAGATGGCGGCGCAGCCGCGCCGACGTCGGGCGCCTGGCGGCCATGCAGCGCGAGCTGCTTGCCGCCGCGGCCGCGTTCGTTCGCCCCGGCGGGACGCTGGTGTATTCGACATGCACGATTGCCCGCGCCGAGAACCAAGACATCGTGCGCGGCTTTCTTGAACACCACACGACCTTCACAATGGCAGAGCCGTCAGCAACGCCCGAGATAGACCCCGAGCTGTTTGCCGACGACGGCAGCCTGCGCACGCTGCCGCATCGTCACAACACCGATGGTTTCTATGCCGTGCGCATGACAAGAAACGCGCTGGAGGCAAGATAACCATGACGCCGATTCCGCCGGCGTTCTCACCACTGATTGCGCAGGAGACCGACCCAAGACTGCTCAAAGTTTCAGGGGCGCTGATGTAGACTCGTCGGCATGAGCGAGGCGGAGCGGTTCAAGCGGTAGGATCAGGCTCAAGGCCGGCTATTCCCTGCGCATCTGAGCGATGGGCTCGACGCGGGCGATCCGGTCTTCTTCCTCGTCCCGACTTCGGCACGATCAATCGTTTCCGAGCACGCCACGCGGCAGATGATGGCCTTGGTGCCGGCTCCAGCATGATGCGAGTGGCTCTACAGGCGTTGGCAAGATGAGAGACACCGTCAATAAGCCCAACTCGCTTTGTACGGATGGCGGCACGCACCCAGGTGCAAAGTTTTGGCTACATTCCGCGCGGAATGTGGGTAAGCGGTAGGTGTCAAGATAGTTGCCGCCTGGCCGAGATTCATGCTGCGCAACGCACCTGCTGTTGGTCACGGTCTGGGTTGAGTCGGACTTGCTCGGTTCTTTCCCAGTTCCTCGTCGCGCCCGTCCATCGGGTCGGATTGCGGCGAAGAGCTGTTCTCCGGCAGGGCGGCTGCTACGCGCTCAAGCCCCGTAGTTCTAGTGCCGCAGAACCCGCCTTTCGTAGACAGTAGGCCGCCTAGTTACGCCCCAAACTCGTCGATATACATAAATTACAACATAATATTAATAAGTTAGAGCCCATCACGAAAGACAGGTTGCCTGACAGTAGTATGGACAGTAGTGGGCCCATCCGGGTGTCTCTCGTCATTCATCGACTACGCCGTAACCGGGTATAGAGACGGTCTGCATGGCCTGCTCTCCCGGTTGCAAGAACGCCAGTTCGAGACCGCCTGGCGCGACCTGATTTACACCCAGTTCGCGAACACCGAGTACCGCCACAAAGAAACGTTTAAGCGACGGCGCGGGCTGATGCTGGCGGTACCGCTGGAGCGGCCGCTGACCGCGAGCGAGCTTGGTGAAACCACGCCTCGAATCGCGAGACAGTACGCACGTCTCTCGGATAGAACGCTGTCTCGTGATATCGATGCTTTGGTAGAGATGGAACTTCTCTTGGTTGCTTCGTCTGCCGGTGCGTACACAGAAGAACAACCACTAAACGACGTATGCCGATCAAACCACCAGGACTCCGCGCAAAGTTGCTCGCAGCCGCAGCCGCGCTGGCGACCGCGGCGTCGGGCTGCAGCCTGGCGTTGAACATCCCCGACCTCGGCGGTCTGTATAACCGCGCCGCGCAGGAATCGGACGAGACGCGCAACCCGATCATCGTGATCCCGGGCGTACTCGGCTCGCGCCTGGTCGACGCCGACACCGGTGAGACCGTTTGGGGTGCATTCTCGGGCGACTTCGCCAACCCAAGTGATCCCGCCGGGGCGCGCTCGGTGGCAGTGCCGATGCGTATCGGCACGCCGCTTGCGGAACTGACCGACAACGCAGCGCCTGCCGGCGTGCTCGATCGTTTCAAACTGAGCTTGTTCGGCTTGCCGCTGCAGTTGCGCGCCTACGTCAATATTCTGCGCACGCTCGGTGCCGGCGGATACAAAGACCAAGAACTCGCCGAAGCCGGCGCGGTGCAGTACGCCGACGGGCACTTTACGTGTTTTCAGTTCGCGTATGACTGGCGACGCGACAACGCCGCCAACGCCGCGCGCCTGGATGCGTTCATCCAAGAGAAACGCGCCTACGTAAGTGCGCAGCTTAAACTGCGCTACGGCGTCGATAATCCGAACGTAAAGTTCGACATCGTTGCGCACTCGATGGGCGGACTGCTCACGCGCTATTATCTGCGTTACGGCGCCGCCCCCTTGCCCATCGACGGCAGCCTGCCCAAGCTCACCTGGGCGGGCGCGCGCAACGTCGAGAATGCGATCCTGGTCGGCACCCCCAACGCCGGCGCGATAGATCCGGTGTTAAACCTGATCAACGGCGTCGAGTTCCCCTTCTTCTTACCCGACTATCCGCCTGCACTGATCGGTACCATGCCCGGGCTCTACCAGCTGATGCCGCGCACGCGCCACGCGATGGTTGTTGACGCCCGTAACGATACAACGCCGTTCGGCGACCTCTACGACGCAGCACTTTGGGATGAACTCGGCTGGGGTATCCTCGATCCGCAACAAGACGGCGTACTGGTGCGGCTGCTCCCCGGCGTAGGCAACCGAGCCGAGCGACGTCGGATCGCACGCGATCATTTGCACAAATCGCTGCTACAGGCACAACGCTTTCACGCGGCAATCGACCGCCCTGCCAAACGCCCCGATGCGTTACGCCTGGTTTTGTACGCAGGCGACGCAGCTGATACCCCGGCGCGGCTGAGCGTAAACAGAAACACCGGCACGGTGCGCGTCTCGGCCCTCGCAGCGGGTGACGGCCGGGTGCTGCGCACCAGCGCGGTGATGGATGAGCGCGCGGGCGGCCACTGGTCGCCGTCAATCCAGAGCCCAATAGACTGGTCGTCGGTTACGTTTCTGTTCACCGACCATCTCGACATGACCAGCGACCCGGCTTTCGTCGACAACGTGCTGTATACCTTGCTCGAATCGCCGCGCAGGATGTACCGGCGTTGACCGACCGCTCGGTTTCGCGGGGTGTGGGGCAGTTCGCACGCAACGCACTTTTCGCACTGCTGGTTTTGAGTGCGGTCGCGCCCTATGTCGGGCTTGACGCCTGGCGGATCGGTATCTTGTTCGCATACACACCGCGCATCGTGCTTGCGGTCGTCGCATTCGCTGTCGCCGCGTTCTCGCTACGCGGACGACGCGGGCGACGCAGCGCGGGTTCTGCCGGCCCTGCGTTTTTCGCAAACCCGGCATTGATAATCTCGACAATCTGCACGGTGCTTTTCCTAGACAGTCTTGGCTGGGGCGGCGGCACAAGCGCCACCGCTCGCGCGGCCGGTACGCGCGCGACCACACGCGCGACTACTCAGACCGTCGCGCCGGCAACCACCAAGCGCACAGAGCTCGGCCTACTCGCGCTCAATATCCATCAGAAAAGCGAACTCACCAAAACCCTCCCCGCCATCGTCGCCGCCGAAAACATCGACGTACTCTGCTTCCAAGAACTCCGTCTAAATAACCGCGCGAGGTACGTGGCGGCCTTTCCCGACTTCGCGTTCTACTGGGTCGAGCCCGAGCAAATGCCGCAGCGCAAGGGCACCGGCGTGTTCGCATTGGCAACTGCGATTCGTCGTAGCCGACTGAGCGACGAAGCCGGCGTCGAGGTTGCATTCGGCATCACCGACTACCGAACCTTTGCGGTAAGAGCCGAGATCGACGGCAGTGAGATGTGGATTGTAAACGTCCACGCAACCAAGCCGATTTGGACCGAAGACGGCATGCTCAAAATGACCGTGCACGTGGCATCATCGGCCAACTGGCACAAAGAGGAGTCCGCAATGCTCGGCGCGTGGCTGCGCCAACACACCGATACTCCGGTGGTGGCGGCCGGCGACTTCAACGCGCCCTACTACGCCGACAACGTCACCACACTCGGCCTGCGCAACGCCCACCTCGAAGCCGGACATGGGCCGCACCTTAGTTTTCCGGCGGTGCTTCCCGTATTGGGGATCGACCACATTCTCGGCAACCGGCACATCGCTTTCGCAAACTACCGCCTGCTCGCCGCAGCGCCGAGCGATCACCGCGCACAAATCGCGCGCTTCACACTTGAAAGATAGCCGCCGGCCGACGGCCGCTGCTAGACCGCCCCGAACTCCTCGAACTGCGGCAGCCCGTCGCCGATCTCAACCCACGCAAGCTTCTCTGAGACCCAGACGTGACAAGCGGGTGCAAGTGCATTCGGTTGATCGAGTGTCGCAATCGCGACGTCGAGGTCGTCGGGTCGTCCTTCGTGCGCGTATGTAATAGAGGTACCGCACTCGGCACAGAACCCACGCGCAACACACTGCGAGCTGCGGTGTTCGCGCAACGCGCCCCGGGTCAGAACGAAGCGATCGGCATCGACGCTTGCCCACGCGACAAACGGTGCGCCGCCGGCCAACCGGCAGCTATGGCAGTGACAAAAGCAGAGATGGCGTGCCGCGCCGCCGATCTCGAAGCGCACGGCCCCGCATAGACAGCCACCGACCAGAGTTGTGATTTCCATGTTGACGGTCTGCCATCGCGCGCAGCGTGACACAAGCAGCGCGGCCGCGGCTTGCGTAGCCCGCAGATGCCGCTTTGACCCCTACGCCGCGCGTTCGTATAAACCGGCTATGCCTTTGATCGCCCCGTCGATTCTCGCCGCCGATTTCGGGCGGCTCGCCGAAGAGGCCCGAAACGTCGTCGCCGCCGGTGCCGACTGGCTGCACGTCGACGTGATGGACGGACACTTCGTGCCCAACCTCACGCTCGGCCCCGACATTGTCGGCGCACTTGACCGCGCAACCGACGTTCCTCTCGACGTTCACCTGATGATCGAAGAGCCGGAAAAGTACATCGAGGCCTTTGCTAAGGCCGGAGCCGACTACATCACCGTTCACCAAGAAGTCACCGACGATCTCGAAGGCTTGTTTCAGTTGATCGAGAGCCACGGCGCCAAGGCCGGCGTTGCCATCAACCCGGATACGCAGATCGAGACCGTCTCGCCGTGGATCGATCGCGCGGCGCTGATCCTGGTGATGAGTGTCTTCCCAGGCTTTGGCGGGCAGAAATTCATGCCGGTTGCACTCGATAAGCTGCGTCTGCTCTCCGGATTGAAAAAGCGCCAGGGCTCGTCGTGCCTGCTCGAAGTAGACGGCGGCATCAATCCGGAAAACGTCAAGTTGGTACTCGACGCGGGCGTCGATGTAGTAGTTGCCGGCTCGGCGATCTTCGGCAGCGGCGACTACCCGGGCACCATCGGCGCGATGCGCGCGGCGGCGTAGAAAGAGGCCACGCCGCTTATCCCGCTGCGGTCCCTTTGTCAGCAGCCGCTGCGTACAGACCGGCGCGTCAGCTGCCAAGCACCGTCAGCCCGAGCGCACGCGCCGCTTGGGCCTGGCGGAGATCGTAGGTCACGAAGGGGAGCGAGGCTCCGCCGGCTCGCACCGCCGCTGCCAAATGGAGCGCGTCGAGCGTCCTAACAGTATGCGTCCGCGCGATCTCTGCCGCGCGTTCACAAGTCTGTTGGTCAAGATCGATCACCGACATGCTGCGCCAGTCGCTGCGGAACTCTTTCTCCTGACGTCGAAGCTCGGGCCGATCCAACAGACGCGGAAGGTTGCGCATCACCTCTACCCACGTGTGCCGTGCAGTAATCCACGTAGGATCGGACTTGAGTATCCGTTGACACTCTTCACTCGCGTTCTCGTTGACGTAAACTTTCATCAGCGCGCTGGTGTCGATGTAGAGACTCAATCCCCCCGATCCTCGTCCAGTACATCTTGGATCCGACGCTGGGATTTCGACGGACTCCATTTGCGCTTAGGATCAGGCGGCTGTTCGGCCGGTGTAATCCACCCTTCGGCAATCCCCTGCGCAATTCGGTCGACGCCCGGCATCGGGCCGAGCACGGCCTTGGGCACCCCGTGGTCGGTGACGGTGATCGTCTCACCTGCAGCGGCACGCTCCAGGTACTTCGATAGTTTCTGCTTCAATTCACGCACTCCGACCTGCATGTGTCTACATTACTCTTCAAATGTAGACACAACAAGCCCGATCTTGAGACCGCCCCAGCGGGCGGCACGGTGAGGGCCCTAGCCGCGTCGACCTAGCCCGCTCAATGCTTTCGGTGTTATGGCTTTCGCGGCCATCGGCGAGACGCATCCTCGAACTGCGCGGATCGGGCGCCTGGCAAGGCGATCTTTCCGAAATGCGCAAAGACCGGGCGGTCTACAGGAAAGGCAAGAAGTGACATTGGTCGACACCTCGGTATGGGTCGATGTGTTTCGAAACAACAACCCGCTCGACCTCGAAGCACTCGCCGACTTCGACGAGTTGGTAACCTGCTTGCCCGTTATTCAAGAGGCCCTGCAAGGGCTCGACAACGAGCGTGCCTTTCGGCTCGCGCGTGATGCGTTCATGGCGATGCCGACCGTCGATTCACCTGCCGACGCATCGCTCTATTTGCACGCCGCCGACCTCTACCGCCAAGCACGCAGGGGCGGAGCCGCGGTGCGCAGCTCGGTCGATTGCCTGATCGCAGCCAGCGCAATTCGCCACGACTTGGAACTGCTGCACCACGACCGCGATTTTACCGCGCTCGCGACAGTCTCGGCGCTCAGACAACGAAACATCGGCAACCTCCCTTAGGCCGCTCCGACTCGTAACCCTAGCGCGGTCACGGCCTCTCGGTCTTGACCGCGCGCTCTCGCTCGCGCTTCTCGTATTCGGCCACGCTTTTGTCGGCGGCTTCGATCTCCTTGCGCAGGCGTCCACCCGCCTCGCCGTCGCCGAGCAACCGTTGCAGACGCGGTAAGAACTTCTCTTTGCCTATTTCCGCATCGTAGATCGCAGCCGGGGGCGGGGAGCTCGGCCGCCAGTACCGGTAGTCGAGCGTGGTGGCGAACCCATCGGTGAGGTGTTCCATGCGTACCGCGGCAGCCAGCGTTTCGTCGCCAAGTTTGCTGGTGGCAACAACATCGTAACGCTTCAATGTCTTGCCGCCGAGGTCACGGTAGACGATCGTTCGAACCAGCCCTAGATGCGTATCTATGAGCACCACCACCGATCCATACCCGAGATTCTCACGGATTCGCTCGCTCGCGGGGCAACCCAAGACGAGTTTCTCGTGCTCACGCGGCTTGATGCCGTCGAGTTCGGTAAACGTGAAACGGTACTTGTCGCGCGGTATGAAGCCGCGCGAGTCTTCGTAGGTAAGGGCGGTTCCCGGCACCATGGTCCGCTCGGAGCGGGCGTCGAGCTTGGTAAAGGTTTCAAACGAGCGCAGGTAGATCCAGATCCCGTCGGTTCTGGCCGGTTCGGCGAAATCGTGAATGAGTAGCGTGGTCCCGGCTAAGCGGCCCGGCGCAGAGAATACGTAAAGCAGGCGCGTGACCGAGGAGTCGCCGTCGAAGACCCCCCACAGAGTCTTCTCGTAGGGCTCCTCCTTGAAGTGTGCGTGCAGTGGGTGCTTTTCCCCATAGACCGTTCCGATCTGCATCCGCGTGATCAACGGACGGCTGCGGAAGCGCTGCTCTAGTTCAGCAATTATCGCTGCAGCTTCGGCGTTTTCGGGACGCTTGCACGCCTCGGTCGCCGTCGTGGCCGACGGTTCGGCAGCGGTGGTGTTGGGGGGTGCAATCAACGGAAAGACCAAAGCGAGGGCCGCGAGCCAACGGAGTAAGCGCGGTGAGAACAGCATGGCACCTGCAGAACACGCCGCCATCGCCGCCGCAAGCAACACGCCGAGACTGTGGTTGGGACGCACGGCGGAAAACATGAGAACCAAGAAACCGGCCGCGAGCACCAAAGCGTCCCACCCGATGGCTGTCCCCGCCGTTTCGACGGCGGCCTCCACAGCTCGGTCAGGCGAGCGGCCTCTGCTGCGCTCTAGACGGTAGCGATGCAGCAGATGAATGCCGAAGTCGACGCCGACGCCGACTGTCAGGCCGGCGAACATACTGGTGGCGATACCGAGTGGAATCCGCGCGTACCCCATAGCGCCGAGTACGACCACGACTCCGACGGCGACGGGCACCAAGCACAACAGCATCCCACCCGGGCGGGTCATCACCAGAAGCACCGCGCCGACGGTAAGCAGAGCCCAAGCGACCGAGCTTACCTGGTTGCCGACAATCGCGTGGACGGTCGCGAGCGCGGCCGGCAGGTCGCCGCTGTAGTGATAGTCGACTTCAAACCCGTGCAGCAGTTGCGGGAGATGCCGGTCGAGGTAGCCACGCAACTCATCGGCGCGCCGATAGTCGGCATCGCGCATGAAAAGGCGAACGCGTACCGCGTCATCGCTTTCGGTGATGAACTCGCGCAACCGCGAACGCCCCTCGGCCATCTCTGCAAGCGTGGCCAGATCGGCGACTTCGAGCGCGGTAAGCGACGAAATGTGTGTTGACAGTCCGAGCGCCTCGGCAATCTCACGCAGGGTCGCCAAGTGACTCAGAGCGGCCTGAGTGTGCGGGGCTTTCTCGGCTAACTCTTCTATTTGTTCCACCAGCGCCGCGCCGTCCGGGCTGTAGAACAACTCGCGCGGCCCCTGCACGGTGATGTCGAAGCGGTAAGACCCCCAGAACGACTGGTTGTAGCGTGTCTCGGCCTCGACCAGCCGGTCGGAGGGGGCGAAGTTGGCGATCCATGAATCTTGGACCTGAAGCGCAGGAAGGCCGCCGGCTGCGGCGGTGACAGCGAGCGCGCCGACTGCGAGCGCTAGATTCGGACGGCGCGCCGCCCAGCGCCCCAGGCCGACGCCGGCCGCCAGCCATCGCCGGCGCGCGCGTCGGCGAAACCACGACTCGGGGAGCAGCACGATCAACGGCGCGATCCAGACAAAGGTAAGGGACATCGCTGCGAGGATGCCGAATGCGGTGAATACGCCGAACTGCCGCACCGGCGCCATATCGGCGCTAAGGAAGGATGCGAAGGCGAGGGCGGTAGTGATTGAGGTCAATACAATTGGAGCGCCGACTTCGTCGAGCGAAAGTTCGACCGCCTCCCTCATCGAACCGCTGGAGGTCTGTTCACGGTGGGCCTCGACGCGTTCGAGCAGGTGGATTTCATCGGTGATCGCCATCGTCATCAACACCACCGGTAGAATCGTCGTGACAAGTGTCACGGGCACTCCGAGCCAGCCCATCGCTCCCAGCGTCCACAGCAAGACTACGAGCGACTCGATCATTGGAATCAGCACTCCGCCCGGATTGCGGAAAACCACGAACAGCACCGTCACGATCACCGCGAGCATCACCGGCACTAGTACTGCGAGGTCGCGCAGCACCATGATCCCGAGTGTCGCCTCGGCGGTCTCCGGGCCGGTGAGTTGAACTGCGAAAGGTGCGTTGATGGATTGCGACGCCCAGGCCTGCAATTCGCCTATAGCCTCGCCGACCGAGCGATCCTCGCTCAGTGGGACGTACACCGCCGCGAGGCGGCCGTCACTCGCCAGCAGCAGTCCGTCGGTACGAGGTTGGCTGCGAAGCTCGGCGAGCAGTGCTGCGAAGCGAACGGGGTCGTCGGGAACCTGATCGAGGCGGCGGCGTAGGCCAAAGTATCCGTCTTCGCGGACCGGGCGTGCGAGTCGCGCAAGCGAAAGTACCCCGGCCGCGCGTACCGCGGGCAGCGTTCTGAGTTCGCTGTCGATGCGCTTGAGAAACCGAAACCCCTGAGGCGAAGCCACTGCGGGGCCGCCCTTGCGCGAGGACACCACGACAATCGCCTGGCGCGGCTCGCGAAAGCGCAGGTTGTCGTCGCCGCTTTGAACGACGAAAGGATGCCCCTCGGGCCGCAGGATATCGCCGCCGGTGCGAAGCTCGAGATCCGCGATTCCCGTTGCGAATACCGCGGTGATCAAGACCCCTATTGCCACGGCCGCGCGCGGAGAGTCGAGCGCAACCCGCGTGAGGAGTCCGGTCATCTAGAGGACGGGACAGTTAAGCACTACGGGTTGGCCGACCGCGGACTGCAGAACAATCAGCGCATCGGTCGCGTTGACCGCTCCGGAGTTGTTGACGTCGCAGGTACACGCCGCACATACCTGTGCTCCGACGCCCGCTTGAAGCGTGAACAGCGCATCGGTGGAGGTCACGGCGCGCAAAAATGCTCCCCCCGGCATAACCGGGTCACCGCAGTTGCAGCTGCTCGGCAGGGTCGTGGTTGTCGTCGGACCCGTCGTGGTACTTGTAGTCGTACTTGTCGTCGTGGTCGTCGTCGTACTCGTTGTGGTGCTCGTCGTCGTGCTTGTGGTGGTCGGAGGGGGCGTGCAAATCGATCCACCGGGCAGGCCACGGAAAATGATTCCGCCGCATGTGCTTCCGCTGCCCTGTGGCTGACCGCCAATCGCGAAGCACTGCTCGGTGACTTCTTCCAAGCAGCCAAACTCCACACAACACGCGCCGGGCTGCTCGATGTTGGCGGCCTGCATCCGCGCCGTCCCCTGGGTGCTGCCGGCGAATCCGTCGAGCGCGCTTCCCGGTGCGCCGACGAAATCGATCTGGTAGGAAATGTCGAAGAAGCTATCCACCTGAAACTCTCCGCTGGGCAACCGGGCCAACGTAGTCTGACCACCGCTCGGCAGGCCTAAGGAGGTTCCGGCGCTGACTTGGAGCTGCGCGAAGTCCGGATCGCCAAAGATCTGTCCTTGCTGCTGGAACATGTCGTTTGGGAAAGTCTGTACGGGGTCGCCCGGCGTGCGGGGTCCGATGTGCGATTCGCCCGCCAGCGGCAACGAGATCAGCCTCTGGAAGCCTGCCAAGACACCGGTGCCTTGCATAGCCATCTCGAGCTGCGAGTCGAACTGCTCGAATTCGCCCCCAAGATTGCCGCCGGGTCCTTGCGCGTTCACGAAGAAGCCCTTGTGTACCGGGCTTACGCGGATCTCTGTGCCCGGCGGTAAGCCGTCGATCATCAGGTGCAAATCGCTCGGCGAGACGTATCCACAACCCGGGGGCGGCAGATCGACCGTCCCGCTACCGTTGTCGATGACAGTGCACGTGGGCAACACCGGCTCACCGGTACGCATCTTGATCGTATCGGAGGTCGTTCCCGCGAAGCCCTCGAGTACGCTGCCCGGGCATCCGACGAACTCGATCTGGTAGCTGATGTCGAAAAAGCTGTCGACGTTGAAGTCGCCCGACGGCAACTGCACCAGCGTGGTGCGCCCCGGGCTCGGCAAGGCGTTGCCCGCACCCGCGGTCACTCGCAGGGTACAAAAGTCCGGGTCGCCGAACAGTTCACCTGAGATGCGAAAGATCTCGGTGTCAAAGCTCTGAATGGGATCGTTCGGCAAGCGTGGAGCCGTATGCGTCTCTACCGCCACCGGAATTTGCAGCAAACGTGAGAACCCCGACAGGGCGCCGGTCCCGATCATTCCGAATTCGAGCGTGGAGTCGAAGGTCTCGATATCACCGCCGAGCGTACCGCCCGCGCCGGCCGCAGCATTGATGAAGGTCTTGTGGATCGGTGACAGTTCGATGGTGGTGCCGGGCGGAAGCCCGGCGATGATCATGTGGACCTCGCTGGGGCTTAGGTACTGACAACCTGCCGGCGGCAAAGACACCGTCCCGCTGCCGTTGTCGGCGACTTGGCAAGGATTCTGCGCGCTCACGGGTTTGGCGAGGCTTAGCGAAACAACGAGGTATACAGCCACCAATGCGAAGGTTCGCTGCACATGTGTAAGGGTTATGGTCGAAGTGCCCATCTTGCTCACCTCTTGCTCACCTCTTGCTCACGTCTTGCCACCTCTTGCCCACCTCTCGGCGGCAGGGTGCAACAGGGCCGGTCGCATAGCGCGGCCCAGCCGTCGCGGTCTTGATACTTCAATTGTCCTGAGCGCTGGGCCAGCCTAGCGCACCCGCCGGGTCCGGCGCAAACAGGCCGCCGGGCCGTGATTGTTGCAGTCGCGATAGCCCGACCGTGAATCCCAGGTATCTACGGAAACGGAGTCGGGGCTCGTTTCCCTCAGCGCAAGGTGTGCGCCGAGGCAAAAGTGTACGCCGATTCCCAACGCGAGATGCTCACGCGCATTGGGCGGTGAATGTCGAACTCCATCGGGTTTTCGAACACGGTCTCGTCTCGATTCGCAGACAAATGGAAAAGAAACACGTACTCGCCTTTCTTGAAGCGGGCGCCGTTAACTTCGGTGTCCTCTTGTGCCTCGCGCCGAAAGTGCCGCGCCGGCGTTACCCAGCGGACGATCTCCTCAACCGCGTTGGGGATCAGCGAGGGGTCGTCGATGAGTTCCTGCATCACGGCGGGACGCCGGATGAGCGCCTCCAGGCCGCCTGCGAGCGAACTCGAAGTGGTGTCGTGGCCGGCGGTGGCGATGATCGCGTAGTATCCCATCGCCTGGATATCGCTCAGTGGTTGCCCGTCGATCTGTCCGTTGGCGAGCGTCGAGGCAACGTCGAGCGTCGGGTGGGCCCGACGCTCATCGGTGATGCCTTGAAAGTACTGGGCCATCTTCATTAACTCGGTGAAGAACGCAGGATCGGTGAACGAGACGCCGCTCAGATCGGGATCCTCGGATCCGAAAAGATTCTGCGTGATCTCGAGCATGTAAGGCTCGTCTTGTTCGGGTACGCCGAGGATCCCCATGATGACGTGCAGAGGATAAAAAAGCGCAATGTCGCGCGCGAAGTCGCACGCACCGCCCATGTCTTTCATGCGGTCGACAAATTTGCGCGCCAGCACGGGCAGCGCGGCTTCAGTGCGCTTGCGCAGGTTGGCCGGTTTGAACCATTCGTTGGTGAGCGCGCGCAGGTCGCGGTGCTCTTTGCCGTCAACCTGAACCAGCGAGCGAAGATCCAGCCCCATTTCGGTGCGCTTCTGGTAGGACTCGATCGGCATCCACACCGCCCTCAAGGTGTCGTGAAAGACGTCGTGGCGGCGTGCCAGGCTTCTTAGTCTGCGTAAAGCGTCGGATCGACGAAGATCCGCTCGTCGCCGAGGTGAGAGAGATCGGGTGCGTTCATTGCGACTACTCCTAGCCTTTGGGGATGCGCCGCTCAACGATGCCCCCATTCGGGTTAGGACCATAGTCTGCTCTCCCGCTTTAGCGGGGAAACCCGTCCAAATGGGTGGACAAGACAGAAGAGAGTGGAGTAGATTTACGCGTTACATAGGGAGCTATAATAATGAAGAGTAAGACTATCGTCACCGGCCTTCTCGCCGCATTTCTCTTCTCCGGCATCGGCCTACTCGCGGCGGCCCCAGCCGACGCGGTGACCTGCCGCAGCGTGTGCAACCAGATTCGCCGCGCCTGCCAACACAGCGCCAAAGGCGCATGGAAAGCCCAAAGGGTCGTTTGCGACCAGCAAGAAACGATCTGTCACAACGATTGTACGGCCAACGCCGCAACCTGCGAGGCCGACTGCGCCGCAGGGGACCTGCAGTGCCTCGACGACTGCGTGAACTGCGACGCTAACTGCGACACCGGACGCGACACGTGCCGCGACGACGCAAAAACAGCACGCAACGACCTGCGCGCGCTGTGCACGGTTGCGCGTACCACCTGCGACGACCAGTGCATAGACCCGATCGACGGCTTGTGCGTAAGAGGGTGCACCAAGCAAGAGCACGACTGCACGGCCGCAGCCAAGCGCGACGAGAAAGGCTGCAAGCGCGCCTGCGCGACCGGCGGTGAGCGAAAGAACTGCTTCAAGGAGTGCCGGCGCATCGCCAACACCACTGCGCAGTTCTGTGAAGATGATGCAGTGTTCTGTTACTCCGGATGTGCGGGCGTAGACCTTACGCCTCCGACGACGTTGCCGTAATGACGGCCGGTACGGTGAGGGGCGTCGCCGTAAGAACCGCCATTTACGCGGGCGTATTGGGGTACTGCTTTGCGGCACCCCTTGCGCACGCCGTCGACTACAACGGGACGGTCTCCTACCAAGGGCAGGTGGTGTTCGACGCGCCGATCGCGGGAATCAACCTGCAAGACATCGTCGTCGACGTTAAAACCAGCACCGAAGCGACCGGCAACGGCGTGAAGTGCTCGATCTCCTCGACCACTTCCGACAACGCCGATGTCACCGGCGCCTATCCAGATACCGGACAGGTCAGTTCAGTCATGCTGGTCGAGCGCGGCGGTCCGAACATTCCGGACGGGGAATGCATCGTAACCGTGACCGCGAACGGCTCTGACGGCGTCAGCGTTAGCGCGCGCGGCGCGGCGACGGTGTTCGTGCCGGTCGACGACGTCAACACCAGCGCGACCCTTGTGGTCTCAGACATCACCGTTCGTCAGTCCAAGGCGATCGCGGGTCTCGACAAGGACTGCTTCAAGTGGGTGAAGAAACAGGCCAAAAAACGCGCCAAGTGCAACGACCTGCTGCTCAAGAAAGGCAACATCAAGGCCGATAAGTGCAAGGATGCCGGCCCCGAGCCGCTCGATTGCGACCCCGGCGATTTCGTCGAATCGATCGTCGCCTTCGCCTACGCCGGCAACGACCAGCAACTCGACCCGCCGACCGGGCTGAACGTTGACCAGGACCTCCTCAAAGACCAGACCAAGTGCCAGAAGCGCTTCGGCAAGGCCGCGGTCAATTACACCATGAAGCGTTCGCAGCTGGCCGACAAGAAGTGCGTCGCTCAGGGCATCGATTCCGATATCTGCCGCGACGCACAGGCCGGCATCGCAAAGAAAAAGCTCGACCAAATCGACAAGTGTGTCGGCGACCAGATGGTCGACGGCGCAACTGGTTTGATCGTCCCCGACGTCACGGCGCCGTGCGACGTGTGCATCGACGGCTTGGGCGCGCTCGACCGCAAGTGCCTGAAGAGCTGCTTCCAATTGGTAATGGACGACATCTCCGACGGCTTGGTCGGCGACGTCCCGTTGTGCGGTAACGGAATCGTCCAGACCCCGGAGTTCTGCGACGACGGCAACACCACCGCAGGCGACTGCTGCAGCGACAGCTGCACCGTTGAGAACCTCGGCGACCAAACCTGCGGCGTCGGCGCGTGCGAGGTAACGGTTGCGGTCTGCACTGCCGGTACACCGAATATCTGCGTACCGGGCACGCCCGGTGTCGAAGGACCTAACGGCGACGCAACGTGCACCGACGGCATCGACAACGACTGCGATAATTTGACCGATGGTGCCGATCCAAACTGTCTCTGAGAACACAAAGCATTGCCTTTGTCGCCTGCGGGGTTTTCGCTGCCCCGCAGGCGCTCTGCTTTGCGGTCACGTACACAACCGGTAAGTTTTCCTCCCCGCGTCGCCCGGCAACCTTGTAGCTGCAGCGGTCTCCTTCCTAAACTCGACTCACTCAAACGAGGCACGCCTGTGACCGGCCGAGCCGATTCAGATAAGGAGAAACACCGAATGACCTCAGTAAAAGGACTGGCTTTGGCTGCCGCCTTCGCGTTTGCCGCGACACTTTCAGCCTACGCGACCGCCGATGCCCACAACTGCATAAGCGCGTGTAACCTAGTAGCCAACAGCTGCGACAAAGACGCTAAGCGAGACCGTGACGCCGCGCGCGACGAATGCAGCACCGTGCGCGACGTATGCCGCGAAGGCTGCGCACTGGACCGCGAAGCCTGCGGCAACGGCGAGACCTGCGCCGCAGACCACGATGCCTGCAACGAGGTGTGCGGTGCCGACAGCGACGACTGCAACGCAGCCGCCGGTGAAGTACGTCAGGCCGAACAGGACATCTGCAGAGCCGATCGTCGCGAGTGCAAAGGAACTTGCCGCATCCCCGAAGACCGCGAGTGCGTCAACGCCTGCGGAAAAGCCGCCGGACGCTGCTTCAAAGACATCCGAACCGCGGGCAAACAGTGCAAAGAACAGTGCGCCGAAGCCGAAAGCCGCGGAGCCTGTCGCAAAGAATGCAAAGCCGATAAGCGCACGGGCCGTGACGCCTGCGTCGCCGGATTCGACGCTTGCATCGACGTCTGCGTCCCGCCGACGACATCGACGACGATGACGACGCCGACCACCACGCTGATTGCGACGACCACGACCCTGCCCGCCGGCCAGTAATCGCTCGGCGAAGCTAACTTCAAACCTCCTGCCGGGGTCAGGTATTTTCTCGCAATTAGAAAGTACCTGCCCCCTTTGCTTATTCGGAATTCCCCTACGCCTCCGCCGACTGACTTACGCTTGCGTAGCGCTTCCCCAATACTCATATGACGCGAACGCCGTCAGCTTGGCAGCGATGCCGGGCAGGTAGCCCTGGTTCATTCTCTTAACCGAGAAACCGGCGTCCTCGATCATCTTGGGGATCTTGCGGGTCACGTGACAGCCGCCCGACAGCGGTTTCCACACCGGCTCGATCCCGCGCTGCCAAAGGTGAACCAGCGCATCCGGCGACTCGCCGTGCTCGAGGAACAACAACTTACCACCAGGCTTGAGCACCCGGCGCATCTGCGCGAGCGCGGCCTGCGCGTCGGGGATCGTGCACAGCGTGAATGTCGTCAGCACGGTGTCGGCGCTGCCGTCCTCGAGCGGGATTTCTTCACCCGGCAAATCGAGCCACTTGACCTCGAAAGGAGCTTTGCGAACCCGTTCGGCGGCGAGTTTGCGCATGGTCCGGCCGGGCTCCAACCCCCAAACGAACTCAACCTTGCCGGCATCGTAAAGAGGCAGGTTGTGACCCGAACCCATGCCGATCTCCAGAACCCGCCCCTCGGCCAAAGGCACCACCCGGCGTCGGCGCTCCCTAGCCGCCGGCGCACCGCATACAGCGCTTACCAGGCGGGGTGCAATCTCATCGTTGTAGAATCCCATTTTGCGCTCCTTCGGCCCCTGCGGTGCTTACCCTCGGGGCCCACTCGATGCACGGCGCGATGTACGCTTCGCCTTTGGCAATCCACGCTTCGCTTCGCTTTTGCCGATCCACGTGTTAGTGACTGCGGTTACTCGTTTTCCGCGCAACGGGGTGTAGCTCAGCCTGGTAGAGCACTGCGTTCGGGACGCAGGAGCCGGAGGTTCAAATCCTCTCACCCCGACCACGCGGCGGCTCAGCGCCCGACCCATGGCTCTCCGTTTCAACCCCGGCTGCCTCTGGCTTGTCCTGCTAATCGCCCTACTCGGCGGCGGCCCGCTGTTCGTCGGCATGATACGGGTGTTTGCGGGCCTGTTCCTACTCGCGACCATCGGCTTATTTGCAGCCCGGTGGTACATGCGGCGCTACACACTCCCGGCCTTCCGCAAGGCCCAGAGCGAAGCGCAAAAACGCTTCGTTCCTGAACTCGTCCTGCTGCTCACCCGCCTTGCCGAACTCGACGGAGAACTCGACCCACGCGAGGTCACCGCGATCCGTGCCTACTTTCAGCAATCGCTTCGCTACGACGACGAGAAACTCTTGTGGATCCGCGATCTGATCAAAGAGAGCCGCAGGAGCACCGAAAACACCCGGTCGATCTGTGCGCGGATCGCCGCGCAGTTCGGTCTTCAAGAACGTTTCATCGTCATCCGTGTGCTGACTTCGGTCGCCCAAGCCGACGGCACCGTTAAGCCGAACGAGCAGCGTTTCATAGAAGAGGTCGCGGGGTATCTCGGCCTCGGGGCGTTCATGGGCGGATTCGGCTTTGGCGGATTCGGCCAAGCCGGCGGCGATTACGGCGAACGGTTTTCCCGGCCAAGCGCCGCACATCGGCTGAACGAAGCCTTGGCAACACTCGGCCTCGGACCCGAAGCGAACGCGGATGAGATCAAATCCGCGTGGCGTAAACTCTCGATGGAGAACCATCCCGACCGTGCCCAGCACCTGGGCGAAGAGTTCGCCGAGATCGCCGGCAAGCGTATGGCCGAGATCAACGCCGCCTACGATGATCTAAAAAAGGCCGGGCGCGCCTAGTGTCTCGTCCGATCAATTCGCTCAAGAACGCTACTGACTGATTCGATCGAGTCCGAAGGTCGCAAGTGCGCGGCCGGCAGCGGGGCTCAGCCTGTGAGCGAGTCGCACAAACCGGCAACAATCATCGCACCGCCGCCGCGAAGTGGCTGAGCGCGAGGTCATAGCGGATATGCGCGACCAATCATCGACTTCACATTCCGCGCGGCATGTTCAATGGCCCGTATACCCGAGTCGACTTCACATTCCGCGCGGCATGTTCAAGCGTTGATATGCTTGATCGGAATATCAACTGAGCCGCGATGACGATTTCTCTTGACAGGTTTTTCGGCCTCATAGTTTCGCCGTTAAGCGACGTTCTCTGATCAACGTAAAAAGTTTTTGTGTCAACGACGTCGAACGCTTGGCAGCGCGGTACTGGTTTGTTCTGTCAGCAATTCTACTCGGCTTCACGACTCACGCGTCACCGCGCGCGAAAAAACCCGTGTTAGTCTCGGCTTATGAAAACCAACACTGCGATGGAACTTAACACCTCGATGGAATTCAACACTTTGCTTGCAGACCTTCCGGAACAAGCACTTCTCCAACGCTTTGGTCATCTGGTCCGTCAAGACCGACACAATACCGCGCAGCTGCTCGCGCATATCGGCGAGATCGATGAACGGAGGCTGTGGGCCAAACATGCGTGCCCGTCGATGTTCGCGTTCTGTATGGAGCGCTTTCATATGTCGGAGTCGATGACGGCCAAGCGCATCTGGGCGGCGCGAACCGCGCGGCGCTTCCCGGTGGTTTTGCCGATGGTAGCCACCGGTGAACTGCACCTAAGCGCTATCAATCAGCTGGGCAAGCATCTGACCGAAGACAATCATCAAGCGCTGCTCGGGCGTGCCAAGCACAAGAGTTCGCGAGAGATAGATGTTTTGCTGGCCGAGCTGGCGCCGCGACCTGATGTGCCTTCGCGCGTGCGCGCGCTGCCGAGACTGACCAGACCCGCTGTTCCCAGGGAGCTGCCGACAACAAACGCCCGAGAGGACCGCGGTCGCGACGGGCAGTGCACGCCGACCAATCTGACGGCCGGGGCCGGTGCGGCCAAGCCCGTCCCCGTTCACAAACAAGTTGTCGCGCTCGCCCCGCGGCGTTTCAAGATCGAGATCACCGTCGACCAGCAGACGCACGACAGGCTGCGCTCGTTGCAGGATTTGCTAGGCCACCAGTTGCCGAGCGCAGACCCTGCGCTGATCGTCAGCCGCGCAATCGAGTTACTTCTCGACGATACGCTGAAGAAGAAGGCGGCGGTCACCAATGCTTCCGTCACCGGAGAGGTCGCCACCGGAGCGGCGGTCACCAGGGCGGCGCGACCCAGCGGCCGACCGAGCACTAAGCGAACACGCGCGATCCCGGCTGCGATCCGCCGCGAAGTATGGAGACGCGACGCCGGTCGTTGCAGGTTTGTCGATGCACAGGGACGGCGCTGCCGAGCGACAAGCTGCATCGAGTACCATCACGGGATCCCCTACGGCAAAGGCGGCCGCCACGAGGCAGGCAATATTGCGCTGCGTTGCCGGGCCCACAACCAGTATCAGGCAGAGCTGGACTTCGGGCTGGATTTCATGCTGAGCAAGCGGCACGGCGCAAGTCGACATTCCGCGCGGAATGTTCGTCGGCTGTCGAGTGGATAACGGTTGGTGGTGTCGGTGCCTGCGAAACTGCTACGGAAGTACGGTTGGTGGTATCGGCAGCTGCGGAACTGGCAACAATCCCCCGGCAAAGCCGGGGGATTTCATAGTGAACCGCTCAAAGCGGTTTTACGGGAACGCTTCTCGTCCCCTTGCGCCACCGGCATCAGCGGGTGTGCCGCGCGCTCGGCCACGACTGAGACCACCCGCCATGCCGCCATGCCGTAGGGAGCGAGCGATTGCGCGAAGAACACGCCGGCGACGGCGCCATCCGCACAGTGTCGCAGCGCCGGCTCGCCGGCGGCAGAGTCAGGTCTTGGTGAGGCTCACGCCCCATGACGAAAGTATCTCGGCCTCCTCGGCGGCGGTCATGGCCTTTTTGAAGCGCGCGCCCGACCTTCCCTTCACCAAGGCTTCGCACTCGGGCCATGTCGGGTGGCGTCGCGCGACGCCGTCGACGACACACAAGTAGCTGTGCGGCTTACCCTTGCGAGCGGGTGCGGCAGGCTTGGTGCTACTGCCGCCTGCGCCAGTGCCGCCGCAGGGCTTGCCTGTCGCGGGGCGACCACCACCGCCGACGCCGGGCTTGTCGGCCGCGCGGCGACGATCGCCGCCGCTGCAGTCGGCCTCGGCATCGCGCACGAGTTCGGCGGGATCGTATCGGTAGCCCGAGGCCGGGCCGTCGTAGAGATCGACGTCGTTGCCTAATGCCAATTCCGATGCGATTTCGTCGGCGCGCTCGTTACCGAGAACCCCGGCGTGCCCACGCACACGCTTCCAGCTGAGCAAGCGCCGGCGCGTGCGCACCGAGCACAGAGCCGCGAGACGCTCCCAAAGATCCCGGTTCAAGACTCCGTTGCCGTCGGCTTTCTTCCAGCCTCGACGCTTCCACGCCGCAACCCACTTGGTTGCACCGTCGATCACATAACTCGAGTCGGCGAAGATCAACACATGGTCGTCCAGCGCTTCGGCGGCGAGGAACTCGAGCGCCGCGATCGCGGCCGTCATCTCCATACGGTTGTTTGTGGTGTGGTCCTCGGCACCGCCGAACTCGACAACCCGGCCGCCCACCAACAAAACGATCGCCCCCCATCCGCCGGGACCCGGATTCCCCTTGGCCGCGCCGTCGGTAAACACCACTGCTTCGCCCTTCTTCATCGGTATCGCTTCGCTCGCATTCTCAATATTGCTTCGCTCGCAGACACGCCGCCCGGGCCGCCTCTTCCCATGCCCCGGCCGCGCCTTCCCATGCCCCAAGTGCTCGACTATCATAGCTGCATCTCGCGACGCTCCGAACTCGCCGCTCTCGCCGCGCGAATACAAGAAGATAAGAGGTCAGGATGGAAGATCTACTTTCGAACCCCGCCTTTGTGACGTACGCAATTTGCGCGACGGTACTGGCGATTAAGATGATACTTTCGGCCGCCTACACCGGCGTCACGCGCCAAAGACACGTCGGCTACGTCAACAACGAAGACGCACACGTGTTCGGCCACGCTAACGCACAGGCGGCGGCACAAGGGTTAGAAACCGAGGAGGTCGCGCACGCGTTGCGCATCCAGCGCAACGACCTCGAGAATATCCCGATCTTCTTCGCGATCGGGCTTCTCTACGTTCTGAGCGGTGCGACGCCGTTCGGGGCCTCGGTATATATGTGGACGTTCACGATCGCGCGGCTGGTCCACACCGGCGTCTACATGGGCCACCTGCAACCGTGGCGTGCGATCTCCTACGTTGTGGGCGCGCTCGCCATATTCGGAATGTGCACGCAGATCCTGATGTCGGTGCTCTGACCCGGTCAGAGGAGTTTGAGAAGATTTTCGACTGGACGGCCGACCACGGCCTTGTCCGCAGAAGCGAGAATCGGGCGTTGCATCAGCGCCGGGTGTGCCGCAATCAACTTGGCAACCTCGGCGGCGTCGGCGTCGGGCGCGAGACTGAGGCCGGCCTCCTTGAAGCTCGCATCGCCGGTGCGCACGAACGCCGCGGGCCGATCGTCGGAAGTGCGAATCAGTTTTTCTATTTCCGAGGCTGTGGGGGAGTTTTTTAAATACTCGACGATCGCGAACTCGGCGCCTTTTGCTTCGAGTAAAGCTAGAGCCTCCCGCGACTTACTGCATCGCGGGTTGTGGTAAAGCTTGAGTGCGGCCATGACTACTCTCCGTTGTTCGGCGACGCCGATTCGTAGATCAACATGTATTGATAAGGGAGCACGATCGGGTCGGCCACCAAGCGAAAGCCCGCTTGCTCCATCTCGCCGGCGACCTGCTCACGACTGAGCTTGTGGCTGTCGTCGGGACCCTCGGGGAAGTCCCCCTTCTTCCAATCGACGATCGCGATCCGTCCGCGCTTCGATAGCGCACGCGTAAGTCGACCGAGATACGCGCGCCGGTCGTCGAGATGGTGGTAGGTATCGACGATCAGCACGATATCTATCGAGCCCGCCGGCAACCGCGGGTTATCGTTGGACGCGAGCACGGGGATCACGTTCTGCCACCCAGCGGTCTGCGCGCGCTCGCGGAGGTGAACAACGAGATTCGGTTCGACCTCAACCGCGTAAACTGTGCCTTGTGCGCCGATCGCGGCGAGCAGATGGGCGAGAAAATAACCGGTGCCGGCGCCGAGATCAGCAACGGTCGTCCCGCGCTGCAAATCAAGTGCGGCGACAATTTCTACGGGTTTTTGCCAAACCGCACGTTTCGGGTCGTCAAAGACTGTCGACCAGTACTTCGCGTCGTCAAAGCGACGATGGCTGGTTGCCCCGAACCACTCGTCTCCCGGCTTGGCTTCGGAATGGCCGTGGTCACGCGCGCAGGCTTCGAAGCGCCCCACCCCGGGAAGGGCAGCCGACAAGAAAGCGAGGGCTAATACCAAAGCGGCGAAGGTGCGATAGGGCATTCCCCGTCATAGCGGCGCCCCGCCCAAGGAACAACTAGACCCCTTTGAATCCAAGCCCGCTGTCGAACTCGTCAGCGGACCCGACAGACGCAAAGTGCCGACCGCGACGGCCGTCTTCCATGGCCCCAACGATGGTCATGATCAAGCCGAGCGCGACCAGACTGCCACCAACAATCTCAGCCATCGTCGGCAGTTGTCCGAGCACCCGCGCTGCAATGATCACCGCGAGAAACGGCGTGGTCGAGACTGCGACTGAGACCGTCGCTGGATGCAACCTGCGCAACCCGATCACCCAGAACAGCGGCGCCGCAACTCCGAAGACGGCGATGTAGCCACCGAGGTAGGGCCAAACACCCGCCGTGGCCATCGCGCTGAACAGCGAATCCGTCTGCACGGCCGCCCCGACCACCAAGAAAAACACGGTGCAAATGAAAGCGCGCGCGACTACGTAGATCGAGATCGGCACGTGGGCAAGCCGCATCTGGTAGGCAACTGTCGTGATCGACAACAACATCCCCGCCCCGATCGCCTGCAACTCGCCGGTCCCGATCTGCAAGAGACCCGTCTTGGTCAGGTGACCCATCGGCCCTTGCAGCATG
Organism: Deltaproteobacteria bacterium; assembly: GCA_029262415.1. Lineage (GTDB taxonomy): Bacteria > Desulfobacterota > Binatia > UBA1149 > JAJCZL01 > JAJCZL01. The sequence continues at coordinate 22,172 of JAJCZL010000068.1, read as the reverse complement.
ACCGTCAGCAACACGCCGCAGAACACAAGAAATGCACCACCTGTGCGCAAAGCGTTGGCCTGCACGCCGAGCAGGGCCGCTGCGAGAAAGAGCGTAAGCGGCGGCTCAATACGCGAGAGCACCACGACGCCGGCCACCGACTGATCGGCGAGCGCGGAGAACAACATCGCGGGCGCAATCCCGCCGGAAACCACAGCGATGACACAGAGCACCGCCCAATCGCCGGGCCTTACCGAACGAACCTGCTTGGACTTGATGACCAAGGAGTTGAGCGCGAGCCCCACCACCGCGAATGCCAAATTGGCCAGGGCGAGAACGTTCCACAACGTAAACACGCCGGGTCCGGGCAGATCGGCAGTCTGTAGATAAGCGACCGCGGTCGCCGCTGCCGAGAACAGAGCCGCAGCTAAGCAAAAACCGACTCTTGCAGGTATCACAACCTATATAGACTAACCTGCGGCAGGCTCACTCGTCGCTTTTGTTGACCCACAAGAGGATGCGGTTGTTGGCCGGCATCTCGTAGTCTTTGCGCAGGCGCATGCCATGCGCTAGGGCCAGCGCATCAATCCGCTCGAAGTCGCGGATTCCACGCACCGGATCGTCCCCCTGCAAACGCGCATCGAAGGCCTCGTTACCGGGCGAGGTATAGCATCCGCCGTAGTTGAACGGACCGTATATGCACAACAGCCCACCGGGCCGCAGCACAAGCGGTGCGTGCGCGAAGAGGTTCACAACAGAGGGCCAGCCCATGATATGCAAAGTGTTCGCGGTGAAGATCGCGTCGAAGGGTTCGCCGGGCCACACCGAATCGTCTACGTCGAGGGCAAGCGGCGCGTGCAAATTGGCGAGCGCGAGCTCATCACGCCACGCTTGAATACTCGGATGACTTTCGACGAGATCGCTCGGTGTCCATTGTAGGCGCGGCAGGTTACTCGCGAAGTAAGCCGCGTGCTGTCCGCTGCCGCTGCCGATCTCGAGTACGCTGCCGACGTCTGCAAAGGCTTCACGCAGCACGTCCAAGATATGGGCTTGATTCCTGTCGCAGTGTCGCGCCATCTGTTTCACGGCGTGGAGCTTATCACGGCGCGCAGTCCTGCCGATGGTGCCGACCCTGTGGCCCTGCGAATCGTCGAAGCGCGGATTGGTGCGCACCGAAATAGCCGGACTCCTAAAACAAGTTTTTACGTCCGCCAGGCTGGCTTCAACCCCGGCAAGCAGTTGAATGGCCGACGCAGGCGTGTCGTTGTAGCAAACCTCAGCCTTGATGCCGGTCGCTTCCGCGAAGCGCCCGAAACTCGGGCCGAACAGGGACTCGCGCGGCCGCTGTGAACGACCAGTTTTTCTACGGCCGCGGCCGCCGGAGCTTTGGCAATACCGACGGTCGCGACCGTAGTGAGTGAAAAGCGGCGGAATTAGGGCAAAGTAGCGAATTCTGGGTTGTTACGCGCCGTGTCATTTTTTTTATTATTAAGCGACCTAACTCAGTCGCGTTTAGAGGGGTGACCACTTGACATGGTACGCTGATAACGACATTCATAATCAAAGTGAGTCCCATGGTTGTCGCGCTTGCGCGACGACACAGGAGAGTGCTAAGGCGGCAGGCGGTTATACATATGCAAGTCTGGAATCATTCACTCGCCGAACTCGTCCTCAAAGGCGGACCCATCATGTGGCCGCTACTCGGCTGCTCGGTCGTCGCTCTCGCGCTGATCCTCGACCGCAGCCTCGCCCATATCCGCATGCGTTTGGACTACCCTAAGTTCGTCGGCGAACTCGCCGCGCGGGTAACGACGGGCAAACTCGAACAGGCGCGCGAACTCTGCAGCACATACCGCGGACCGGTCGCCGCAACGGCCGGTGCCTACCTAGACACCATCGACCTCGACGACGACGCGCGTGGTTCGGTGGTTGCGCGCGAGGGTGCACTCGCACTCGAAGGTGCCGAGCAACGCCTACGCGGACTTTCTACTATCGCCCACCTTGCAACCCTGCTCGGGCTGCTCGGAACCGTTGCTGGACTGGTCGGTGCCTTCCACCAGATCGAACTCGCCGGCGGACAGGTACAGCCGAGCGATTTGGCAGCGGGCATTTGGGAAGCACTTCTCACCACGGTCTTCGGCCTGGCGATAGCCATTCCCTGTCTTGCCGCGTTCCACTCCCTCGAAAGCCGCGCCGACCAAATGGCACGTCGCATGAGCTTCATCGTCAGCTACCTCGACCAGTGGCTCGGCAAACACACCGCACAAATGCATAGTGATGAAGGTGAACGCGACTCGCTGCCAGCTGCGGTCGGACAGGGCTGAGGTCAGCGTCGCGAACGAGATGCGCCGACGATGAAGTTCCGCCGTACCAAAAAACCTTCGACCACGCTCGATATCAGCCCCCTGCTCGACATCGTCTTACAGTTGTTGATCTTCTTTATGTTGAGTTCGACGTTCATGGCGCCGCGCATCGAAGTCGCGCTACCCGAAGCGCAGACCAACGACGGTCCTGGCGACGGGCGTGCGGTCATGGTCAGCGCAGGCGCCGACGGCAGGCTGTTCGTCAATCAGGTCGAAGTCCTCGCCGACGGACTCCTCGACCAACTGCGCAACGCTTTAGCGGAAGCGCCGGAGAAAGCCGTGATCTTCCGCGGCGACGAGAGCGTTCCATACAAAACGGTGGTCCAAGTCATCGACGCCGCGCGCCGTGCAGGCGCCAAATCGCTGGACATCGCGCATAACACACCGCCGACGGGCGAATGAAGAAGAGGCGACACGGTTGAACATGCGCATTGACAACGACTTTGGCTTCCACTCATTGGTCGCGGCCTCGGTATTTGCCCACATTGCGATACTCGCCGCGGCGCCCCACATCCGTACACCGCAACTCAACGTCCGTTCCGAACGCATCAGCGTTTCGGTACGCGCACCTACGGTGCCGTCACCACCGGTACTCGAGGCCGTCAAGCCCGAACCCGTAAGCGAGGTCGTTCCCGAGCCTGCACCGGCGAAACCGAAGCCGATGGCCAAAGTAGCTCCGCAAAAACCCGTAGTGCCGGTGCCGGTCGCAGCGCCGGACGCATCGCGCGAGGTAAACGAAAGCGTAGCACGCGTTATTGATACGGAACCGGTGCCCTGGTCACGTAACCGGCCGCCGATCTATCCGCAAAGCGCACAACGCGCCGGGCAAGAAGGAACTGTTCTTCTCAAACTCCTGGTCCTTGCGAGCGGGAAAGTCGGTAACGTTACGACGCTACGCAGTTCAGGAGTGATCACCCTGGACGAGGCCGCGCGCAAAGCAGCGGCGCTCTATCGCTTCACCCCCGCTTCGCGCGCCGGTCTAGCGGTTGAGTACGAGGCGACGATCCCTTTCGAGTTCGAACTGGCTCGCCACAGCCGCTCTTCGCGTCACTGATCTCACCACCGACGCACCGACGCCCTTCAACGTTTCAATTCTAACCCGACGTAAGCCGTAAAGGGGCGACCCGGACGCGGACCGAAGGGATGACGAGAAACCAAGTAGTCTTCGTCAAACAGGTTTTGGGCACCGACCAGCAAACGCACGTTGTCGTTGATGTCGTAGTGTGCGGCAAGGTCGACGGTCACATACGAGTCGATGCGCCCGAAACGCGCATCGGGCTGGCCGAATGCGTCGATTTGAGTACTGACGTTGCTCGCCGTCGAAAAGGTTGAGTCTACGTAGTTTACGACCAACTCCGCACCCGCGCGCTGTCCATTCACGGCAACACCGGCCGAGGCCTGAATCTCGGGCACATAGGGAACCTTCGCGCCGTCAAAGCCGCCTGCGAAAATTGACTCACCGTCCGTCGAGTTCACATCGTTCTTCAGCTCGGCCTGCGTAAGCGTCACCGCCAAGAAGAACGGGTTGTTAACCTGCCAACCGTTGGCTACACCGGCGTCATAAGTAGAGGAAAGCTCCAAGCCGTAACTATCGACGCGACCGGCGTTCTCGCTGATCGGGTCGCCGCTCGAGCCGCCTGCTCCACCGACATTGTCGAGCACGATCAGGTCATCGAAGGCAGTGTAAAAAGCCACCGCCTCGCCGATCACGACGCCATCGCCGCTGTCGTAGCGGACGCCAAGTTCAGTAGCGATGCTGGTCTCTTCATCGAGCATGTCGCCACGCAAGTGTGCGCGTGGTCCGGGCGGCGAATAGCCACGGTTCACACCCCCGAACAACGTCGTCGTATCCGACGCCTCAAACGAAACACCGACACCCCCGCCCAGCAGGTTGAGACTACCGTCAAGCGCTTCGCCCGAACGGAAGTCGACGGTCGATAACTCCAAATGCTCGACGCGCACACCGGGGGTGATGGTCAAACGTCCAAGCGTGATCTTGTCTTCGACGAACGCGGTATATGCATCAACTTTCTCTTCACGATCGCCGCCCGCTCCGGCTTCGCCCAGTGTAGAGCCGGTTACCACGCCCGAGGCGTTGGTGTTGAAGTACTCGTCGGTCTGGAAGCGACGCTCCTTGTCGCTGTTGGCGCGCAGTCCAGCCGTAACGTTGTGCTCGATGCCGCCGACTTCTATCTGTGTGTTCAGCACGCTCTCCATCCCGTACAGGTAATAGTCGCGGTTGTTGTTGCGCACGCGCCAGGTGCCGCCGGCGTTCCCCTTGAGAACGTCGAGGTGCGTACCACCCTCGGCCAACGCTTTTGCCAACGCCAGGTCGGAGGCGCCGAAGGTCACCGGCGTAGCATTGGGATCGTCGCTAACGTCGTTCAGTTTAAACCAGTTGCGGTGGAACTTGTTGTAGTAGGCCGTGGTCGTAACGTTGAGGTTTCGTGTCGGCTCAATGTAATGCCGTAAGTAACTGCGGGTGTGGGTGCTCTCGAAGTGATCGAAGCGCGAAGCTGTGTACTGCCGGTACGGGTCGGCCGCAAAGTCGGCCTCGGTCAGGCCGAGGTACCCCTCGTCTGCATCGATGTCGCTGTAGCCGAGCTTGGCCTCGAAGCGCTGATAGGTCGGCGTGTCGGGCTCCCACGAGAGCTTGACCATAGGCTCGGTCTTCTCAAAACCGGTGTCGTCGCCATCGGCAAAGTCGGGCGCCGTGTCGCGAGTTTTGAAACCTTCGTTGCGACGGAAGAAGCCCTCAACCAAAAAACCCAAACGTCCATTGTTGGTGTCGATGGTGTCGCCGAAATAAAGGTGCGAGCGAATCTCCTCAAAGTTGCCGAAGAGCTGCTTGAAGTACACGGTCGGCTCGGCCGGTATAGGAGTGGATACGTAGTTGATGACGCCACCCGTGGTGTGCGGCCCGTAGCGAACCTGGCTCGAGCCCTTGAGAACTTCGATGCTGTGCATCCGTCCTGCCGTCGGCGAATAGTAGGCCGACGGTGCTGCGTACGGTGCAGGCGCCGTCAGCACACCGTCTTCCATGATCGTCACCTTGGCGCTGCGCGCGCCGTCGACACCGCGCAGGCTGATGTTCGGAAACAGACCCTGGCCGTCTTCTTCGCGCAGGTAGACACCGGGCACCTTACGCAGCACGCGGTTGATGTCGTCATAGCTCTGTGTGCGGATCTCATCGCTGGTGACCCGCCTCCCTGACCCGGGCAGCGTGCGTAGGTCGCTATCGCCGAGAACAGTCACGGTTGGCAGCTCGAGTACTCGACGCTCCCCGCGGGACGTGTGGTCAGCGCCGAAGGCCACGCCGGGGTAAAACTCAAGGCCGGCGGCACCCACGACCCCGAGCAGGCTCAGAACCCAGGCGGCGCGGCCGGCAAGCGTAAAGCCTCGGCGGTTATTCGTTGGTCGGCGACCCCAAGGTTGAGCAATCGCCCGTGTGGGCTCGGGAGCCGCGCAGGGCTTGACGGCCGGTTCTAGGATGCAATTAATGGTTTGTCGTATTCTCACTTCGGCTTCATCCTGGTTGTGTATTGCGGAGCCTGCAGCGCTCCGTGGCTACATTGATATTGAACATCACAATCAATGTCAATACCTTGGAGGGGGCCGGTACCCCAGTCATTTCGCGTGCCGAGGCTGAGCCTTGCCTGCGTCGAAATGTGTCCCCCGTTCGCTATCTGCGGCGACGTCGTGCGAAGCGTCGTTGGAATCCCGGCCCTCTGCTGCTAAAAAGGGCGCCGCCGGTCGGTCGCAACCCTCTCAAACCGTTGAAAACCTCCTCGCCTATATAAGGATGAAGTCAGCACGCAACGATAAATCGGTCGCGATCGCGCTAGAGGGCGTAAACATGTCGTTTGGGACGCGGCGTGTCATGCACGATCTCACCTGCGAGTTCGCGCGCGGCAAGATCACCGTGATCCTGGGCGGCAGCGGCAGCGGTAAATCGACCCTGCTCAGATTGATTGGCGGCCTGATCCGGCCGCAGTCGGGCGCGATCTACATCGACGGCCGCGATGTTACCAAACTGGCCGAGTCCGACATGTACGACGTACGACGTGACATCGGCATGATGTTCCAGCACGGCGCTCTGCTTGATTCGATCTCAGTCTTCGACAACCTCGCCTTTCCTCTGCACGAACACACCGACATGAGCGAAGACGACATCGCCGACGAGGTCCGCGACCGCCTCGATGCAGTCGGCCTTGCCAACGCAGAAGACCTACTGCCCGGGCAGCTCTCCGGTGGCATGCTCAAACGCGCGGCGCTCGCGCGTGCGATCATCCAACGGCCGAAAATTCTTCTATGTGACGAGCCTTTCTCGGGTTTGGATCCGATCTCTGTCAAGCGTATCGAAGCGCTGTTGCTCCAGGTCAACCAACGCTACGAAATGACGACGCTGCTGGTTTCCCACCACGTCGCCACGACCATGCGTATGGCCAACCACGTCCTGGTGCTCAAAGCCTCGGGCGCCGTTTCCGGATCGCCCGAAGAGATGCGGGCCAGCGCGGATCCACTCATCCACAACCTGCTTAGCGACGAACTCACCGACAACATCGACGACATTGAGCCCGAAGGTGGGGCTGCCCGCGCATAAGAGCGCGGCGCGCCAAGCCAACCTATATGATCGAGCTGATCCGAGAACTCGGCTTCCTCGTCTACCGTTTCATTTATGATCTGGGACGCTTCGGTATGTTCGCGCTGTCGGTGGTCAAAAATCTTTTTGTACGGCCGCTGCGCTGGCGGCGCTTCTGCGAGGAAATCTTCAAAGAAGGCGTTCTGTCAATCGTCATCATCTGCGTCTCGGGCCTCGCGGTCGGCATGGTGCTGAGTCTGCAGGGCTACAACACACTGATACGCTTCGGTGCCGAAGAAACTCTCGGGGCTGTGGTCGGACTTAGCTTGGTCAGAGAACTCGGCCCGGTGCTCACCGCGCTACTTACCACCGGACGCGCCGGCTCGGCTACCGCGGCCGAAATCGCTACGATGGTCAAAGACGAACAGCTCGACGGTCTGCGCATGATGTCGATCGACCCCATGCACCTGATCGTCACACCTAAAGCCGCATCGATGATCCTGGTCATGCCGCTGCTCTCGGCAATGTTTATCTGCTGCGGCTTGTTCGGCGGCTGGATGATCGGCGTTCTACTTATGGGCATCGACGGCGGCACCTACTTGACCAGCATGGAATCCTCGATGACCTTCGCCGACGACGTCGCCGGTAGCCTGCTCAAATCGGTCATATTCGGCATATTGGTCGGCTTGATTTCGACCTACCGCGGCTTTACAGCCACACCGACCTCAGAAGGTGTGAGTTCGGCAACTACCTCGACAGTAGTCTTCGCGTCGGTGTGCGTGTTGATCTCCGACTATTTCATCACCGCGCTATGGGGAGTTTGAGTCAATGAACAGGCATCCACTTCGTGACTTTATCGTGGGCATCTTCGTGCTCATCGGACTGGCCGCGGTCGCCTACCTGTCGATCACCGTCGGCGGCATCAGCTACGGCGGCCCGGGCGGCCTTACCTTGTACGCAACGTTCGACGAACTCGGCGGCCTCAAACCCCGCGCACCCGTGGTAATCGCCGGGGTCAAGGTCGGCGCGGTCGAGTCGATCGTACTCGACGCCGACTATCGTGCGCGCGTTGAGATGAACCTGAACCCGGAACTCCAAATCCCCGTCGATACATCGGTTTCGATCGTCACCTCCGGCCTTCTCGGCGACCGTTACCTTACAATGCTGCTTGGAGGCGAAGAGACGATGCTCAAGGAAGGCGAACAGCTCGAGTTCACTGAGTCGGCGGTTCTGCTCGAACGCCTGCTCGGCAAATTCGTTTACGGCAGCACCGGCAGCGAGGACGACAGATGAAGGCCGCGCGCAACCGAGTCGTATCGTCGTTAGCGGCCACGCCGGTGTTAGCGGCCGCGCTGGTGCTCGCGACCGCCGGCGACGCGCTCGCGCAGCTTGCGACCGCATCGCTAGAGACCACGCCCGCCGCCCAAGTAGACAGCGCTGAACCGACAAGCCGCGAGAGCGACCCGTTCGAAGGCCTTAACCGCGTGATCTGGGCGTTCAACGACAAAGTTGACGTCTACTTCCTCGAACCCGCCGCACGCGGATGGCGTTGGGCCGCACCGCAATCGGTGCGCAACGGATTCACCAATTTTTTCCGCAACCTGCGCTCGCCCGTGGTGATCGGCAACAACATTCTCCAAGGTCACCCGCTACTCGCACTCGAGAACTTCGGCCGCTTCTTCGTCAATACCGGCCTCGGGGTCGCAGGATTCGTCGACATCACCGGATGCGACGGCGTCGAACGCCGCAGCGAAGACTTTGGGCAAACCCTTGGGGTTTGGAAGGTACCGGCGGGCCCTTACCTAGTGCTACCCTTCCTGGGTCCCTCTACCGTGCGCGATTTTGCCGGCACTTTGGTCGATTATCCGTTGGCAATTTGGCCGCCGGAGGTCAAACCCGAAGAATTGGCAGCGGAACGAACGCTGCAAACCATACACTGGCGGTCCGGGGTCATCGAAGAGATCGAAGATGCGAAAGCGACTTCTCTCGACTACTATACGTTTGTCCGTAACCTCTACTTTCAGCAACGCGAAATCGAGATTAGAAACGGCGAAGGCGTAACAGCGGAGAGCGAAGATGACCTCTACTACTTCGACGGAGAATAACGACGTGCGCGACAATCAAAAGCAGGAGGCGCTGCCGAGAACGCCGCCTTCGAGGCGCAAGCTCCTCGCCGGATTTATAATCGGCGCGATCGTCGTGACCGCGTGGGCCAAACTCGGTATCGCCGACGGACCGGGCGATGCGAAAGAACTGGTCCAGACGACCGCGAACAGAGCACTCGACATCATTAAAGACGAGGTCACCCCCGCCGCCGAAAAGCGCGATCAGCTGGAAGCACTCTTCGATGAGACGGCAGATTTCTACACGGTGTCGCGGCTGGTGCTCGCACGTAACTGGACCAAACTCAACAAGGACGAACAGCTCGAGTTCCAGAGAGTGTTCCGGCGTCACCTGTCGATCACCTACGGACGTAACGTCGATAACTTTCCCGACATTGCTTTCGTTGTCTCCGGCGAGCGCGAAGAAGCGCGCGGCGACCGCACCGTCAACACCAAGATCATACGACCGAATGCCGCCGACATTTTGATCGATTACCGGATGCGGGTGCGCGGCAGCGAATGGAAAATCATCGACATCGTCATTGAAGGCGTCAGCATGGTCTCGAATTTCCGCTCACAGTTCCAAGACGTGGCGAGCAAACGCGGACCGAAAGGCTTGATCGCACTGCTGCGCGACAAGAACGCCGAAAGCGAAGCGGCCGAGGATGCCCCCGGTCTTGCGCGCAAGAGCCCCGCGGCAGCCGACGCGTCCTGACACGGGCGCGCGTGGCGGGCGTCGACTACCTCGAACGGATCCTCAGCGCGCAGGTTTACGCGGTTGCACGCGAAACCGCACTCGACCAAGCGCCCGCGCTCTCGATGCGGCTCGGGCGGCCGGTCTTTCTAAAACGTGAAGACGAACAGCCGATCTTCTCGTTCAAACTTCGCGGCGCGTACAACAAGATTGCAAATCTGAGTGCCGATGAGCGCGCCCGCGGCGTGGTTGCGGCATCGGCCGGCAACCACGCACAGGGAGTCGCGCTTGCCGCCTCCAAGCTCGGTATCGACGCGAGCATCGTCATGGCGGTGCCGACCCCGGCAATCAAAGTCGATGCCGTGCGTCGCTTAGGCGGCACCGTCATCCTGCACGGCGACAACTACAACGAAGCCCAGACCCATGCCCATGAGATAGCGGCGCAGACCGGGCGCGTCTTGGTTCACCCCTTCGACGACCCCGACGTCATCGCCGGGCAGGGCACCATCGGAGTGGAAATCGTGCGCCAGCACAGCGGCGCGATCGATGCGGTGTTCGTACCGGTGGGGGGCGGCGGACTCATCGCCGGGATTGCCGCCTACGTTAAACGCCTGCGCCCGGATACCAAAGTGATCGGCGTCGAGCCTGAAGACGCCGCATCAATGCATGCGGCCCTCCAGGCGGGACATCCCGTCGAATTGGATCACGTCGGTATGTTTGCCGACGGTGTGGCGACCAAAATCGCCGGCAAAGAAACCTTTCGCCTGGTCAAAGAACTCGTCGACGAGATCGTACTGGTAGACACCGACGCGATCTGTGCGGCGATCAAAGACGTATTCGAAGACACCCGCGCGGTGCTCGAGCCCGCGGGCGCGCTCGCGGTCGCGGGCGCCAAGGCGTGGGCGGCGCGCGCAGACGAAACCGGCGCTGCAGCCGGCAGTGGCAGTGGCAGTATCGTAGCGATCTGCTCGGGCGCCAACATGAACTTCGACCGCCTGCGCCATGTCTCCGAGCGCGCCGAACTCGGCGAGCACCGTGAAGCGATTCTCGCCGTTACGATCCCGGAGACCCCGGGCAGCCTCAAAGCGTTCTGCCGGCTGATCGGCGAACACAGTATTACCGAATTTAATTACCGCTACGGCAGTTCAGACCGCGCCGACATATTCGTCGGCATCGCAGTCGGCGGCAAAGCCGAGGCGGCGACGATAGCAGATCAGTTAGATGCTTCGGGCTTTGACACTATCGATCTCAGCGCAAACGAGATGGCTAAGCTGCACATCCGCCACATGGTCGGCGGCCATGCGCCGCAGGCAGCGCACGAACTACTCTACCGCTTTGAGTTCCCGGAGCGTCCCGGCGCGCTCATGCGTTTTCTCGAACACATGAGCCGCACGTGGAACATCAGTCTGTTCCACTACCGCAACCACGGCACCGATTACGGCCGCGTGTTGATCGGCATGCAGGTGCCCCCGGCCGAGAAGCCTGAGTTCGAGCGCTTCTTGGACGAAGTCGGCTACGGCTACGTCGATGAGACGCAGAACCCGGCTTATCGACTGTTCCTCGGCTGAACGTCCCACCCAACAGATCGCTCGCTCAGAGAAGGCTCCGTACATCAACTGCACGAGTGAAGTCACGCAATCGATGAAGAAGTACCCATATGGGGGATCGGCGGCGATTTAGATTACAAGCATACCTTGTCAGAATTGTTCTAACTTCGGGCACTTGGCACTATCCAGTGCGGTGCATGCTGCTCACACGATGATCGCGTTGCGCTTGGAACGATGCCCTTCCCGGGAAACCGTCGCCTCTAAGCTAGTCCTCCCCCGATGCCCTATCGCCGGGGATACTGGGAGGCTGCGATGACCAACCAGAGCCGGGCCCTGAGGAACCGCCATTCCCCGCCACATTGCCTACGCCGGCTGATCGCGGCGATCACAGTCCTCGGAGTGCTCGCGGGCCTGGGAGCATCACCCGCCGCGGCTCACGGAACCGCTGACGGAGAGATAAGTCTCGACATCATCAGTCGCGACGGGTTCACCCACCTAATCGTGCCGGGAGAGGTTCTGAGGCTCCGGCTCCGGAGCGGTGTGACGAATCACGGTGTGGCGACGGCAACGACGACAGTAATACTGCCGTCCTCCATGGAGTACCTGGACTGGGAGTTCCTTCCTCCCGGGAACCCGACGACCGTGACCGCGAACGGCAACACGGTCAGCCTGATGCAGGATTCGACCGGCCAGGGATCCGTACACAGTCACACCGAAGTAGAGATCCTCGTGCGCGTGGCCGACCTGGCCGACCTCCCCGAAATCGCACCCAAGGTGACGATCGCGATGCACATCGACGCGAACGTCGTCGAGGTCGGCCATGGAAGCGCCCAAGGCGACCTCGTCGAGGAGGCGACGTTCCTCTACTCCCGTGTGCGGATGACGGCGAATCAGGGATCGGCCGCCCCCGGCGATGAAATCACGTACACGGTGACGGCCACGGACTATCCGTACGGCGAGATACAGTTCGCGCGCGTGTTCCTCTACGCCCCGTTAGGCGCGGACATCGTCCCCGGTTCGGTAACCGGCGCGCCGGGCGCCGTAGTCACCGGCGACTCTCAGGCCGTGGGTGTCAGGTGGGATCGGGGCGGCCCCCTGCCTCCGACGTCCTTCACGATGACGTATCGGGTGCAGGTGCGGGATGCGTCGCAGCTTCCCAGCGATCTCACCGTGCTCGAGGCGCGCGGGGCCAGCTACTACTTCGAGGTCTTCGAGCACTACTCACCGACGAACAGCGACAGCGAGCGCGGAATCGAGATGAATGCCGAGAGCGTCGCGATCGGGATGACGGACAACCTGATCCTCTCCTTGACGCTCCCCGGCCGCCTCTTGAGCGTCGTCGAGGTCGACGAGCAATTCGACGTGCGCGTCACGATCCAGGCCGATCCGACTAACACCGCGGCAATCACCGGCATCGATTGGACCCCGCTGGTGTTCTCGCCGTCGGCGATTGTCGAAGTCGTAGCCGGTCCGAACCCGCCGGGGATCCCGCAAAATTTCAGCCTGCAGCCCGGCGAAGCGTTGTCGCGTACGTACACACTGCGCGCCACCTCCAGGGGTAGGCTGACTCTTAGCAACGACGCGACCGGCGTTGACAGCCGCGGATTCGCGGTCGTACCCGGCCCTGTAACACGCGTCATCGACGTGCCGCAGACGATCTTGAAAGTGAAGGTCGACGTAGACAAACCCGTGGTGGTGCTTGAGGACACCGCCCAAGGCCCCATCCCGCAAACGGTCACTGCTACGGTCACGGTGACCAACGTTTTCAACCAGGACGTCAACAACATATTCGCCCAACCGATCGCGGTATCCTCACGGCTGATCCCGCCGCCGGTGCTCGGAGCGCTGCAGGTCACCGGCGGCCCGTTCGACCCGGTCGGCCCCAATCCGAACCCGGCGGCCTTGGGTACGCTGGCACCGGGCGAGTCGATCTCGCGTACCTACACTTTAGAAGCGCGCGCCGACGGTGAATACAACGTCGAAGCGCTCATCACCGCACAAGACCCGTCCGGTATAGGCACGCTCAGCGAAACCGGCTTTACAGTCGTAAAGATCTCGGGCGACATAATCCTGTACTTCGAAAGCGAGACCTCCAACACCTTCCTTCGCAACGGCGCCGAGTGGGTAATCGGCGGAAACTCTTGGCGCATACTCGGAACAGTCGAGAATCTTAGCAACGATGAAACGATCCTCGTCGTGGTGCGGCCGCAGCCGCAGGGCAATGCGTTCTACGCTCAGCCGATCCCGAATGGCACCAGCGCTCCGGATGCCGAGTGCGCGATCGGTATCGCGCAGGTTCTTGCGCCGCGTGAGAAGGTTATGTTCCGCGCGCCCGTACGTACACTTGTAGACGGCGGTACACGCGGAACGGTCACTTTCAAGCCTACCGGTTTCATTCTGAACCCCGACGACACGCGCACTGCGCTCGCACCGGAACAGATCTTCTACAAGGAAGGCTCTACCGACCACCTTGTGCGCGTTGACGTCTCGAGCGACCCGCCGATCGATGCGTCGGTCGGCGCGTTGATCGGCCACTACTTGGTCGGCACCTTCGACGGCCTCGCAACCGTCGCCGAGGGCATTTCTGCACTCGTCGGTCTGGCCGGACAAGCGCTCGTTCTCGGATTGTCGCCCTGGGATTGGCCGGAAACCTACGAGGCCGTCGGCGACAAGGTTGCCAAGTACCTGCTCGACATCCGCGAAGGCCTCACGCCGGCAGACAAGGCACTGTATGACTCAAACACGATCGCCGCGATAGCGATCGCGTTCGCGATGCCGTTCAACGATGCAGGCGTACTTTTCGATAACGCCGTCGAGCAACGCTTTACCCGCCTGGCCACAGACTGGGAAACGGGCGACTCTGCCGCAGTTGCACAGTGGTGGGGAGAGCTCACCGGCGAGAACATCGATGTGGTACTTCCCGGCGTGTTCGCTATCTGCAAGCTCGCACACAAGACCGCGTTCACCGCCACGCGCGGCGTCGCGGCTAAAGCCGCTTCGCAAGCCGCAACACTCGAAGCGCGCGCAGCAGTAGGCGTACGTGCGCTGAAGAACGGTGACGACCTTGCCTATGCCGCTCACCTGGCTCCGTTGTTCGGGATCGACAAGTTAAGCGACCGGTTGTTCCGTGAATTTGCCGAGCGCTGGAACATCACTATCGTTGTTCGTCGTCGCGGTGCGGGCGTTATCCAGAAACTCAGAACCGGAAAATTCGCGCTCAAGCCTTTCCCGCTCAAGGCCAAGAACGTTCACCCCATCGACGTAGATTGGCTCGACTTCCCCAACCAGATCGACGAGGTGCTGATCGCCCAACCGCCGCCTCTTTCCGAGGTCCGGCGGCGGCTGAACAATGCCGGTGCGCATTCGGAGACGATCGCCGAAGTCGAAGCACGCTGGGGCCAACGCTGGGATGAGTGGTACGGCAAGGGGGCGCATCCCGAAACCGGGCTCGGCGGCGATATCGCAAAGAGTGAGCGTGCAAAGTGGCTCAAGTTCCAGAAAGACGGCATGCCGGTCTCGCGCAACAGCCTGAGTGGCGCAGCCGACAATTTCGACCAGAACTTCCCGCTGCCCGCAGAAGCTTTGATCACCGAACAACGTAGGTTCCGCGGCTCGCCGGTAACCGGTCAAAACGGCCGTCCAGCACTCGTGGCCAACATCGAAGACCCGCTACAAGGCTGGCAGAAGGTCACCGGCGACATCGACCCGATGGCGTTCCTGGGCCCCGACGGAAAGATACTTCCGCCCGAAGTTCGTTTGGAAATCTATAAGTTGATGCGCAAGCTCAAGTTCCAACACCCGGCCACGCTTACTTGGAACGACGCCGCCGGACGCAACGCGTATCTGCGCGAGTTCTCCACCCACACTCCCAACTCACCGGCGATGGCTGCCTACAGACCCGACGGCCGCGTAAGGGCAACGCGCTTTGACCCGGGCAAGAGCTGGAACGATCCGGTCGACTTCCGCACTGCCGCAAGGATGTACTTCCGCGGAGCCACGCTGAACCTACGTGCAGCCGATGCCACACCCGACAGCCTCGACGACCTCGCAGCGGCGGTCGAGGAAGAGCAACTCGTGTATGTCGGACCCGGCACCTGGGCGATCATCAGCTCGGGCTGTCCGGGCTCTGCGCCGCCTGGGGCCGGCCTGGGGTCTGCGCCGCGCGGGGCCGGCCCGGCCGCAGCGCAAAGCTGCCCGCTTACTCCCACCTACACCACCAATCCGAGCGCGCTGGTGCTGCGCCAAAACACCTTCGGTCATCTGCAACGCTGGACACCGGGCGGCGGCTGGCGCAACTACGTGCCCTCGGGTCTCGAAGTGTTCTTACTCCCGCAAACCGCTCTCGCTGCCGACGCTGCCGCGGGTACCACGGTGCTTGAGATCCACGACCTCGAAGTACTTGGGTTGGATCCCGCGCAAAACGAGTTCTTCCAGAACGGGCAGGCGATCGTCATCAATCCGGGCGGCGCGAACCAAGAAGAAGCGACGATCACCGGTCTCGGCTCGCTGATCATCGCCGCACCACTGCAGTTCGACCACCAGGCCGGCGAGTTGATAACCGTCAAGCCCACCATCAGCAGTACCACCACGACGTTCCCCGGCCCGACCACGACTACCTTGCCGCTGCTGCCGGGCTATCCGCCCGAGACTCCGAGTATTTCCGGACTTACTCCTGATTCCGCGTTCCCGCTCTCACAGTTCAATCTTGCGATCTCGTCGTTTAACGACCCCGACAGCATCGACGGTGCCAGCGCAGTAGGCATCCGCATTGAAGGTCCTCTTGACGGCGGCGTGCAGGGCGTCGTATTTGAACGGCATCTACAGCTGGTCGGCTCGCGCGAACTCGTCTTGCCGCGACCGCTGCTCGACCCGGGCACCGGCTATACGATCAGCGCACGCTACGTAGACTCTTCGGGCCAGGTCTCCGAATACTCTGGACCCTTTGCATTCACGACGGCCGCGGTCGATCCGAACGATGCCGACGACAACGGCGTCGAAGACCGCGCAGAAGTCACCGGCTTCTTCGACGTCAACTCAGATGGGATCGACGACAGCACGCAAAGAATCAGCGTGTACAAGAACGCCGAGAACGGCGACGTGATGGGGATTTTCTCAACGCAGGGAAACATCAACCGCATCTCGACGCTCTCGCAAACCGAAGCCTTAGCGGCCAGCCCCGCCGACGTGCCCAATATCGTGTTTCCGTTCGGCGTGGTCGGCTACCGTACTGACGACCTCGCGGTCGGCCAAAGCATCGGGGCTTTCTACTACGTGAACTTTTTCCACCCCGGTGCGGATCAGTTTCTACAGTACGATCCGACCGAAGGTTTCGTCGATCTCACCGCCGACGCCGGCCCGTTCGGGGAAGGGCGCACTATTACCTACGTAGACGGCGGTCTCGGCGACCTGGACGGCGTCGCAAACGGCCGCATCGTCGATCCGACCGGGCTCGCGGGCGGCTACCGAGGCCCCGGCGTGTGCTCGGCGCCGGTCTCGCGGTCGAGCGTTGGCCCGGTCGCAACCGACTGTTTCTATCTGTTGAGAACCGCGGTCGGCGCCACGATCTGCGCGCCCAAATGCATCTGCGCGCCCAAGGGCACGATGCCCACAACAGCAACCGACGCTTTGACGTGTTTGCGCGCGGCCGTCGGCGTTGCAGGCATCACGCTCGACTGTCCGTGTCCGCCGACAGAAGGGACCGGCGAAGTTATTGAATAACCCGCCGGCCGGCTCCAACCTCTACCGGCGGCCGACCCCTTTGCGCGCAAGCTCGGCGTCGATCAGCGCAAAGAACTTCTCGGCCGGCTGCGCTCCGGACAACATGCGGCCATTGACGAAAAACGCCGGCGTACCCGACACTCCGACCTCGGCGCCGGCGGCGACGTCGGCGTCGATCGCCTTACCGTACTTGCCCGAGGCGAGGCACTCGTCGAACTTGCCACGATCGAGGCCGAGACTGTCGGCGATCTCCTTGAGGTGCTCCTCGGACAGCTCGGCGCTGCGGAACAGCATCGCGTGGTAGTCCCAGTACTTTCCCTGCTCGTTTGCACAACGTGCGGCCTGCGCCGCCGGACGCGCATTGGCGTGGAAGGGCAGCGGAAAATCGCGGTGGTAGTACCGGACCTTGTCGCCGTACTTGGTCAGCACCGCTTCGATCGACTGCTCGCCGCGCTTGCAGTAGGGACACTCGTAGTCGGAGAACGCTACGATCGTCACCGCAGCATCGGCGGCGCCGCGCGGCGGGTTGTTGCCGGTGGCAACCTT
This sequence comes from Deltaproteobacteria bacterium, assembly GCA_029262415.1. Taxonomy (GTDB): domain Bacteria; phylum Desulfobacterota; class Binatia; order UBA1149; family JAJCZL01; genus JAJCZL01. The sequence goes on along the minus strand of JAJCZL010000068.1, from coordinate 4,641 downwards.
GACGAGCGGCGGTTTCAACATCACCACCGTCGGATACTTGGCGCGCAGCTCGCCCAAGAACTCCGTCGTGCGCGCAGCCGTACGCTGTCCCTGCAAGTAGGCGACGATCTGGTCGCGTACGTCGTCGAGGGTGGTTTCGCCGAGCTTCTGCTTGTTCATATCAAAGACGGCTTGGATCTCGGCGTCGGTCGCCTCGGCGACCTTCGATACGATTTCTTCCCGGCGCAACGCTTCGACCGCGATCCCACGTGACTTTGCCTCGGCAAGGAATAGACGCCCGCCGATCAATTCCTGCAGGCCCGCATCGAGAACTTCGTAGCGTTGGTTGTCGATCTCAATGAGATGCGATCGGACACTCTTCTCGAGCTCGCCCATCGTGATGGGCTCGCCCGCCACTGTTGCGGCCGTCTCAGACGCGTACGCCGGCGGCGCCGCCGCAAGCGAGAGCAGCACCAGGACTGCAGCCAAAATACGACGGCAAATGGGGCTCGCGCCCTTGTCATTTCGAATGCTCTTCATCGGTTATGATCCTTGCGTTACGCGGCCTCAGAGCCGCAGCGGCGTCGTGCAAAGCTCGACCTTGTACGTGAAAAGCGAAGTGCGCGCCACAACGAACCGCCCGGGGTTCTCCGGACACTTTGGTGTGCCCTGACTTTCGTGGAGTCGGCCAACTGGATTCATGCTGCCGCCCCGCTTCTGTGTCGAATCTCAAACTCGACTGGTGAAACCATACCAAGCGCCGAGTGTCGACGCTGGCGATTGTGAAAGACCTCTAGGTACTCGAAAATCGCATTGGCGAGTTCGACGAGGGAGAAACGTGCGACCTGGCCTCGGGTCGATTGACGATCTGGCAGCACATTGTGGCACTAAACGACCTCGTCGTGGTGGGCGGCTACGACGATTGGCGAATCCCGACGCTCAGTGAGCTGGAAACGCTTCGAGATGTCCGCGCGGCGGAACCGGCGTTAGATCCTGCGCTGCATGGGACCGACTGCGGGGCGAGCTGTACCGAGGTGAGCGATCCGGCTTGTAGCGGCACGCTACTACTCGACAGATACTGGTCGTCCACTGTCAATGCCGACAATACTAATAGTGTGAAGACTGCGTGGTCCGCTGAGTTCAACCACGGCTCGGTCTTTAGAGAGCCAATGGGAAGTACCGCTAACTCCGTGCGCGCGATGCGTGGCGGCTCGTGATCGATCCTTCGTTGATTTGATCCGCCGGTCTCAACTCGAGCGATTTCGGTCTTGAGACGTGGAGCCGGCCAGGTGACACAGCTGTCGCGGAATGCAAAGTCAGACATATGACAAATGAAGAAATCGTACGCACCGCGTGCCGCGTCATCTGGAGCGAAGGCGATATCGCTCGCACCCCGGAGTTCTACGCCGAGGATTTCCAGGTACACGCCTCTCCGTTCGGTCCGAGTTGGGGCAGTGGCGCCGGCGGCGTAAAAGAACTCGCCGCCATGCTTCGCGAAGCCTTTCCCGACTACAACGAGACAATCGAGGATCTCATCGCTGCCGGAGATCGAGTGGTTGTCCGGCTTACGATTCGCGGCACCCACAAAGGCCGGTTACCGTTCGCTGCGGCAACGGGAAAGTCGGTCGAGATTGCCGACACCTCGATCTTTCGTTTGCAAGACGGAAAGATTGCCGAGCAGTGGGCGCTGACCGATCAGTTCACGCTTCTGGTACAGTTGGGTCTGCTCGAGCCGCCCAATCAATCGACGTCCGCGAGTTGAAGCCGTAATCAAGCGCCTTTTTTGAGTTGGCCGTCATCTGCTGCACACCGCCAATGCCCGGCTACTGAGGGCACGTGCGTTCGGTGATTGGCAAGAAGTGACGTGCGTCTGAAATCAGATGGGCGATTGAAGGTATCACCTATCTTCCATAGAAAGCGTTTACGGTGTGAGCGCGTCCCGCTCCGGCCGGCACGACCTTGAAGGTAACTGAGATGTCAGAGCCGCAGCGAGAAAACCATACGCCGGAATCTGCGGCTTTCGCAGGTCGTCGGGGTGCGAACTCGCGCATCCTGGGGACGATTGTTGCGCTGGTCGCGATGCTCGTCACGGTCTACGCGGTCGAGATCGGCCTGTTGCTTCGCGAGCATTGGGTCGCTTACAGCGAGCCGAAGCTGGCGCTCACAGCCCCGTCGCAGAGGGCCAGGTGGCTGGCGATGTGGAAGGCCGCCGAGGACGCGGGGGCCCCGTTCGACGAACGCTCGACGGCCGAGATGTTCGCTGATCTCGCTGCCGAGGGCGTCGCCGCGTATCAGCCGAGCTATGGAGCCGCGTACATCGCAAGGCGCCTGACCCTTGACATCGATGGTGTCAAGGTCGTGCCGCTGGGGGGAATTTCTCGCGCGCACGTCCTCTTCTGCAACCGGGACGGAGGTTATCTCACCTACGAGAGCGACGAGCACGGGTTCCGAAATCCTCCCGGGCTGTACGACTCCGATTCCCTCCAGGTCGCAATAGTGGGCGATTCATTCGCCATCGGGATGTGCATCGGCGACGAGGATCATGCCGCCGCACTGGTGCGCGAAGCGTATCCCCGAACCCTGACCTTCGGCATTCCCGGTTTCGGTCCGCTGGCCATCGGCGCAACCCTCGTCGAGTACGCCGCCCACCTGGAGCCCCCGACGGTGCTGTGGTTTTTCTTTGAAGGCAATGACCTCGACGACCTCGAACGGGAGATGCGTCACCAGTTGCTGCCGCGCTATTTGGAAGAGGGTTTCAGCCAGGGACTGTGGCAACTGCAAACTCCGATCGATGGAGCGTTGCGGTCGTTCGATGAGCAGGAGAAGGGACGCCTGACACCCGGTCAACGCGCTGTTCGAAATCTGAGATCCTGGAAAAGCATGATGCTGCTGCAGAACCTGAGACTGGCGCTTGCCCCCCTTCTTGCACGCAGCGGGGCGGAACGAGCACCTTTCAGAGAGGACGTGCTGCGGCAAATACTGCAGCGGTCGCACGACAGGGTGGCGAGCTGGGATGGGAGGATGCACTTCGTGTATCTCCCGGCCTTCGAACGCTACGCGAACCCGCAAGCTCCGCCACCGCACCGCGAGGCCGTGCTGCGGCTGGTCGACGAAATCGGCATCCCCGTGATCGACGTGCATCGCGCATTTCAGGCGCATCCGAAGCCGACAGGTCTGTTCCCGTTCGGTCTGTCGGGGCACTACAACGAGGCCGGAAACAGGATCGTGGCAAAGACGATCCTCGAGGCGCTCGCTGCTCGGCCCTGAAGGTCAAACACCCTTGACAGAGTGTCTCTCGCGGATATTATCCGGAACCAATTTTGTCTGGAGGTTCGGGGATGAATTTGCCGAGATACCGCTCTCAAGGCGTGCAACGACGTCTGCCTGTTTCCTTTTCGGTTGCTCTTGTCTTGATCGGTCTGTGTTCAGGTTGGGCCTCGTCGGCAAACGCCGCCCCGGGTGACTGCGGACAGCCGGCCTCGACCGGCGCCGACCCGACCGCGACCGACGCGTTGGTCGTGCTGCGTACCGCCGTCGGCTCGGAATCGTGCGTAGTCTGCGTATGCGACGTGGATTCGTCGGGCACGACGACGGCCAGCGACGCCCTGCTCGTGCTCAAGTCGGCCGTCGGCAGTCCCGTGAGCTTGACTTGCGTAGCCTGCGTATCCTCGACGCTCTATGCGGTGGCCACGCACCCTGCCGGCGACGGAACTCTGTACCGCATCGAGAACTACGCCACTGCTCCTACTGCCGTTGTCATCGGCGGCGGCAATCTGTCGTTGGTCGGCGATATCGCGGTGGATCCGACTACGGGCGAGGGATATGGAGTGCTCACGACGGGTTCGCTGGTCGGAATCGACCTCAATACCGGTTCCTTGATTTCGTCGGTCGCGGGGGCCGGCGTCAATCCCAACGCACTGACGTTTAGCGACGACGGCACGCTCTATTCTTGGGGCGGACGACCGCAAAACCCGGGGATGGACACCAACCTTTACGTATTGGATAAACAAAACGGCGGCGGCCAGGCCGTTCTCGACACCGGTTTCGTAGCCGCCGGCGATCTCACTTTCGATGCCGAGAGCGGTTTCCTTTACGGATCGGCCACAACCGGCGATATCATCCGCATCGATCTTGCCGCGATGTCGGCGACGTCGGTCGGTGTGGTGAGCGGAATCGGTTTCGGAATGGGCTTGCTCGGACTCGATATCGATCCCAACGACGGCACCATGTACGCGCTGGCGAGCGGGACGTTCTCTAACACAGCAACTCTCTACACTGTCGACAAGTCTAGCGCGCAACTCACGCTCGTCGGCAACATTGACGGTGCCCACAACCTCCTGGGTGGATGGGGGCTCGCGTTCGCGCCGCCTGCCGAGTAGCCCCCGGGGGCTCCGAAGGTGCCAGGGAAGCTCTGCACAAGTGACTGAGCGGACCGATCATCGTGCCGCCGGTGTACTTTGCGCCGAGTTATGCACATTCCGCGCGGAATGTAGCGCGGTTTCAGTTCGCGAAAGGTAGCCGGCCGGCGCTACCCGGCCTGTCTTGCGGCTTCACAACCGGCACGGCAGCCCCTTGGGAAGTAGCTGACGGCGCACGCTCCGGGCTGACTGTCTTGCGGCCTTTCTCTACATCGCACAGGTGCGATGCAGAGACACCGAGTTT